>DASYTU010000165.1:0-5655 GCA_036001925.1 Actinoplanes sp.
GGACCAGAACGGGCGGGCGGCGGCGGACGAACCGCCGCCGCCGGGGACGGGTTCAGCCGGTGAAGCCGGCCGTGATCGAGGTGAACTGCCAGTTGTTCTGGCTGATGCCGCTGCAGTTGGACACCACTCCGCCGCCGGGACACGGCCGGTCACGGTTGACCGACCAGAACGCGAGGCGCGATGGACGCCGGGTTGACCAGCGGACTTGAGTTGATGGCCGCGTCCGCGCCCGGGGCGACCGCGATGGTCGCCGCGAACACCATGACGGCGGCGCTGGTGACCGAGAGGGCGTGGCGGAGGCTGATCCTCATGGGGCACTCCGAGGTACGCGGGGATGTGGGGGATGTGCGCCCTCCCGTACCCGTCCGACAGATGGGGAAGACGTCGTCAGGTACGCCAAAGTATCTATGAGCTTGGATGAACGTTGGATTACTGTCAATAATGTTAAGTATTTTTCGTTGTTGGAGTTGTTCGACTGCCGCATGAACCGGGCCGGACGGGGGAAGGCGTCCACACAGACCCGTGACCTAGGACGTGATGTCGATGACTACGAGCGAGACGGCACCTGGCCGGGACGTGGTCGACCTGCTCCTCGAGCAGCACGACGAGATCAAAAGCCTGTTCAGCCAACTGCGCAAGGTGCGGGGACCGGCGAAGCAGGAGCTGTTCGAGGACCTGGTGCGCCTGCTCGCGGTGCACGAGACCGCCGAGGAGGCCGTCGTGCACCCGGCGGCGCGCCGCAAGCTGGAAGCCGGGGAACAGGTGGTCGAGCAGCGGCTGGAGGAAGAGGACCGAGCCAAGAAGGAGCTGGCCGACCTGTACGACATGGGGGTCGACCATCCGGACTTCGACCGGCGGCTGGAGGCGTTCGAGCAGGAGGTGATCCTGCACGCCACCAGGGAGGAGGGCGACGAGTTCCTCCGGTTGCGCGGCACGGTCGACGCCGACACGCTGCGCAGGATGGCCGGTGCTCTGAAGGCGGCGGAGGCGGCCGCCCCGACCCGCCCCCACGCGAAGGCGCCGGAGTCCGCGGTCGGGAACGTTCTGGCCGGACCACCGATGGCGTTGTTCGACCGGGTGCGCGACGCGGTACGCGACTGGCATCAAAAGAACCCCGACGACCGGCAGTGAGCAAGGCTGAGCACCTCGAAGCCGGCGATATCTCCTTCTTCTACCGCCCACGGGTGGGCGACGATGAGGTCGAGTCGTTCGGCAGGAGCAGATTCACGTCGCCGAACTCGTGCCATAAGTACCCGGCGTCGAGTGCCGCGGCGTAGCAGCGTTCCAGCAGCGGCATCCCGGCGATCGCCGCGAGCATGTCCAGGTGTGAGGCGCGCGGCTCGTGGAAGCCGGTGAGCAGCCCGTCAACCACGCGTACTCCGCGCCGCGGCGTGACCACCAGGTCGGTCCAGCCCTGCGCCGGTCCCTCCCAGGCGCTTTCCAGTGCGCGTACCGCGGTCGTGCCGACCGCGACGACGCGGCCGCCGTCGGCCTTGGCCCGCGCGACGACCCGCATGGTGGTGGGCGGCACTGAGAAGCGTTCGGGGTACGGCCGTTCGTGCGCCTCCGGCGACGCCACCCCGGTGTGCAGCAACACGGGTACGACCAGCACGCCCGCGGTGACCAGCCGGGTCACCATGGCGTGCGTGAACGGCCGGCCCGCACTCGGCATCTCGGCGCTGCCCGGGTGGATGCCGAACACGGTCTGGTAGTAGCGCAGCGGCCAGGGCCGCCGGACGTACGCATACCGGATCGGCTGGCCGTGCGCGTACAGGAAGTCCTGCACGGACGCGGCGCCGGCGATGTCGACGTCGGCCTGCCACAGCCGGCCGGCCGAGTACGGCGCCCGTAGGATGACCGCGCCGCCGCCGGGAAGCGGATAAAGCCGCCCAGGCTTGCCATCCGCGTACGGCGCGGTGGCCTTGCCCGCCTGCCGGCGCAGCTCGACCAGCCACGAACCGTCCGCCCGTTCGGTCGAGAAATGCACGGTCAACGGGCTGCCGGCGATCGGTACGGCCGCCGGGAGGGTGGCCGAGGTGTTGACCACCAGTACGTCGCCCGCGCGCAGCAACGCCGGCAGATCGGTGAATCGGTGGTGGCGTACGGTGCCGCCGGCCCGCTCCCCCACCAGCAGGCGTATCGCGTCGCGGGTGAGTCCCCGCGCCTCGGGCGGCTCGTGCGCCTCCAGACTGGCGGGGAGCGCGAAGTCGAGCAGGACCGTCACTAGCCGGCCTCATTGAGCGACCGAGTTGGCGCGGCGGCGTCTGGGGCGGAGCGCAGCGGAGCGAAGACGTCGCCCTCGAGCGCCGCAGGGAGCGAACCATCAGGCTCAGTGAGCAGGTCCGTGAGGCGTATGCGCCCGGACGGCGGTGCGTCGGCGAGCAGCCGGCGGAAGGCGGGCACCACCGTTTCGGGTAGCGGCCGATCGCTGATGTCCTCGCCCGGGAAGGCCTGCTGGTGCATCCGGGTACGCAGATCACCCGGGTCCACCCACCACACCCGCAGGTCGGGCTCCTCCGCCGCCAGGATCCGGCTGGCCTGCTCGATCGCGGCCTTCGCCGAGCCGTACCCGCCCCAGCCCGAGTACGCCTCGACGGCAGCGTCGGAGGTGACGGTGACGACCGCGCCGCGGCGGGCACGCAGCGCCGGCAGCGCGAGCTGAATCAGCCCGAGCGGTGCGACCACGTTCACCTCGTACACGTCCCGCAGCACGTCGAGCGGATACTCGGCGAGCGGCGGCTGCGGGCTCGGCCCCAGGATGCCGGCGTTGTTGACCAGCAGGTCGAGTCCGCCGAGCCGCTCGGCCGCCTCGACCAGGGCAAGCCGGTGGGCGGCGTCGGTGACGTCGCCGGCCACGCCCACGACCCGGCCGCGTGCGGCGCCCTCGATCTGCCCGACGGCCGCGGCGAGGTCGTCGGCGCCGCGGGCGTCGACCACGAGCCGCCAGCCGGCATCGGCCAGCCCGGCCGCGAGCGCGAGCCCGAGCCCGCGGGACGCGCCGGTGACAATCGCGACAGCCATTGCTGATCTCCCTTCGACGCCATCGACGCTATGGCGACGCCGGCTGGGCGCCATCGGGCCACGGGCCGGTCGGGCCTCGGTCCTTGGACCTAGATCCGACGCCCGATCCGGCCGCGCGGCTGCGTGGGTACCGTGCAGGTGTGACCGACTGCACCGAGCCGCACACGGCCGCGCCGGACAACGGCACCGCAGGCGAGGGCCATGAGGGCACACCGAAGGAGGCTCAGCGTGACCGACTGCACCGAGCCGCACACGGCTGCGCCGGACAACGGCATCGCAGGCGAGGGCCAGGAGGGCACACCGAAGGAGGCTCAGTCGTGACCGGCTGCGACCGTGGTGAGCTGCGCGAGGTGAGCGAAGCGGTGCTCGCCGTCACCGCGCGCCTGTCGGTCCGCGACGCCCTGCAGACGATCGTCACCTCGGCGCGCCGGCTGCTCGACGCCCGGTACGCGGCACTGGGCGTGCCCGGACCGGACGACTCGTTCGCGGAGTTCCTCACCGACGGCATCAGCGACGAGCAGTACCGGGCGATCGGCCCGCTGCCGCGCCAGCACGGCCTGCTGGGCGCGATGCTGCACGACCCCAACCCGGTCCGGCTCGCCGACGTGCGCTCCCACCCGCGCTTCGGTTGGTGGCCGGCGGCCCACCCGGTGCTCACCGACTTCCTCGGTATGCCGATCGTGCACGGCGACGAGATCCTCGGCACCCTGTTCCTCGCCAACAAGCAGACGCCGGGCGGGTTCACCACCGCCGACGAGGAACTGCTGCGGCTGCTCGCCGCGCACGCCGCGATCGCGCTGATCAACGCGCGCCTGTACGAGCGCAGCCGCGAACTGTCCATCGTGGAGGAACGCAACCGGATCTCGCGTGAGCTCCACGACGCGGTGACACAGAAGCTGTTCAGCCTGCGGCTGACCGCCGACGCCGCCGCGACGCTCGTCACCCGGGACGCCGCGCGGGCGGCGAACGAACTGGACACGGTACGCCGCCTCGCCGCCGAGGCAACCGAGGAGCTGCGCGCCATCGTGGTCGGCCTGCGCCCGATCGACCTGGCCGGGGACGGTCTCGATGTGGCGCTTCGCAAGCAGGCGGACCTGCTCGACCGGGTGCATGAACCGGCGGTACGGTTCGCCGGCGAGCCGGTGCCGCGGTTGCCGGCCGCGCGCGAGGAAGCGGCGTACCGCATCGCCCAGGAGGCCCTGCACAACGCCCTGCGCCACGCCGCGCCGAGCCTGGTCACGGTCGCCGTCCGGGCCAGCGACGGATCGCTCGTGCTGGAGATCACCGATGACGGGCGGGGGTTCGACCCTCAGGCGCCGTCGCGCCAGTTCGGCCTGGCGTCGATGCGCGAGCGGGCCCGTTCCGCGGGTGCCCGCCTCGATGTACTCTCCCGGCCGGGCGGAGGCACGACCGTACGACTAGAGGTGCCGGCCGGTGGCTGAGCCGATCCGCGTTCTCGTCGTGGACGACCATCCGGTCGTCCGGCAGGGCCTGCGCACCTTCCTCGACCTCCAGGACGACCTGACCGTCGTGGGCGAGGCGGCCGACGGCGCGGCCGCGGTCACCGCCGCGGACGAACTACGCCCGGACGTGGTACTGCTGGACCTCAAGATGCCGGGCGCCGATGGCGTCGTGGCGCTGCACGGGCTGCGCCAGTCCGGCAACGCCGCGAAGGTGCTGATCATCACCAGCTTCACCGAGCCGGCCGCCGTCCTGCCCGCGGTTCGCGCCGGCGCCGCGGGGTACGTGTACAAGGACGTCGACCCGCCCGCCCTCGCCGCCGCCATCCGGGCCGTACACGCAGGTCATGTCCTGCTGCACCCTGATGTGGCGCGGCTGCTCGCCGACGGCCAGGCACGCCTCGCCGACGTGCATCTGACCGCACGGGAGCGGGACGTGTTGGCCGCGATCACCCGGGGCCGCGCGAACCGGGAGATCGCCCGGCAACTCGGGCTGTCGGAAAAGACCGTCAAGACCCACGTCAGCGCCATCCTCACCAAGCTCGGCGTCCAGGACCGCACGCAAGCCGCGCTCTACGCCGTGCGTACCGGAATCGTGGACGCCCAATAGCCGCCAACGGGCGTATGGTGAAAACGACGGTCGGTTGGTCGCCGGGCGGGCGACGCCGGCCGGGGAGCGGCGATGGAGCTGCGGACTCGCCTGTTGGTGTTCCGGGCCGAGCTTCTGCTGCGCCGGGCGAACCGCCGGCGGCGTCGCCAGCTGGCCGCCGAGCTCGCCACATACACCAGCCAATCCGACCTGAACGACCTGTGCGCCCTTCTCGACACGTACCCGGATGCGCAGACGTACGAAATCCGGCAGATCCTCAGCCAGCAGCAAATGCGCCGGTTCTGGACGGCGCGCGGACCCCGATGAGATTTCCCGGCGGCGCCGGAATCGATACGGCCCCCCGGCGATCCCCCGTCTCGCCGATGGTTCACATGAGGTAATCGTCGTACCGTCGATTTGCTTCGTTATCCCGGAGCGTTGGGGGATATCCGATGTCTAGTCGTCCGTGGCATCTTCGCGGCTTTCGATTCGCGGTCCTCGCCGCGATAGCGCTCCTGGTTCCGACTGCCCTCGTCATCGGGCCAGCCAACGCCGCCACCAATACGGTGGTCAGCCTGACCTTTG
>DASYTU010000166.1:0-6647 GCA_036001925.1 Actinoplanes sp.
ATGCCGTCGGAGTCCGCGCCGTGCACGCCGGCGAGGCGCAGCACGGCCCGCTCCACCGACACGGTGGTGTGCGAGCGTGCCAGGTCCACCACCGGCTGCCCGGCCCGCGCCGCGAGCGCGCGCGCCTTGCGCACCACGCGCGGGTCCAGCTTCAACTTCCCGGTCACGCCGTCACTTCCATCTCTCCACCGCTTTTCCCGCGGGCTGTCAGCCTTCGAAGATCGTGTTCCCGTGCAGCACCGTGCGCCGGCAGACCGGCCGCGCCGGGACCTCGCCGTCGGCGTCCGGCAGCAGCCTCGGCAGGCCGCCCTGCACCCCGCCGGCCGTCTCCCACACCGCGAACGTCGCCGACGCGCCGGGGGCCAGCACCCCGGCGCCGTCCCGGCCTGCCGCGCGCCAGCCGCCGCGGGTCGACGCGGCGAACGCGGCCCGCACGCTCATCCGGTACGCCGGATTCCGCGGTGCGGCGGCCGCCGCCACCACGGTCCACGGATCCAGCGGGGTCACCGGCGAATCCGACCCGAACGCGAGCGAGACGCCGGTGGCGTGCATCGCCCCGATCGGGTTGGACGCCATCGCCCGGTCCACGCCGAGGCGCTGCGCGTACATCCGGTCCGGGCCGCCCCAGAGCAGGTCGAACACCGGCTGCACGCTGGCCACCACGCCGAACTCGACGAACCGGGCGATCATCGCCTTGTCGGCGAGCTCGACGTGCTCGACCCGATGCCCGCCCTCGCGCAGCCGGTCCACGCCGATCGCCCTGGCCGCGATCGCGAACCCGTTCAGCACTCGGTCGATCGCGGCATCGCCGATGGCGTGGAAGCCGGCCTGCACCCCGACGGACACGCAGTCGAGGATGTGCTGCGCGGCCTGCTCGGCGGTCACGAACGCCTCCCCGCAACCGGGTCCGTCTGCGTAGGGCTGCCGCAGCGCCGCGGTGCGCGAGCCGAGCGCGCCATCCGCGTACAGGTCGCCTGCCGCACCGACCGCGCCCAGCTCCCGCGCCTTCGCGGCGCCGCCCAGCTCACCCCAGTAGCCGAACACCTCCGGCAGCCCATCGCCGGACAGCGCGAGCACCGACCGGAAATCCGCCTCGCTGGACGTGCCCGGCCCGCCGCACTCGTGCACCGCCGCGATGCCCATCGAGGCCGCCCTCGACAGCGCCGTACGCTGCGCGGCGGTGCGCTCGGCCGCGCTCAGCGTGCCGAGCGCCACCGACCGTACGGCGTGATGAGCCTGCTCGCGTACCCAGCCGGACGCGTCGTACCCGGGCACGCCCACGGCCCTGCTGAGCAGCGCGGTCGAGCACAGCGCCGAGTGCACCGACGCCTGCGACAGGTAAACCCGCCGACCGCCGGCGGCACGTTCCAGCGCGTCCGCGCCCGGCAGGGTCTGATCGGCCCAGGTCGACTCGTCCCAGCCGTGCCCGTGCACCAGCCCGTCCGCGGGCCGCGTGGCCGCGAACGCGGCGACGACATCCAGCAGTTCCCGCGCCGATCGGACGCCGGACAGGTCCAGTCCGTCGAACGCCAGCCCCGTGTCGGTCGCATGCTGATGCGCGTCCACGAACGCGGGCGTGACCAGCGCGCCGGCCAGGTCCACCGTCGCGCCGGCCGGCGGCGCGTCGGCGTCCTGGCCCAGCCACGCGATCCGGCCGTCGCGGACCAGCATGGCGGTCGCGCTCGGCTCTGCGGCGCTGTAGAAACGGCCGCTCTTGTACAGCGTCGGGGGGTGTCCAGTCATGCGTGTCAGTGTCCCGCGACGCGAGTCTCGAACAGTGCGCGCACCGCGGGGACCTTCCGCACCAGATCGACGGCGAACGCGGCGTGGCCCGGGACGTACCCGTTTCCGATCAGCATCGTCACGTCCGCGGCCAGACCCTCCGCGCCGAGCGCCGCCGCCGCGAAGCTCGTCGCCATCGAGAAGAAGATCACCGTGCCGCCGTTCGCGGTGGCCAGGATCGCGCCGTGCTCGCAGCCCGGCACGTCCACGCACACCACGGTCACGGTGGCCGGACCGCCCAGCGCCTCGGTCACCGCGGCGGACACCGCGACCGGGTCGCGGGCGTCGGCGACCGCGACCCGATCGGCCAGCCCGGCCGCCGTCATCGAGTCGCGCGCCGCGTCCGACACGACCACGGCAGCGGTACGGGCACCGGCCAGCCGCGCCGCCGCGAGCGCCAGCGAACCGCTCTTGCCGGCGCCGCCCAGCACCGCCACGGTCACCGGGTCGGCATCGTGCGCCGTCTCCACGTACGCCCGGACGATCCGGTCGGTCAGCGCCGGGGCGCCGCACACGTCGAACACGGCCAGCGCTAGCTCCGGCGGCAGGTCGTCGGGCAGGACCGCCACCACGGAACGGCCGAACAAAATGGCGTGGCCCTCGGCCGGAACCTGCTCGCCGAGGCCGTCCCAGCGGCGCAGCCCGTCGGTGATCGCGAGCGGGGTCAGCGTCAACGACACCAGCGTCGCCACCCGGTCTCCCGGCTTGACCGGCAGCGGCGACTCCGGGCCGACCTCGTCCACCACGCCGATCAGCATCCCGCCGGAACCAGTGACCGGATTGTGCATCTTTCCGCGCGTACCGATGATCTCGAGCACTTCGGCGCGCACCGCCGCGCCGTCGTGGTCATGCTTCTCGGCCAATTGCCGGAAGCTCGCGGCGTCCAGATTGAGCCGTTCGACGGAGATCCGCACCTCGTCGGCGCCGATCCTCGGCTGAGCGTCCAGGCGCCACGCGGCCTGCGGGAGGACCCCCGCCGGCTCGATCACCCGCGCCAGCCCCACTGGCACCGCCATACCCACCATCCTCCTAAGAAACAGCGCCCGCAGCCGCCGGTCAACCGTAAATCCTTCGTCGCGATTGTTTCTACACCGTAGATTCTCCAGTATCGTTGACAAAACCGATCATCGACGCACGGAGGCTGGCGTGACCATCGCTCCCACCGCGGCCGAGCGGCAACACCAAGCCGGGCAGCCCTACCAATACGAGCGCCGCACCCTGGTCGAACCCGACTGGACCCGCTTCCCCGGCTGGCGTGACGTCACGGCCCAGCAGTGGGAATCCGCACAATGGCAGCGGGTCCACTGTGTCAAGAACATCAAGCAGCTCCGCGCGGTCATGGGTGACCTGCTCGACGAGCGGTTCTACGCCGACCTGGAGACGGACCAGCAGCGGCTGGCCACCATGTCGATGCTGCTCCCGCCGCAGATGCTCAACACCATGGTGCCGGACCGGGTCCCCGACACGGACGCGTTCTACGCCGATCCGATCCGGCGCTACATGATCCCGGTCGCCACCGACCGCCACCTGGACTGGCCGTCGCACCCGCACGCCACCCGTGACTCGCTGCACGAGCACGACATGTGGGTGGCCGAGGGCCTCACCCACCGCTACCCCACCAAGGTGCTTGCCGAACTGCTGTCCACCTGCCCGCAGTACTGCGGGCACTGCACCCGGATGGACCTGGTCGGCAACTCCACCCCGACGGTCGACAAGCTTCGTCTGGTGATGAAGCCCGTCGACCGGTACGACGCGCACCTCACCTACCTCAAAGCACACCCGGGCGTGCGCGACGTGGTGGTCTCCGGCGGCGATGTCGCCAACGTGCCGTGGAAGCAGCTCGAGACCTACCTGATGGGTCTGCTCTCGGTCCCGACCGTGCGGGACATCCGGCTGGCCACCAAGGCGCTCATGGGACTGCCCCAGCACTGGCTGCAGCCCGACGTCGTGGAAGGCCTCAACCGGGTCGCCATCACCGCCGAGCGGCGCGGCGTCAACCTGGCCGTGCACACCCACGTCAACCACGTCAACTCGCTCACCCCGCTGGTGGCCCGCGCCGCCCGGATGCTGCTCGAGGTGGGCGTACGCGACGTGCGCAACCAGGGCGTCCTCATGCGCGGCGTGAACGCCACCACGCCGGACCTGCTCGACCTGTGCTTCGGGCTGCAGGGCGAGGCCGGCATCCTGCCGTACTACTTCTACATGTGCGACATGATCCCCAACGCCGAGCACTGGCGGGTCCCGGTCTGGTACGCCCAGCAGTTGCAGCACGACATGATGGGCTACCTGCCCGGCTACGCGACGCCGCGGATCGTGTGCGACGTACCGTTCGTCGGCAAGCGGTGGGTGCACATGGTCGCCGAGTACGACCGGGAACACGGCATCTCGTACTGGACCAAGAACTACCGCACGTCCATCGAGCAGGACGACAACGACGCGCTGACCAAGCTGTACGCGTACTACGACCCGATCGACACACTGCCCGAGTCGGGCCGGCAATGGTGGCGCAAGCAGCAGATCTCGGAGTGACGAAAAGGGGCCCGAGGGGGCCCCTTTTCATGATCCGACCGCCTAGCTGAAGGCGTCGCGCACGTCGCGGCCGGCGTCCTTCACGTGCTCGCCCGCCTGCTTGGCGTTCGCGGCCGTCTCCTGCGCCTGGCCCTCGGCCTCGAGGCGCTCGTTATCCGTGGCGTCGCCGACGCGCTCCTTGGCCTTGCCGGTCAGCTCTTCGGCCTTGTTCTTGACCTTGTCCGTGAAGCTCATCGTCAACCCTCCGTCGACTTTGGGCTCGTCCGTTTCTGTTGCGTGGCATTTCGGTGCCCGGAGGGCTCCGGTTCAAACCCTTCCGCCCGCACCGTGACCGGCCGCACCCGTCGTACGGCATCCTAGGATACTGAGATATATCATCGCGAGCGTGGAAGATCGGGACGCCCACGCCTACTCGTTCGGCCCGGCGGCCGGCACGTACGAACGCGGCCGGCCGCCCTACCCGGCCGCCGCCGTGCGCTGGCTCGTACCGGCCGGCGCGCGCACCGTGCTCGACGTCGGGGCCGGCACCGGCAAGCTGACCCGCGACCTGGTCCGCCACGGCGTCGAGGTCACCGCGGTCGATCCGTCCGGCGGCATGCTGGCGGAGCTTCGCCGGGTCCTGCCGCAGGTGCCCGCGCTCGCCGGCACCGCGGAGCACATCCCGTTGCCGGACAGTTCCGTCGACGCCGTCCTGGTCGCGCAGGCTTGGCACTGGGTCGACCCCGGACGCGCCGTGCCCGAGGTGGCCCGGGTCCTCTCCCCCGGCGGCCGGCTCGGCCTGATCTGGAACCTCCGCGACGAGCGCGAGGACTGGGTCCGCCGGCTCGGGCAGATTCTCGACTCGGGCGAGCAGCGGCGCAGCACGGAGATCGGACCGCCGTTCGGGCCCGTTGAGACCCGCGACTTCGGTTGGACCCACCGCATCGGACCCGACCAGCTGCTCGACCTCGTCGCCTCCCGCAGCTACGTCATCCTGCTGCCGCCCGACCAGCGCGCGGCGCTGCTCGCCCAGGTCCGGCACCTGATCGTCACCCACCCGGCGCTGGCTGGGCGCACCCTGTTCGACCTGCCGTACGTCACCCAGTGCGCCCGCGCGTCCCTGCCCTGAGCCGTGCCGGCATCCCCGCGACGTCGCGAGTCGGCGCGCGGCGGTCGCCGGGCGCTGCCGCGCCCCGGTGCTCGGCGGTCGTCGCCGCGCCGCGCCCCGGTGCTGGACAATCGGGACGCGCCGCGACGGAAGGGAGGCGCGCGTGACACGGCCTCACCGCATCGGCACCGCAAGCGTCCGCCGGACCGGGCTGGGCGCGGCGGTCGCGGTCCTGACGCTTCTCGTCTGCACCGCGGCGCTCGTCCCGCTGCGCGACAAACTGTCGCTGGCCGGCATCGTGCTGCTCTATCTCCTTCCCGTTCTGCTCACCGCGGCGGCGGGCGGCCTGCTGCCGGCGCTCGGCGCGGCGGTCGCCGCCGACCTGCTGGTGAACTGGTTCTTCGTCCCGCCCTACCGCACCCTGACGGTCGAGACCCGGGACAACCTCGTCGCGCTGGTCGTCTACCTGTTGGTCGCCGCCGCGGCCGGTCTCGCCGTCGATGTCGCCGCCGCGGCCCGGGCCCGGCAGGCGCAGCGGATCGCCACTGAGGCCGCGCGGGCCGACGAGCTGGCCCAGATCGATCGGTTGCGGTCCGCGCTGCTCGGCGCGGTCGGGCACGATCTGCGTACGCCGCTCGCCGGCATCAAGATCGCGGTAAACAGCCTGCGCCAGCCGGACGTCGAGTTCTCCGCGGGCGACCGTGCCGAGCTGCTCGCCACGCTCGAGGAGTCCACCGACCGGCTCACTACGGTCGTCGACAATCTGCTGGCGGTGAGCCGCCTGCAGGCGGGCGTGCTCTCCGTCGAGATCGAGCCCACGGCGGTGGACGCCGTCGCGGCCGCGGCCGTGCTCGGCACGGACACCGGCGGCGTCACGGTCGCCCTCGACGTCCCCGACCACCTGCCCCTTGCCCTGGCCGACGCCGGTCTGCTCGAACGCGTCGTCGCCAACCTCGTCGCCAACGCGGTCACCGCCAGCCCACCCGGCGGCACGGTGGCCGTCACCGGCGAGGCCGAACGCGGGCGGGTCCGGCTAGCGGTGGTCGACCACGGACCAGGCATCCCCGCCGCCGCCCGCGAGACCGTGTTCTCGCCGTTCCGGCAACTCGACGACCACACCGGCAACGGCCTGGGCCTGGGACTCGCCATCGCCCGCGGCTTCACCGAAGCTCAGGGCGGCACGCTCATCCCCACCGACACGCCCGGCGGCGGACTCACCATGACGATCAGCCTGCCGGCCGCCGTGCCG
>DASYTU010000167.1:0-16237 GCA_036001925.1 Actinoplanes sp.
CCGCAGGGCAGATTGGGCGCCCGCACCACAGGGTCAGAACCGTCCCCGATGGACGGTGGTCCTTCTCCCGACGGTAAGTCCAGCAGGGATACAAGACAAGGGCGAAGGAGCAGCCGAACGAATCAGATCTCGCGCCAGATCATGATTTGAGTGTCGCGGACGAACAGACCGATGTGGAGCCCGGCGAATCCCCGTCGCAACAACGTGATCCGCGCGCGGCGGCCGCGTGCCGGGATGGTGCCTGGCGCGCACTGCGCCGAGTCGCGTATGCCGTGCCCTCCCGTCCGGATGCGCGGCCGTGTCGCATGCGCGGGCCGTGCCGGGTGTCGCGTGTGGGGTGCGCGGCTGTGTCGCATGCGTGGGCCGTGCCGCGTGTCGCGTCGAACACGGTGCCGGGTAGTTCGTCGCATCCGGTGCGATGCCGCCGTCACAACCGGGCGTGGCGCGGCACATCGCAGCCGGACGCCGTGGCGCACATCCTGATCCCGGCGTGGGCCCGCGGCGGCTGCTCGGAACCCCAAGTCCGCGATGTCCACCGTGCGGAGCCGGGTGGCGGGTTCGCGGCCTCTCTAGCGGCCGCCTGCGCGATGGGGCAACGAGCCGACAGATTGCTACGGGCGGGTGAGCTGCACCCTGTCGGCGGGGTGGACGGTCGTGGTGCCGTCTGTGGCGGTGATGACGAGGACCGGCACGCCTTCGCCGAGGCGATATGCGCGGCGCTCGGCGTCGGTGGGCATGCGCGCACTGGCGCGCTCGCCCCGGCCCAGTGTGACGAGCTGGGTCGGTTCCGGCACGCGGACGAACGTCCCGCGCGGACGCTCGACTGTGACCAGCCCTTCGGTGCGTAGCTGGGCGATGGCTTGCCGGACCGTCGTGCGACTGATGCCGTACTCCTGGGCGAGACGCAGCTCGCTAGGAAGCGGCTCACCCGGCCCGAGCTCACCGGACTCGATCTGGTCGCGCAACAGATCCGCGAGCTGGCGGAAGACCGCACGGTCGGCCGAGGGATCGATCATGGGAGCCACCGTACGTGGCCACGATGTTCCATCACGTTGTACGTACAGGCTCATGTCGGTATGCTATCACCGCCGCACTGAGAAGGCCGAGCTTGATCGGGCGGCACGGGCGGCGGCCGGTGATCCAATCTCCCGGCCGTCGCCCGCTCGCCTCGAGTGCAAGGGACGTCGGGCCGGGCGCCACAAGAGTCTCGCCGGGGCATGCCGCTCCGCGGACGATCGTCCGGCAGCGCCGGCCGCCGAAGCCCGTTCGGATCCCTCCAGAACGGAGCCCACCGGCCAACCCAGCCCTCGGCGGCCATTCGCGCCAGCACCAAGAGGCATGCTCCCGGCTCGAAGTCTCGCCGCGGGAAAGCGCCGGACTGTGGTCAAGGTGGGCTCGCCCTCGCTGACCGCCGAGGCCGGCGGAATCGTCGGCACGCGCGCCCCACCTGCTATGGGATCCACAAGAGAAAGCGCTCGTAGAGGTCGGCCGGTGGTTCGGCACTTTGAGCCGCGAGATCGGTGGCAGCGTCGACCATCTGAGCCGACATGTAGATGCTGAGAGACGACGGAAACGTCCGGAACTCGTTTCGCAGTCGGCTCTTGGCGTCGGCGCAAGGCCACGGCTGGCCGCAGACCCGGCAGTCCCAGGTCGGCCGTTCGCCGACATGTTCACTCCGCTCCACGGCCGCCACGAACGCCCCCGTGCGTACGGTGATGTTGTGCTGGCGTCAACGCGCCGGCACGGCCAATGTCCGAGCCTGGGTTTCGAGCGTGCGTACTCCGCGTCGTCACACTGGCCAATGCCATCTGCATGGTTGCCGTGGACATTGCCGTATAGGTGAGCCCGCCCGCCGCGGAGGGTCGCGGCCGGAGGCTGGCTGCCGGTTTGCCGGGTAGGCCTCCGGTGGCTGGCCGCGGCACGATGGTGGTTGTCGCCTCGCCGGATCTGCCCGGCGCGGCTGGCCGAGGCGCGGGCGCGTTTCTCCCAGCATCCCCGCTCGGCCCCTCGATGCGCTCCGGCCAGCCCGTCGCGGCCGGTCCGCGGGTCGGCTGCCGAGCGCGGCGAGAAGTCGGCACGCTGTCTGACTGCCGGCTTGCCGGAGTGGCCGCAGGACTTGGCATGGATCCCGGTGGGGTCTGCGGGCTGGGGATGCATCTGTTCGACGACGCCTGTTGCGTCGTGGGTAGCACGACCGTGGCGCCGCGCCAGTGGCGCGCACCCATATGTCCCGCCGCCGAAACGCGGAGACCCTGACCGACCGCGGGCGCGGTGCGGGCCGCAGCGTCGCGGGAACCGGCGCCCCAGGCGATGTGGTCGACTGTGTGTAGCTCCGGAGGCTCGGCGGGGACGTCGGCGCGGTTGAGGAGCGGCGGCACCGGCGCTGGGACGCGGCGGTCGACGCAAGGTGCGGGAAGGCCACACGAGCAGCGCCGCCAGAACGTCCGCCAGAGACGCCGATGGATAGGCCCCTTGAGAGCCGGCATAGTCCGGCGACGACTGGTCACGAGGCTAGCTTAGTTGACTAGCGACTAGCTGTCTTCTATAAAGTTGATGATAGACTAATAGTCTCGCGCCTACGGTCGATCATGTGGGAAAGCCGATCCGACTCATGGGCGCGCATGAGATCCGCATCCGCCTGGGCGGAGTCAGCCGGCAGCGCGCCTACCAGATCACCAGCCGTGCCGATTTCCCGAAACCGGTCGCCGATCTCGCGCAGGGCAAGGTGTGGCTTACTGACGACGTCGAGGCATGGATGAAGGTCCACCGCCGCGACCTCGACGAAGACTAGCGGCCGGCCGAATCCGCAAGGCCCGGCAAGGGCGTGCCGGGCGCGTGCAGGGCTGCCAAGCTTGGACCCCGGCGAACGGACATTAGTCACGAGTCGGCTTGGGCTCGGGTGCCAAGGCGATGCCACCGCCCGCGCGACGGACGATCAGCCCGGCCATCTCCAGCAGCGACAGTCTCCTGAGCACCGTCCGCAGACCTAGGCCGGCCTGGGCCGCCAGCTGATCCGGGTCCGCTGTCCCCCGCCGCGGCACGGCCTCCAGTACCAGCGCCGACTCGTCGTCGAGCGAATCCCTGCGGTGCGTGCGACCGCGTGGCGGGTCGGCCAGATACTCGCCGATCTTCCCGACCTCCTCCAGAACGTGGGCCAGGCCCGTGACCAGCCGCGCCTGCGGATTGGTGCGCAGGAGCTCATGACAGCCCACCGACATCGCCGAGGTAACCGGGCCCGGCACCACCATCGCCGTGCGGTTGAGAGCCAGGACGCGGCTCATCGTTTGGGCGGCGCCGCTGCGGGCCGCCGCCTCGACGACGACCGTGCCCCTGGTCGCGGCCGCGATGACGCGGTTGCGGATGAGGAACCGGTGCCGCAACGGCTCAGCACCGGGCGGCCATTCGCTGATCAACAAACCCCGGTCAGCGATCTGTTCGAACAACGCGGCGTTACCCATCGGGTACGGCCGGTCCACGCCGCAGGCCAGCACCGCGACGGTCAGCCCGCCCGCGGCGAGCGCCGCCCGGTGCGCGGCCGAGTCGATGCCGAACGCACCGCCGGACACGACCGTCCACTCGTGCTCCGCCAGGCCGAACGCGATGTCCGTCGCGACGTGCGTCCCGTAGCTGGTGGCGGCGCGGGCACCGACGATCGCCACCGAACGGTCGAACGCGTCGCGTACGGACCAGGCTCCCCGCACCCACAGGCACAACGGTGGCCTGGTGTCCTGGTTCACCCGGCGGCCCATGTCCAGCTCGAGTGTGGCCAGCCCCGCCACACCCGTCGGCCACTCGTCGTCGTCCGGCACCACGACGCGGGCCCCCAGGCGCTCCGTTCGGCGGAGGGCGGCCTCGGCGAGCCGTCGCGGGTCGCCTGCCGATGAGCGGGCGATCACGGCCGCCCGCAGCGTCGACTGGGGGATGTCCCCGCTGAGCAGTCGTGCGAGCGTCGCCGGCGCACCTGCTGCATTGACCATCGTCCAGACCGCCCGGTTACCGGGTTCGGCAAGCCACGTCAACGCCACCCGCGCGAGCCGATCCTCGTCCCGGTCCGTGCGTTCCGCGGGCAGGGAGGGCGCCCGGTCGGGGTTTGCCGGGAGCGGAGCCAAACCGCGGCCACTGTGGTCAGCGCTCTCCGCGCTCATGTGCCTCCCCCATTCTCAGTTGTGCCGCCTCGTGCACGTCGTGGCCGTCCGGCCGGTCGTGGCCGTCCAGGTCGGCGATGGTCCAGGCCAGACGCAGAACGCGGTCAAAGCCGCGGGCCGACAGCGCGCCGCGATCGAGGCTCGTCCGCAGCGCCGCGGTGTCCGGGGCCGGCAGTCGCCAGGGCGGCCGTCGCAGTTGCGGGCCCGGTACCTCCGCGTTGACCCGCCAGCCGCCCGCTGACCAGCGCGCCGCGGCGGCCGCCCTTGCCTTCGCCACGCGCTCCGCCACCGCCGCGGACGGCTCCGCCGGGGAACTCGTGGTCATCAGCTGAGCGGCGCTCAGCGGCCGCAACGTGATCTGGATGTCGATCCGGTCCAGTAGCGGCCCGGAGATCCGGCCCAGGTAGCGCCGTCGCTGCAGGGGCGTGCACTGGCAGCTCTGATCCCCCGCGGGAGACGCGCAGGGACACGGGTTGGCCGCCAGCACCAACTGGACCTGCGCCGGATACTCGGTCGTGCCGCGGGCCCGGGCCAGCACCACGCGGCCGTTCTCCAGCGGCTGCCGCAAGGCCTGCAGCGTCGCGCTCGCCAGCTCCGGCGCCTCGTCCAGGAAGAGCACCCCGCGGTGCGCCAGGGAGAGCGCGCCCGGCCGGGCCAGGCCGCTACCGCCGCCGACCAGTGCGGCAAGGCTGGCGCTGTGGTGCGGCGCCTGGAACGGCGGCCGCCGCACCAGGCGGCCGTCGGCCGGCAGGACGCCGGCGATCGACTGGAGCGCCGTCACCTCCAGCGCGGATTCGTCGTCCAGCTCCGGGAGCACCGACGGCAACCGCTCGGCCAGCATCGTCTTGCCGGAGCCGGGCGGTCCGAGCAGCGCGATGTGGTGACCGCCCGCCGCGGCCACCTCGATGCCGTACCTGCCCATGTCCTGACCGGCCACGTCGGCCAGGTCAGGGCCGGCCGGCGAGGGCGACGCGGGAGCGGGCGGCGGGTCGAGCAGGGGACCGGAACCTCGGATGAACGCGACCAGCCGGCTCAGCGAGTCCACCGCGCGTACCGTCACGCCTGGCACGACGGTCGCCTCGCGAGCGTTCGCGAGCGGCACGATCACCCGGACGATGCCGGCCCGGGACGCGGCGGCGACCATCGGCAGGACACCGCGGATCGGCCGTACCGCGCCGTCCAGGCCTAGCTCGCCGAGCACCACCACGCCGTCCATCGGCGCCAGCGGTAGCTCGCCCGCCCCGGCCAGCAAAGCACAGGCGATCGCGAGATCGAAGCCGCTGCCGTGCTTTGGCAACGTGGCCGGCAGCAGGTTCACGGTGATCCGGCGGTTGGGCCACGTCTGGCCCGAGTTGACCACGGCAGCGCGGACCCGGTCGCGGGCTTCGTGCAGTGCGGTATCGGGTAGGCCGGTCAGCACCACGGCGGGCAGCCCGGGCGAGAGGTCGGCCTCGACCTCGACCAGGCGACCCGCCATCCCGACCAGCCCCACGCACAGCACCCGGGCGTAGCTCATCCGGACGCCTCAGAAGGCCGCGCGGATGTGCTCGACCTGAGCGGCCCCGCGATGCTGTGGCAGGACACTGACCACATCGAAGCGGACTTCCCGGGGCCGCACGGAGGATTCGGCGAGCCAGCGCGCGGCTAGCCGGCGCAGTCGCCGTACCTTGGCCGGCCCGATTGCCTCGGCCGGCGACCCGAACGACGCGCTCCGCCGGGTCTTGACCTCGCAGAACACGACGTCGTCACCGTCGCGCAGGATCAGGTCGACCTCGCCGTCCGGGCACCGCCAGTTGCGTGCCAGAACGACCAGGCCTTCGCCCTCCAAGTACAGCGACGCGAGCCGCTCCCCGTACGCGCCGACCGCCTGTCTCGCTCTCGTCATGGCGATAACCGTCCGGCATCAGGGACGCGCGGGCACGCCGGCCTGTGGACGGACCGCGATTGTGGATAACCGTTCCGTCACACTGAGATGTGATATGGCGCCACCGGTAGCATCACGCTTCGCTGTCACCTACGGTGCCAAATCGTGGAAGGACATCGCCGCTACGCCGACGAGCCGGAACCGAATTGGTACTCCGGGAAGAGCCCGTACGAAGAGAAGAGCCCCTACGACTCGGGGGTGCACGAGCGTCCGAGCGGCCCGTTCCGGCTCCCCGAGCAGCGTCCGGGCGATTCCGGCTATACGGCGCCGGCGGCCTACCCGGCCTCCGATCCGCTGACCTCGACCGGCAGCCACACGGTTGGGCCGCAGGACCCGAGTGGCGCCCGCATGCCGGTCCGCGGCCCCGAGTACCCGACGGTCCGGGCCGGCGGTGCCACGTCCTTGGCGGACGCGCCGCCCGCGCCGGGCGGTCCGGCCCCCGTGGCCGAGACGAAAAGCGTCGTCCCTCCGGTCGCCGATCGCTCCCGTTTCCCGGGCGAGACCGTCTACCGCACCCGCCGCCCGATCTCCGCGGTTCTCATCGCGATCGTCACGGTCCTTCTGCTGGTTCCGGTGGTCATGCTGCTCATTCAAGTGACGTTCGTCGATGATCCCGCCGTCCGCGGCATCATTCCCGCGGTCCTGCTCACCCTCGGCCTGCCATTGACCGGCACCGGTCTCTACACGCTGGCAGCGGGCGGACCGGCCGGCCGCGAGGTCTGGCTGCGGCCTCCGGTCGTCTATCTCCCGGTCGGGCTGATCCTGCTGCTGGCGGCCGGGATGTCCGTAGCCTGATCCCGCCCCGGCCCGCCGGCCGCGTCCGGCGTTCACGGTCATGATCGGGTACGCACACAGCCGGCGTCCCGGCTTTCCGGCGGGGAGTCAGCCGTCGCGGCCGGACAATGCCGGGGCGCAGAGTTGGCCGGCCCGACCGGCAGCGGCAGCCGGATGATGCGGCGGAGAGCAGGCGGCCGAACCGGCGAAGGCGCTGCATGATGCCGGGGCGGCCATGGCCGGGCGCGGGGCGTATGCTTGACGACGGCGACCGCCCGTGCGGTCGACCTCGCGTGCCCTCTGTCCGTGCCGAGTTGTTCTCGATCCCGAGCCTCTCGAGCCGGCGGCGGCGGCCCTCCCTGGTCCCGACTCTGGTCGGGCCCGCCTGCGGCCGACGACCGGGCGCCAGGACGCCCACCGCCGGTGAGCGTGACAACCAGGGAAACATAGGGAGCAATCCACCATGGCCGTCGTGACCATGCGCCAGCTGCTGGAGAGTGGTGTCCACTTCGGGCACCAGACCCGGCGCTGGAACCCGAAGATGAAGCGGTTCATCTTCACCGAGCGCAACGGTATCTACATCATCGATCTGCGCCAGACCCTCGACTACATCGAAAAGGCGTACAGCTTCGTGCGCGACACGGTCGCCGAGGGCGGCCATATCCTCTTCGTCGGCACCAAGAAGCAGGCCCAGGAGGCGATCGCCGAGCAGGCGACCCGGGTCGGCCAGCCGTACGTCAACCACCGCTGGCTGGGCGGCATGCTCACCAACTTCCAGACGGTGTACAAGCGCCTGCAGCGGATGAAGGAGCTCGAGGCCCTGGGTGACCTGAGCGGCACTGCCGCCGGTTACACCAAGAAGGAGACCCTCCAGCTCTCCCGCGAGAAGGAGAAGCTGACCAAGACCCTGGGCGGCCTGCGGGACATGTCGAAGGTGCCGTCGGCGATCTGGGTGATCGACACCAAGAAGGAGCACATCGCGGTCGACGAGGCGCGCAAGCTGGGTATCCCGGTCATCGCCGTGCTGGACACGAACTGCGACCCCGACGAGGTCGACTTCCCGATCCCGGGCAACGACGACGCGATCCGCTCGGCCGAGCTGCTGACCCGGGTGGTCGCCAGCGCCGTGGCGGAGGGCCTCATCGCCCGTTCCGGCCGCAACCGCGGCGACGCGGACGCCAAGCCCGAGCCGGGCACCGTCGCCGCCGGCGAGCCGCTCCCCGAGTGGGAGCGCGACCTCTACGAGGGCGCCGACAAGAAGGCTGACGACGCCGCCGCTCCCGAGCAGCCGCTGACCGAGCCCGTCGCGACCGCCGCCTCGATCCCGGTGGCGAACGTCCCGGGCGAATAAAGACACCGCAGACCTCATCCAGATCCGAAGAGAGAGTCATGGCCAACTTCACCGCCCAGGACGTCAAGAAGCTCCGCGACCTGACCGGCGCCGGCATGATGGATAGCAAGAAGGCCCTCGACGAGTCCGACGGCGACTTCGACAAGGCCGTCGAGTTCCTGCGCATCAAGGGCGCGAAGGACGTCGGCAAGCGTGCCGGCCGGACCGCGGCCAACGGCATCGTGGCCCACTCCGGCAAGGCGTTGCTCGAGCTCAACTGCGAGACCGACTTCGTCGCCAAGACGCCCGACTTCGTGGCGCTCGGCCAGCAGCTGGTGGAGCACGGCGAGCGCAACAAGCTGGCCGACGCCGCCGCGCTGCAGTCCTCCACGCTGGCCGACGGTCGCGCGGTCGCCGACGTGGTCCAGGAGTTCTCGGCCAAGATCGGCGAGAAGATCGTGATCAACCGGTTCGCCGACCTCGACGGCACCGTAGCGGTCTACCTGCACCGCAAGGCGCAGGACCTGCCGCCGCAGGTGGGCGTGCTGGTCGAGTACGGCGGCAAGACCGACGAGGCGGGCGACGCGGACGCCCGCGGCATCGGCATGCAGATCGCCGCGATGCGCCCGAAGTTCCTGACCCGCGAGGACGTGCCCGCCGAGACGGTCGAGTCGGAGCGGCGGATCGCCGAGCAGACCGCGCGCGAAGAGGGCAAGCCCGAGCAGGCCCTGCCCAAGATCGTGGACGGCCGCGTGAACTCCTTCTTCAAGGACTTCGTCCTGCTCGAGCAGCCGTCGGTCATCGACCCCAAGAAGACGGTCAAGCAGGTCCTCGCCGAAGCCGGCATCGAGGTCACCCGCTTCGTCCGCTTCGAGGTCGGCCAGGAGTAACAGAGGTCGGCCCGGAGTAACAGCAGTAAGTGGTCGGCAGGAGCAACAGGACGGGAGGTCGGGAACGCGATTCTGCGCCCGGCCTCCCCGTCACATAGGGTCTCTCCTAGGCTTTCGCCTCGGTTTCGCCGCGGGAGAGCTCCGGTAGGCCGAAGGGAAGGCGTGGTCTCGCATGACGATGGTGACCGAGCAGGCTGTTCCGGTGGACGCGATTCCGCCTTCGGTACGCCGCCGGGTGGTGCTCAAGCTCTCCGGCGAGGTGTTCGGCGGCGGCGCGGTCGGCGTCGACCCGGACGTGGTGCAGGGCATCGCGCGCCAGATCGCCACGGTGGTCCGGACCGGCGTCCAGGTCGCGGTCGTGGTCGGCGGCGGCAACTTCTTTCGCGGCGCCGAACTGCAGAAGCGCGGCATGGACCGCTCCCGCGCCGACTACATGGGCATGCTCGGTACGGTCATGAACTGCCTCGCCCTGCAGGACTTCCTGGAGAAGGAAGGCATCGAGACGCGGGTGCAGACCGCGATCACGATGGCCCAGGTGGCCGAGCCGTACATCCCGCTGCGCGCGATCCGGCACCTCGAGAAGGGCCGCGTCGTCATCTTCGGCGCCGGCGCCGGGATGCCGTACTTCTCCACCGACACGGTGACCGCCCAGCGGGCCCTCGAGATCCACGCCGACATCGTGCTGATGAGCAAGAACGGCGTCGACGGCGTCTACACCGCCGACCCGCGGACCGATCCCACGGCCCGCAAGCTGGACACCATCACCTTCGCCGAGATGATCAAGCAGGGCCTGCGCGTGGCCGACCCGGCCGCGTACAGCCTGTGCGAGGAGAACAACCTTCCGATGCTTGTCTTCGGCACCGAGGGAGACGACACCATCATCCGCGCCGTCAGCGGCGACAAGATCGGTACGTTGATCACCGCGTGATCGCCATATCCACCACCGGAAACACCAGTAAAGCAAGGAGGCGACGGAGCAGGTGATCGAGGAGACCCTCTTCGAGGCCGAAGAAAAGATGGAAAGCGCGGTCGAGCACGCCAAGGAGGAGTTCGCCGCGATCCGTACGGGCCGGGCGACGCCGGCGATGTTCTCCAAGATCGTCGTCGACTATTACGGCGCGCCCACCCCGGTAACGCAGATGGCCTCGATCGGCGTCCCGGAGCCCCGCATGGTCATCGTCAAGCCGTACGACGCCACCCAGCTCCGCCCGATCGAGCGGGCGATCCGTGACTCGGACCTCGGCGTGAACCCCAACAACGAGGGCAACCAGCTGCGCATCCACCTGCCCCAGATGACCGAGGAACGGCGTCGCGAGATGATCAAGGTGGCCCGCCACAAGGCCGAGGAGGGCCGGGTCGCCATCCGCAACGTCCGGCGCAAGGCGAAGGAACAGCTGGACCGCCTCGTCAAGGACGGCGAGGCCGGCGAGGATGAGGGCCGCCGCGCCGAGAAGGAGCTAGACGACGTGACGCACCGGTACGTGTCCGCGGTCGATGAAATGGTCAAGCACAAGGAAGCCGAGTTACTCGAGGTCTGATGTCGTACCTCGATCCCCGGGGCGGGTACGCCTCCTCCAACGACCGGTCGCCCGACCGTGACGCGCCGGCGCCGTACTACGGCGTGGCGGGCCAGGAGGAGCCGGACCCATACCGGGAGCCGGACCCGTACGCTGCCTATCGGCGCCAGAACGGTACGGCGGGCGCGGTGCGGCCCAGGAGCTTGGCGGACGCGGACGGTGCGACTGGTGACGGCGATGGCCCGTACCCCAGAAATGGTCCGGCCTGGGATGCGCCCACCGCCGTGACCTCCACGTCGGGCGCCGAGTGGGCGGCCACAGGGCCGCGTGCCCCGGGCCGCCGCCGGGCCGGGCGCAACGGCAAGGCCGCCGGGCGCGCGGGCCGCAACCTGCCCGCCGCGATCGCCGTCGGCCTCAGCCTCGGCCTCATCATCCTCGCCTCGCTGGTGGTCTGGAAACCGGCGTTCCTGATCGTGATCGCGCTGGCGGCGTCCGTCGGGATCTGGGAGATAGTGCGGGCGCTGAAGAAGGCTACCGGCGCCAACCCGCCGCTCATCCCGCTGCTCGCGGGCGGCCTGCTGATGACCGGCCTGGCCTGGTATGAGGGCCAGGACTCACTGACCCTCGGCCTGATCGTGACGATCCTCGCGACGATCGTCTGGCGCCTGGCCGACGGCCCGGCGCAGTTCCGCCGTGACATCACCGCCAGCGTGCTGATCGCGGTGTACGTGCCGTTCCTGCTCAGCTTCGGCGTGCTCCTGGTGGAGCCGGCCGACGGCACATGGCGGGTACTGGCCACGGTCATCGCGGTGGTGCTGTCGGACACCGGGGGGTACGCGGCCGGCGTGTTCTTCGGCAAGCATCCGATGGCCCCCACGATCAGTCCGAAGAAGTCGTGGGAGGGGTTTGCCGGATCCGTGGTCGCGGCCGCTCTCGGCAGCGCGCTGGTCTTCGCCTTCGCACTCCACGCGCCGTTCTACTGGGGGCTGGTGTTCGGCGCCGCGATCTCGGCGGTCTCGGTGGTGGGCGATCTGGCAGAGTCGATGCTCAAACGCGACCTGGGCATCAAGGACATGAGCCACCTGCTGCCCGGCCACGGCGGCCTGATGGACCGCCTCGACTCCATCCTGTTCGCGGTGCCGGCCGCGTATCTCCTGCTCGCCCTGCTCGCGCCCCCGGGATGAGCAGTGGATGCGGTGATAGGACGACGTGGGAGACTGGACGGGCCATGACGATTCTTCCGGTCATCCCGACCAGCCTTGACAAGCCCGACACGGCGGCTGCGCGCCGCCGTTCCGCGATGCCTCCGCGCCATCTTGCCGACCTGGATCTCGCCGGGCGCCGCGCTGCCGTGACCGGCCTTGGCGAGCCCGCGTTCCGCGCCAAGCAGCTTTCCACCCACTACTTCGGCCGGCTCGTACGTGACGCCGGCGCCATGACCGACCTGCCCGTCGCGTCGCGTGCCCGGCTGACTGACGACCTGCTGCCCACGTTGTTGACGCCGGTCCGCGAGCTCGCCTGCGACGGCGGCGCGACGCGCAAGACGCTGTGGCGGTTGCATGACGGCGCGCTGGTGGAGAGCGTAGTGATGGGTTACCCCGATCGGGTGACGGCGTGCGTCTCCAGCCAGGCCGGCTGCGGCATGGCCTGCCCGTTCTGCGCCACCGGGCAGGCCGGCCTCACCCGGAACCTGTCGGTCGCCGAGATCGTCGATCAGGTCGTCTATCTGGCCGGCGTGGCGGCGTCCGGTGCGGTCACGGGCTCGCCCCCGCGGCTGTCCCGGGTGGTGTTCATGGGCATGGGCGAGCCGCTGGCCAACTACCCGCGGGTCATCGAGGCGGTCCGCCGGCTCACCGCGCCGGCACCCGAGGGCCTCGGACTTTCGCAACGGCACATCACGGTCTCCACCGTGGGTCTCTTGCCCGCAATGCACCGGTTGATCGCCGAAGAGCTGTCCGTGACCCTTGCGCTGTCACTGCACGCCCCCGATGATGATCTGCGCGATGAGCTTGTGCCCGTCAACCAGCGTTGGAAGGTGGCCGAGGTGCTCGGAGCCGCGTTCGACTACGCGGCGCAGACCGGTCGTCGGTTCTCCATCGAGTACGCCCTGATCAGGGACGTAAACGACCAGCCCTGGCGCGCCGATCTGCTCGGCAGGTTGCTGCACGGCAAGCTGGCTCATGTGAATCTCATCCCGCTCAACCCCACCCCGGGCAGCAAGTGGGATGCCAGCCCGAAGCCGGTCGAGCGCGAGTTTGTCCGGCGGCTGCGCGAGGCCGGTGTGGCTACCACGGTCCGTGACACGCGGGGCCGGGAGATCGATGGCGCGTGCGGCCAACTGGCCGCGAGCGAGCTGACGGTGGCGGGCGCTGGGGGCGGCGCGGCCGAGGCGGAGGTAGCACGATGACTGGGCGGGATTCCCAGCGAACGGAGTGGGAGACGCAGTGACGAGTCAGGGACAGCGTTTCCGGCGGCGCGCACTGCGGCGCGGTTACAAGGTCGACGAGGTGGACTCCTTCCTCGACCGGGTCGAAGCCACGCTGGCAGGTCAGCAGATCGGCGCGCCGGTGGGCGCGCAGGAGGTGCACGACGTCGTTTTCCGCGTGCGCTTCGGCGGGTACGACGAGTGGCAGGTAGACCTGCACCTGGACCGGGTGGAGCGGCAGCTCGCCGAATTCGAGGAGCGCAGCGGTGGTCGTTCGCTCGACCCGCGCATGGCCCCCGAGCCCATGCGCGGCGGCATGCCGGCCGACCGGATGGGCCCCTCGATGGGCCGCTCCGCGCCGCCCACCGAGCGGCTGCCCGCCCCGCTGCGCGACGACCGTTCGATGGCCGGGCCGCCGATGCCGCAGCGGCAGCCGATGGCCGCCCCGGACCCGTACGGCCGCTACGACGAGCCCGCGTACGGGCCACCGCAACGCGGCCCGGCCGGCTACGACACCGGCTCCTACGACGCGTTCGAACCGGGCCGGCACGGCAAGGCCGACATGACGGCGGAGATCCGGATGCCCGACCGGGGCTACGGCGGCCCGTCGCCGATGAGCGCGCCGCCCGGCTCTCCCATGAGTGGGCCCCCGATGGGTGGACCGCCGATGGGCGGTGGCCCGGGAGGCGGCACGAACGGTGAGCTGTACCGTGTCGACCAGCTGCGGCGTACGTTCCAGCCGCGCCGGTTCGGCAGCGGGTACGACCCGATGCAGGTGGACCGGCTCTTCGAGAGCATCCTGCAGGCGATGTCCGGCCGCGGCCCGATGCCGGTTCCCGAGAACGAACTCGACACGCTGCAGTTCGGGCTGGTTCCGGGCGGCTACTTCGAGGCGGAGGTGGACGCCGCGCTGCGCGAAGTGAAGGACATCCTGCTACGCCGTCGTTGAGAGCTCACCACGAAGACGTCGTTTGAGAGGTCACCACGAAGCCGTCGTTGAAAGCTCACCACGAAGGCCCGCTCGCTAGGCGAGCGGGCCTTCGTCGCCGTTACTGGTCGTTGGCTTTGAGGCCGTTCCGGCGCAGGACCGAGTCCAGGACCACGGCACCGACCAGCAGCAACGCGATGACGATGAGGTAGATGTTCTCGGTGTTGCCCTCGTGGTTGCCCCACAGGAACAACAGCATGATCGCGGCCGTGCCGAGAGCGCCGCGGCGGCCCCACTTGCGGTTGCCCGGCTTGAGCTGGTCCGGCGCGTAAACCGGTTCTTCCGCCATGGTTCGGTCCTCCACGAAGGGCGATCACTGTACGGCCAGATTTTCGCACGACGCCTCCGCCGGTGGCCGACCAACCCGCACCCGGTACCTTCGATGCCGTCAACGCGAGCCGACGAGGGAGCGACAAGGTGCGGATCACGGGCACTGGACACGCGAGCATGCGGATCGACACGTCCGCCGGCAGCATTCTGTGCGACCCGTGGGTCAATCCGGCGTACTTCGCCTCGTGGTTCCCGTTCCCGGACAATTCGCTGTTGGACTGGGCGGCGCTCGGCCAGGTGGACTACCTCTACGTATCGCACCTGCACCGGGACCACTTCGACGCGAAGAACCTCACGCAGCACGTCAGCAAGAAGGCCACGGTGCTGCTGCCCGAGTACCCGACCAGCCAGCTCGAGGACGAGCTGCGCGAGCTGGGCTTCACCCGGTTCCTCAAGACCAAGAGCAACGAGGTGTACGAGCTCGACGGCGGCCTGAAGATCATGATCCAGGCGCTGATCAGCCCCACCGACGGCCCGATCGGCGACTCCTCGCTATGGGTGGAGCATGACGGCGTGCGTCTGCTCAACCAGAACGATGCGCGGCCGACCGACTTGTCCATATTTGCCGAGTTGGGCCATGTGCACGCGCACATGCTGCAGTTCTCCGGCGCGATCTGGTACCCGATGGTCTACGAGCTGCCGCAGGCCGCGAAGACCGCGTTCGGCAAGCAGAAGCGGGACCGGCAGTTCGACCGGACCTGGCGCTACATCGACGACCTCAAGGCGTCCCACGTGTTCCCGATCGCTGGGCCGCCGTGCTTCCTCGACGACGAGCTGTGGCAGTTCAACGACATCTTCGGCGACGGGGGCAACATCTTCCCGGACCAGTCGGTCTTCATGACCGAGTACGCCAAAGCCGGCGGCACGAACGGAGTGGTCCTGCTCCCCGGCAGCGTCGCGGAGTTGACCACGTCCTCGTGTGACACGCAGCACCCGGCCGACGTGGACGAGTTCTTCGCGAACAAGAAGGCGCACCTCGAAGAGATGCGCGAGCGTAAGGCGCCGATCATCGCGGCCGAGAAGGCGTCGTGGCGGCACCCCGAAATCGACGTGCTGGGCGAGCTGAAGAAGCGGATCGAGCCGCTGCTCGAGGAGTCGATCTACCTGGCCAAGGGGGTGGGTGGGCCGGTCCGCTTCGATCTGGTTTCGTACGACGCGGAGTCGGTCGAGTCGATCGTGGTGGACTTTCCGGGCAAGCAGGTCCGCCCGTACGCCGACGAGAAGGTGCGCTACCGCTTCCGGACCCAGCGCGAACTGGTCGAGCACCTGATCCACATCGACGAGGGCGACTGGGTGAACTCGCTGTTCCTCTCCTGCCGCTTCTCGGCGGCCCGGATCGGGCAGTACAACGAGTTCGTCTACGCGTTCTTCAAGTGCCTCACCGAGGAGCGGCTGCAGTACGCCGAGGGCTGGTACGACGAGCACGAGCGGTCGGTGGACGCGGAGGACACGACGCTGGGGGACTGGACGGTCCAGCGCCGCTGCCCGCATCTGAAGGCGGACCTGAGCCGGTTCGGCGTCATCGACGGCAACGTGCTGACCTGCCAGCTGCACGGCTGGAAGTTTGACCTGTCCAGCGGCCGCTGCCTGACCAGCGTCGGGCACGAGATCCGGGCGCACCGCACCACGTGATCCCCGGCCCCTGGCGCCGCCTCTGCTCTCCCCTGTCCCCGGCCTGTGTCCCCGGCCTCTGTCCCGGCCTCTGTCCCGGTCTCCGTCCCGGTCTCTGTCCCGGTTGATCATGGGGTTACGACGGCGATAATTCCGCTTTGTCTGAACTAACCCCATGATCAACAAGCCCAGGCAGCGCGAGCCCAGGCGGCCGGGCCCCGGCGGCGCGGGCCGCGGAGGCCGGGCCGCGGAGGCCGGGCCGCGGCGGCGGGAGCGGGCTAGCGGCCCAGGTCGGCCAGGATG
>DASYTU010000168.1:0-39763 GCA_036001925.1 Actinoplanes sp.
GCCGAGCACAAGCCGGATGTCTCCATCGTGGACGTGCGGATGCCGCCCTCGCACACCGACGAGGGCCTGCGCGCCGCCGTCGAGGCCCGCGCCCGCGTGCCCGGGAGCCCGATCCTGGTGCTCTCCCAGTACGTCGAGGTCGCGTACGCCGACGATCTCCTGGCCGACCGCGTGGGGGCGGTGGGTTATCTGTTGAAGGACCGGGTCTCCGAGGTTGCCGAGTTCCTGGACGCTCTGCGGCGCGTCGCGGGTGGCGCGACCGTGCTCGACCCCGAGGTCGTCGCCCAGCTGCTGGTCCGGCGCCGGCGCGACGACCCGCTGCGCAACCTCACGCCACGGGAACGCGAGGTGCTGGCCCTGATGGCTGAGGGCCGCTCCAACACCGCGATCGCCCGCAAGATCGTGGTGACCGAGGGGGCCGTCGAGAAGCACGTCCGCAACATCTTCACGAAGCTCGACCTGCCACCCGACGACGAGCAGCATCGACGCGTCCTCGCCGTGCTCGCGTACCTGCGGACGTAGTAGGGGTAGCCCTACCGAGGACCGGCCAGCTCACGGGATCGATGCCGCGCGGCGGCGCTCATAGCGTCACTGGCATGACATCGACGGAGAACATCAGGGGCATCGCGGCGCGGGCCGCGGTCTGGAGCGCCCGCCACCGTACGCTTGCGATCCTGGGCTGGATCGCCTTCGTCATCGGTGTGACGGTCCTGAGTGGACAACTGGGCACCCGTGAGGCGACCGCCATCCAGCAGGGCCACGGCGAGTCCGCCCGCGCGGATGGGATCGTCGCGGAGGCCGGGTTCCCGGTCGCGCCCGCGCAAGAGATGGTGGTCATCCAGGGCAGCCCCCGCGCCGAAGCGATAGCCGACGTACGGAAATCGCTGCGGGGCATCGGTACGGTCGGTGACCCGGTCGATTCGCCGGACCGGACGGCCACGCTCGTGACCTTCACCCTTCCCGGCGATCCCGCTACGGCCAAGGATCGTGTCCAGCCGGCGCTCGACGCCGTGGCGGCTGTGCAGGCGCGGCATCCGGATCTCTTCATCGCCGAGGCCGGCGATGCGAGCGCCGACAAGCTCATCGGTGACGCGCTCGACCGGGGCCTTGCCCGCTTGTCGCTGCTCTCCATCCCGGTGACGCTTGGGATCTTGCTCGTCGCGTTCGGCGCGGTGGTCGCGGCGTTGCTGCCGGTCGCGCTCGCCGTCACGGCCGTCGTCGCCGCGATGGGTCTGCTCGCCGTGGCCAGCCGCCTGGCCCCGGCGGTTGACACGACGATGCACGTGATGCTGCTGGTGGGCCTGGCCGTCGGGGTCGACTACTGCATGTTCTACATCCGCCGCGAACGCGACGAGCGCGCGAACGGCGCCGATCCGCATCGGGCACTCGTCGTCGCCGCCGAGACGTCCGGGCGGTCGATCTGGGTCTCCGGCCTCACCGTGATCGTGGCGATGGCCGGCATGTTCTTCACCCGGGACGCCACCTTCACCAGCTTCGCGATCGGCACCATTCTGGTCGTGGCGACGACCGTACTCGGCTCGCTGACCGTTCTCCCGGCCGTGCTCGCCGCGCTCGGCGACCGTGTCGATGCGATCAAGATCCCGGGCCTCTACCGTCGCCGGTCCGGCGGCCGCGCCTGGAACGCCATCCTCCGCGTGGTCCTGCGGCGTCCGTCGGTCGCGGCCGTCGTCGCGATCGCCGTCCTGGCCGCGCTCGCCGCGCCAGCGCTACACCTGCACACCAAGGCCCAGAGCATCGACGACATCTCGCCGAAGTCGCCGATCGTCCAGGCCGGCACCGCGATCCGCAAGGCATCCCCGAGCCAGGTCGCGCCGGCTGAGGTCGTGGTCGAGGCGCCCACCGTACGCGGGCCCGCCTTCACTTCCGCCTACGCGGCGTTCCGTAGCCAGGCGCTGGCGTCCGGTCACCTGCGCGAGCCGTTCAAGGTCAAGATCAACCCCGCCGGGACGGTCGCGATCGTCGAGGTCGGCCTCAAGGGCAACGGCAGCGACCGTACGTCGGATCGCGCGCTCACCGCTCTGCGGGAGACGACGGTGCCGGCCACGTTCGGCAAGCTTCCCGGCGCGACCGTCGCGGTGACCGGCGAGACGGCGGGCAACTACGACTTCAACAAGCGTCTCGACGACAGCCTGCCGTGGGTGTTCGGCTTCGTGCTCGGCCTGGCGTTCCTCCTGCTCCTGGTGTCGTTCCGGTCCGTTGTCATCGCGCTGACCGGGGTCGTGCTCAACGTGCTGTCGGTCGCGGCGGCGTACGGCATGCTGGTCTTCGTCTTCCAGGACGGCCATTTCGAGTCGTTGCTCGACTTCCGGTCCTCCGGCGGTATCACCAACTGGATGCCGCTGTTCCTCTTCATCATCCTGTTCGGACTGTCGATGGACTACCACGTGTTCGTGCTGAGCCGGATCCGCGAGAGTCGCGACCGCGGCCTGCCCACCCGCGCCGCGGTAGCAGCGGGCATCGGCCGCACGGCCGGCGTCATCACCAGTGCGGCCGTGGTCATGGTGGCGGTGTTCGCACTCTTCGCGACGCTGCCGCTGACGTCCACGAAGGAGCTTGGCGTCGGCTTGGCGGCGGCGGTCCTGCTCGACGCGACGATCATCCGGGCCGTGCTGCTGCCCGCCGTGATGGCCCTGCTCGGCGAGCGGAACTGGTGGCTGCCGCGTTGGCTGGACTGGCTGCCGGCGGTCGCCCACGAGCCCACGGTGGTGCTCATTCCGCCGGCGCCGGAACTCGCGAATGTGAGCTGACGTCGGGGCCTTCCTCACGAGAAGAACTGTGCGAGCAGCAGACCGCAGTACGCCGCACCCAGACCGGCGAGGATGCTGCCGACGACGTTGACCAGGGCGTAGAACCGCGCACCGTCCTGGACCAGCCGGAGCGTCTCGTAGCTGAACGTGGAGTAGGTGGTCAGCGCTCCGCAGAAGCCGGTACCGACCAGAGCCGCCACCGCGGGAGCCACGGGTAGGCCGGTGATGAATCCGAGGACGACGGAGCCGGCGACATTCACGGTGAGAGTGCCCCATGGGAATACCGAGTCATGGCGCGCTTGGATCGTCCGGTCGGTCAGATAGCGCAGCGGGGCGCCGATGGCGGCGCCCAACGCCACGAGCAGGACCGTCACGGTACCTCCCGCGCTCGGCCGACATACCTCACGACCTCCACGGGATCGACGATCACGAGGCCCTCCCCGATCAGGCCATCGAGCTGCGGCAGGAAGGATCTGATCTTTTCCTCGTCGTCCACCAGGATGACCGCCACCGGGAGGTCCTCGGACAGCGAAAGCAGCCGGTTGGTGTGCACCAGGTTGGAGGCGCCGTATCCCTCGATGCCGCGCAGCACGGTGGCACCGGCGAGACCCGCGGCGTGCGCACGGTGCACGATCTCCGCGTAGAGGGGCTTGTGATGCCACCGGTCCGATTCGCCGATGAAGATGGTCAGGCGCAGCGCCGATCCCGTCGTTCGCACGGTGATCATCGTTCCCTTCGTGCTCGCCGGGCGTTGACCGCCCAGGTGGTGGCGGTGGCGCCGATCCAGACCGCGAGCATCGCACCGACCACGGTGGCGCCGAGATAGAACAGGCCCACGCCGGCCGCACCGTGGGCGGCGGCCTGTTGCACGTCGACGATCGACGTGGAGAAGGTCGTGTACCCGCCGAGGACTCCGATGCCGAGGAATGGGCGGACCAGTCGCCGGCCGGTCCACAACTCTGCGTTGAGGATCATCAGCACGCCGATGAGCATGCAGCCCGAGACGTTGACAGCCCACGTCGACCAGGGAAAGCCGTCCGCACGGTGCGGCCATGCGAGAGAGACGCCATAGCGCGCGAGCGCGCCGACCACGCCCCCGGCCGATATCGCGGCGAGCACTGGCCATTGGCTGGGACGCAACCGCGCCGGCCGGACGCGAGCTCGAAGATCGAGATCAGCATCCACACGGGCCTCCTACCAGCGCGTGACAACTGGCAGGGACCGTTGGCGACGGCGCGTCGCGGTTCACCCCGGTGCTCGAGGTCGGCGGGCCCCACCGCCCGGGCGCCCGATGGCACCAGAGATCAGATTACTCCGGGGAACGCGGCGGCCGGGGCGGACGTGGCGGCGTCCACCCCGGCCGGTTCCGGGTCGCCCTGGGGCGGTTATGCGGCGACGCGCGACGTTACGCGGCGATGCTTGGCAGCAGCGCCTCGGTGAACTGCCAGAGCAGCGAGGAGTCGTGGGTGTGGAATGCCGCACCCGTGTAGTACGTGCGGTTGCGGCCCTGGAGCCCGTACAGGTTCCGGTAGAAGCCCGCCCTGATCGCGTCTGTCGACACGGTCAGCTCGAACGGGCTGTGACTGGCGAAAGCCGCGAACTCCGGCGTCGTGGTCGGCAGCGTGCCGGCGGTCCGGAGCCGCTTGACGCTCGCGACGATGTCTGCCTTGACCTGCACGTCGGACAGCTGCTTTGGGCTGCCGTACTTGACGTTGTGCAGGCCGGGGACGCCGGTCGGCGAGATGGAGTAGACGCCGGGCAGGGCCGGCAGGTGATACGGCGTGTCCGCGCCGATGTTGGTCACCGCCATGTTGTCGGGGATGCCGGTGTGGCGCAGCACGCCGGTGTAGTAAGCGCTGTTGCCGAACTGGCCGAACAGCGACTGCTCGGTCGCGTCCAGATCGAAGCCGAACAGGTTGTCGAGCTTCGGCGGGATCGTCACGACGATCTTCTTGGCCCGGATGAGCTTCAGCCCGGACGGCGTCTGGACCAGGACGTTCGCGTACCCGACGGCATCCCGGTCGGTGGCGATTACCTTGCTGCTCAGCAGCGCGTCGGCACCGAGCTCGGCCCGCGCCTTCACGTACAGCTCGCTGTTGTCGTGCCGCGCGGTGGTCAGGAAGCCGACCTGCAAGTTGCGCAGGATGTCCAGGCCGAAGTTCTTCATCACGTACAGCGTCGGCTGGCGGAGCAGGTCGCCGAGGCCTTGGCCGAAGTTGAAGATCAAGTTGACGGCCGCGTCGAGCGCGTACTTCTTCACGAAGTCGCCGAACGGCAGCAGCAGATCGGCCGGCACCGGGTCAGGCAGGTAGAAGCCCGACTCCAGGTACGGGTAGTTGGCAAGCTGCGCGCCGTAGACCGCGAGCGCCGCACTGGGGTCGCTCGGGGTGTAGCCGTCGACGACCTCGCCGGTGCGGTAGTCGACGTATTTCGACACCATGCCGGGGGTGTCGAAGACCGCCTTCGTCAGTGGTACGTCGAAGCGCGCGAAGAAGGACCGGACGATGTCGAGGTCGTGCCAGACGATCACGCCCATGTCGACCTTGCCGCCGGTGGCCGGGTCGGTATAGGTGTTCGTGTGCCCGCCGAGCCGATTGTTGCTCTCCACCACGACCACGCTCTTGCCCATGTCGCGCAGCCGGATCGCCGAGTACGTACCGGTCGCTCCACCCCCGATCACCGCGACGTCACGGGTGATGATCGCGTCCGCGGAGTAGTCGGCCTCGTTGGTGTCCGCGGTCGGCTCGGGAAGTGCCCCGAGTCCGAGACGGCCCGCGGCTGCCGCGGCCGTTCCTGCACCGATGAGTTTCAGCACGTCTTTCCGAGTCAGGCCCATGACGTCCTCTCGAATGTTTCTCGCGTTGAGAGGACCACTGTAGGGGACGATCTTGATCAGGTTCCTCCCCCGCAAGGGCCCAAAGAAAATTGTTACTGCTCGGTACCCCGGACGGTGAGCATGCCTGAGCGAGCAGTCACGGGACGTTGCCCCTGATAGTTGCCTTCCGGCAAGTTCGCCGCCTGATCGAGGGTTGGCGATGGCAACCACGGGTATCTCCAGGTATGGAAGCAACCCTCACATACCGGGAGGTTCCAGATGGCTTTCGACGACAAGGTCGACAACAAGTCCGAAGAGCTGGGCGGCAAGGTCAAGGAGGGCGTCGGCAAGGCGACCGACGACGAGCGTCTCGAGGCCGAAGGCAAGGCCGACCAGACCAGCTCCAAGGTGAAGCAAGCCGGCGAGAACATCAAGGACGCGTTCAAGAGCTGACCACGTCGTTGCGGGGCCGCGGCTTCCGGCCGCGGCCCCTCCATGTTCACTACTTCCGGTACGCGCGCCCGCTGCAGTCTCGTGCCGCCCTCGCGACCCACGGCCGGGCGACGATCCGAGCATTCGTGACGCCCGGACATGCCCATTCGGGCGTGACCGGACACGGCTCCCCACATCGAGGCGCCGGCGCGGCCAATATAAAGGTTCGGTATCAACCTTCGGTTGACCATGAACCGGTCATCCGGGCCATCACGCGCCCGAACACACACGCCAGACGGGACCGAGCTCACAGGCGCGGGCACGTGTCGGGCAGTGATCTTGGGCATTCGGGCATGTCGTTTGTCTGGTTTCGTACCCCACTGATCGGATATTTAGTGGGTCGCCGATGCCGAAAAACGGTCAAGGACACACCGAAGTTGCCTAGGCTGTGATGGGGACCACACGTTTCGCAGGTGTTAAGAATGGTCCCACAGCGGTCGCGGCCCGCAAATGCCTGTACCGGGCGGCCGGAGGTGCGGATTGAATGCGGACGAGAGGCAACACCAGATCGTCGCCCTGGCGCGACGGCAAGGCGAGGTCGACGTCGCCAAGCTGTCCGCCGAGTTGACGGTTTCGGCAGAGACCATTCGACGTGACCTACGCCTGCTGGAAAAGCACGGTCTGCTCCGCCGTACGCACGGGGGTGCGTACCCGGTGGAGACCGCTAAATTCGAAACCGACCTCGCGATCCGTACCACTCGCGGGGTCCCGGAGAAACGCCGGATCGCGGCCGCGGCGATCACGCTCCTCGGCGACGCGGAAACCATTTTCATCGACGAGGGCTTCACGCCGCAGCTGATCGCCGAGGCGTTGCCCACCGACCGGCCGCTCACCGTGGTCACCGCCTCGTTGAACACAGCGGCCTGGCTCTCCACCAACACGCCGGCTACCGTGCTGCTGCTCGGCGGCCGGGTCCGTGGTCGCACGCTGGCCACGGTCGACCACTGGGCCAGCGGCATGCTGGCCGGCTTCGTCATCGACCTCGCGTTCGTCGGCGCCAACGGCATCTCCCGCGAAGTGGGTCTCACGACCCCCGACCCCGCGGTGGCCGATGTGAAGGCGCATGCCGTGCGCGCGGCCCGCCGGCGGATATTCGTCGGCATCCACACCAAATTCGGCGTACGCACATTCTGCCGTTTCGCCGAGGTATCGGATTTCGAGTCACTGGTCACGGATACCGCCCTGCCGGCATCCGAGGCGCAACGCTACTCACGACTCGGGCCTCAGGTGATCCGGGTCTAGAACGAACAACCGCAACAGCCGGCAATAAATCGTTGGCCGGCGCGATCGCGCATTTTCTCAAACGGAGGAATCGCTGTGCGGAAACCAGGAAGAAAACTGACCATTGTGCTGGCCGGGGCGTCGGCCGGCGTGCTCATCCTGTCCGGGTGCTCCGGCGCCGGCTCGACCGGCGGTGGCGGCGGGGGGGGCGACAACACCATCACCGCGCTGATGGTCGGCAACCCGCAGATGGTGGACATCCAGAAGCTGACTGCCGACAACTTCACCAAGCAGACCGGCATCACGGTGAAGTTCACGGTCCTGCCGGAGAACGAACTGCGGGACAAGGTCACCCAGGACGTGGCGAACCAGGGCGGTCAGTACGACGTCGCGACCATCGGCGCGTACGAGGCGCCGATCTGGGCGAAGAACAATTGGTTACACGAGCTGTCGACCCAGGCGAGCGCGGACGCCAACTACGACATGGCGGATCTGCTCAAGCCCATGGTGCAGTCGCTGTCCGGCGAAGACGGGAAGCTGTATGCTGCCCCGTTCTACGGCGAGTCGTCGTTCCTTATGTACAACAAGGACATGTTCAAGGCCGCCGGCCTGACCATGCCGGAGAAGCCGACGTGGGACCAGGTGGCGCAGTTCGCCGCGAAGCTGGACAACAAGTCGAAGGGCGTCGCCGGCATCTGCCTGCGCGGCCTGCCTGGCTGGGGCGAGGTCATGGCCCCGCTCACCACCGTGGTCAACACGTACGGCGGTACGTGGTTCGAGAAGGACTGGACGCCGAAGGTCAACGCGCCCGAGTTCAAGGCCGCGGCGAACTTCTATGTCAACCTGATCCGGCAGCACGGTGAGTCGGGCGCACCGCAGGCCGGCTTCACCGAGTGCCTGAACACGTTCGGCCAGGGCAAGGCCGCCATGTGGTACGACGCCACGTCGGCCGCGGGCACGCTCGAGGACCCGGCCGCCAGCAAGGTCGCCGGCAAGGTCGGCTACGTGTACGCGCCGATCAACAAGACCCAGTACTCCGGTTGGCTATGGGCGTGGGCGTGGGCGATGCCGAAGACCACCAAGAAGGCCGACAACGCTTGGAAGTTCATCTCGTGGGCCACCAGCAAGGACTACGAGAAGCTGGTCGGTGAGAAGCTCGGCTGGTCGCGCGTGCCCTCCGGCAAGCGCACGTCCACGTACGCGATTCCGCAGTACAAGGACTCGGCCAAGGCGTTCGCCGATGTCACGCTCGGCTCGATCGAGCACTCGGACCCGACGAACCCGGGCCTGCAGCCGCGGCCGGCGCTCGGCGTCCAGTACGTCGGCATCCCCGAGTTCCAGGACCTCGGCACGAAGGTGTCGCAGGAGATCAGCGCGGCGCTCACCGGCAGCAAGACGGTCGACCAGGCGCTGGACAGCGGTCAGAAGCTCGCCGAAAGCGTGGCTAAGAACTACAAGTAGTGCCCCCGCGGGCGCGTCACCAGCCGGGTGGCGCGCCCGCACCAACCGGAAGGCTCGAAGAGATGACCGACGTCATTCCGCGGGCGGACGAAAAGTACGGCGCCCCTCCGCCCCCCACACCCGCGCCTCGCAAGGCCAGTGCCAAGGAACGGTGGGTTCGCCGGGCTCCGCTCCTACCCGCGCTCATCTTCGCCATCGTCATCACCCAGGTGCCCTTCGTGGTCACCCTCGTCCTGTCCACGCTCAGCTGGAACGCACTGCGGCCGGGTCAGCGGCACTTTACCGGCCTCAGCAACTACGCGACGGTGCTGACCGACGCACGGCTGCGCTCCGCCCTGCTCAACACCGTGATCCTGACGGCCGGTGCCGTCATCTTCTCGATGATCCTGGGCCTGATACTGGCGATCCTGCTGGACCGCAAGTTCGTCGGCCGAGCCGTCGTCCGTACCCTTCTCATCACGCCGTTCCTGGTGATGCCGATCGCGGCCGCGTTGCTCTGGAAGCACGCCATCCTGAACCCGGCGTACGGTCTCATCAACGGCATATTCGGCGGCCAGACCGACTGGGTCTCCCAGTTCCCGAAGGCCACGATCATTGCCGTGCTGGTGTGGCAGTGGACCCCGTTCATGATGCTGATCCTGCTGGCTGGGCTGCAGTCGCAGTCCGAGGAGGTGCTTGAGGCCGCCCGGGTCGACGGCGCCAATGCCTGGCAGATCTTCCGCAAGATGACCCTCCCGCACCTGCGGCAGTACCTGGAACTGGGTGGGCTGCTGGGCTCGATCTACCTGGTGAACACGTTCGACTCGGTGTTCAGCATCACCCAGGGCGGTCCCGGTACGGCCACCACCAACCTGCCGTACGAGATCTACCTGACCACGTTCCGTAAGTTCGAGTACGGCGAGGCGGCTGCGGCCGGCGTCATCGTGGTGATCCTGACGATCATCGTGGCGACGTTCGCGCTGCGCGTCATCTCGAGCCTGTTCCGGATGGAGGAGAGCCGATGACCACCGCGACCGCCACCGGTACGCCCGTCGCTGTCGTCCCGCCCGGTAAGCCCCAGTCGGCCGCGAAACGACGGATGATCAACTCGGTCTGGGGCATCGTCGCCTGGGTTGCTGGGATCGTGTTCGTCTTCCCGGTCATCTGGATGGTGCTGACCAGCTTCAAGCAGGAGCAGGACGCCGCCAGCAACCCGCCCACCTGGTTCTTCAGCCCGACCATAGAGCAGTACAGCGCGGTGTTCGATCGCAACATCACCCCGTTCCTGCTGAACTCGCTGATGGCCAGCGTCTTCTCCACCGTGCTGGTGGTCCTGCTGGCCACGCCGGCCGCGTACGCGCTGTCGTTGCGCCCGGTCGCCAAGTGGACCGACGTGTTGTTCTTCTTCATTTCCACGAAGATGTTGCCCATGGTGGCCGCCCTGCTGCCGATCTACCTGCTGGTCAAGCAGCTCGGCATGCTGGACAACATCTGGACCCTGGTCATCCTCTACACGTCGATGAACCTGCCGATCGCGGTCTGGATGATGCGTTCGTTCCTGCTGGAAGTACCCCGCGAGGTACTCGAGGCCGGCGAGGTCGACGGCGCCAACCTGATCACCTCGATCCGGAAGATCATCATACCGATGGTCTCACCCGGCCTGGCCGCCACTGCCCTGATCTGCTTCATCTTCGCCTGGAACGAGTTCTTCTTCGCGGTCAACCTCACTGCCACGAACTCGAGCACGTCCCCGATCTTCCTGGTGGGGTTCATCTCGTCCGAGGGTCTGTTCCTCGGCAAGCTCTGCGCCGCCGCGACGCTGGTCTCGTTGCCGGTGCTCATCGCCGGCTGGTTCGCCCAGAACAAGCTGGTACGCGGCCTGTCGATGGGTGCCGTCAAGTGAAGGCAGCCGTCGTCGTCACGCCCGGCACGATCGAGATCCGGGACGTCCCGGATCCTGCTCCCGGGCCTACCGACGTCGTGGTCAGGCCGGCCGCGGTCGGGATCTGCGGCACTGACCTACACATCATGGACGGTGAGTTCGCGCCGGCGTTCCCGATCGTGCCCGGGCACGAGTTCGCCGGCGAGATCGTCGCGGTCGGCTCGGCGGTCACCGGCTACTCCGCCGGCGACCGGGTGGCCGTCGATCCGTCGCTGTACTGCGGTTACTGCTACTACTGCAAGCGGGCCCGCGGTAACCAATGCGAGAACTGGGGCGCGATCGGCGTCACGGTGAGCGGTGGGGCGGCCGAGTTCGTGGCCGCCCCCATGGCAAACCTGTTCCTGCTGCCCACTCACCTGACCGCCCGGGATGCCGCGCTCATCGAGCCGCTTTCCTGCGCGGTCCGGGGGTTCGACGTGTTGCCGCGCACGCTTGCCGACAACTACCTCATCTACGGTTCCGGCACGATGGGCCTGATGATGCTGGAGTTGGCCAAGCGGGCCGGCGCGGCGAGCGTGTCCATGGTGGACTTGAATCCCGAGCGGCTGGAGACGGCGAAACAACTCGGCTGCTCCGCAGCCGTCGCTAACGCGGACGAACTTGACGCGCCGCGCGGCTGGGACGTCGTCATCGACTGTACGGGCGCGGAGCCCGCGATCCGCGACGGCCTCCAGAGGGTCGGCCGGGGCGGCACGTTCCTTCAGTTCGGCGTGTCCAGCTACGACGCAAGAGTGGCGATCGAGCCGTACGAGATCTACCGACGGGAGATCACGATCACCGGCTCGATGGCGGTGTTGCACAGCTTCGATCGGGCCGGGTCACTGCTCGCGGCCGGCCTCCTGGATCCGGAGATCTTTGTGAGCCAGCGCTACCCGCTGGACTCGTACGCCGAGGCGCTCGATCAGTTCCGTGCCGGCATCGGACGGAAGATCCTCATCGAGCCCTAGTCCCGCGATGGCATCGGCCGGCGTCCGCAAACCGCGGACGCCGGCCGATGTTCGTGCGTGGTGAGCAGAAGCTGCATAAGATACTTGTATAAGTCAGTGATATAGTTTCTTCGTGCAGGAAGCGACCGAGGTCCACCCCGACGACGAGGCCATCGCGTCCGGGTTCGCGCAGCTGTACGAGGGGCTGCGCCGCCTCACGCCGCGCGACGGGCTGAGCCTGACCGCCGCCTCCGTCCTGAGACGGCTGGAGCGTTCCGGCCGGCAGCGGCTCTGCGATCTGTGCGGGCCCGAGGGTGTGACCCAGCCCGCGATGACGCAGCTGGTCACGCGTCTGGAGAAGGACGGTCTCGCGGAGCGTGGCAGCGATCCGGCCGACGGCCGGGTGGTGATCGTCAGCATCACGGACGCCGGCCGGGCCGCGGTGGAGCGCCGCCGGGCGCGCAACGCCGAGGCGCTCTCGGAGCACCTGCGGGCGCTGCCGACCGAGGACCGTGCGGCGATCCTCGCCGCGCTGCCTGCCATGGAGCGGCTCAGCGGGCTGGTCGCCGAGCAGCCTCAGTGAGATTCGATACGCCGGCGCGCACCGGACGGCCTCGCCGTTCCCGCCGCGTCGCCTAGCGCCTGAAGGGGTTACCGCGTGTTTTCCGTGGATCATCCGCGCTACAAGTGGGTCGCGCTGTCCAACACCACGCTCGGCACCCTGATCGCGACGATCAACGCGTCCATCGTGCTGATCTCGCTCCCATCGATCTTCAAGGGCATCAAGCTCAACCCGCTCCAGCCGGGCAACGTGAGCTACCTGCTCTGGATGCTCATGGGCTACATGCTCGTGACCGCCGTACTGGTGGTGACGCTCGGCCGCCTCGGCGACATGTACGGCCGTGTCAGGATCTACAACGCCGGCTTCGCGATCTTCGCGATCACCTCGATCGTCCTGTCGTTCGACCCGTTCACCGGGGGCGGGGGAGCGCTTTGGCTGATCGGTTGGCGGGTGCTGCAGGCCGTCGGCGGCGCGATGCTCATGGCCAATTCGGCCGCGATCATCACCGACGCGTTCCCGGCCAGGCAGCGCGGCATGGCGTTGGGCGTGAACATCGTCTCGGCTCTGGCCGGCTCGTTCATCGGACTGGTCGCCGGTGGCGTGCTCGCCGAATGGGACTGGCGCTCGGTGTTCTGGGTCAACATCCCCGTCGCCGTCTTCGGCACCATCTGGGCGTACTGGTCGTTGCACGACACCGGCGCCCGCCGGCACGCCAAGATCGACTGGTGGGGCAACGGGACGTTCGCCGTCGGCCTCACCGCGGTGTTGGCCGCGATCACGTACGGAATCCAGCCCTACGGCGGCCACACCATGGGATGGACCAACCCCTGGGTGCTGGCCGGCCTGATCGGCGGCGGTCTGGTCCTGGTGGCGTTCGGCATCATCGAGGCGCGTGTGGCCGAGCCCATGTTCCCGCTCGGGCTATTCAAGAACGTCGCGTTCACCAGCGGCAACGCGGCCAACCTGCTGGCCTCGGTGGCCCGCGGCGGGCTGCAGTTCATGCTGATCATCTGGCTGCAGGGCATCTGGCTGCCGCTGCATGGCTACAACTACGAGCAGACGCCGCTGTGGGCCGGCATCTATCTACTGCCCATGACGATCGGATTCCTGGTCGCCGGCCCGGTGTCCGGGTTCCTCTCCGACCGGTTCGGGCCCCGGCTGTTCGCCGCGGTCGGCCTGCTGGTCATGGCGGCCTCGTTCGTCGGCCTGCTGCTGATCCCGGGCGACTTCGACTACCTGCTGTTCGGTGCCCTGATCTTCATCAACGGCCTGGGTGGCGGCTTGTTCGCGGCGCCGAACACGTCGCTGGTCATGTCGAGCGTCCCGGCCAACCTGCGCGGCGCAGCGTCCGGCATGCGGGCCACGTTCCAGAACGCCGGCCAGGTGCTCTCCATCGGAGTCTTCTTCTCGCTCATGGTCGCCGGCCTGGCCAGCTCGCTGCCGTCGACGCTGAGCTCGGGCCTGACCGGCCAGGGCGTGCCGGCCGCGACCGCGAACCAGATCGCCCAGCTACCGCCGGTCGGCACGCTGTTCGCGGCGTTCCTCGGCTACAACCCGATCGCCGAGCTGCTGGGTCCGCGGGTGCTCGGCGCGCTGCCGCCGGCGAACGCGGCCAACCTGACCGGCCTCGAGTTCTTCCCGCGACTGATCGCCGGCCCGTTCCACGACGGCCTCGTGATCGTGTTCTGGCTGGCCATCGCCATGTCGGTGGTCGGCGCGCTGGCGTCGCTGCTACCCGGCAAGCGGGTAGCGCCCCGGCCGGCCGGCGGCGGGGTCGGCGACCTGGTCGCCCGCGAGGCCGAGCTGGAGGCGGAGCTGGTCGAATCGCAGCCGTTCGCGCCCGCCGCCCGGATCCCGGAGCCGCTCGATCCCGCTGAGGACAAGGTCAAGAGTTGAGCTTGCTGGCCTCGCTAGGTGGCGCTCGCGGGTCGTCATGCGGTGGCGGCGTCCAGCAGCGTGGCCGCCATCGTACGGGCGGTCGCGGCGGCGGCCGGGCTGCGGTCCATGCGTGCGCCGACCGACGTGCCGTCGTACAGGATGACGAGCTGGGCGGCCAGCGCCTCGGGGTCCTTTGCGCCGGCATCGCGGGCCAGCTCTACGAAGAGGCCGCGGAGCCACGCGCGATTGTGGTCGGAGATCTGTTCGACGACACTGCCGGCCGGTGACTCGGCGCTGGCGTTGTAGAACGCGCAGCCGCGAAAGCCCGGCGTCGCGGCCGTCTCGGCCAGCACGTCGAAGACGCCGAGCAGCCGGTCGCGCGGGGTCTCGAAGCGCTCGAGGCCGCTGAGGATGCGGGCCTGGCGCGCCTCGTGCCGGCGCTGCAGGTAAGCCCGGACCAGCTCGTCCTTGCTACCGAACGCGCTGTACAGGGAGGCCTTGGCCACCCCGGCGCGGTCGATGATGCGGTCGATGCCGACCGTGTGTACGCCCTCGGCGTAGAAGAGCTCGTCGGCGGCGGACAGCAGCCGATCGCGCGCGGACGCCTTGCGCGTCGAGCCCCGGAGTGATGCGGCAGACATAGGTTTGACAATAGCAGACAGATCTGTCTAGGCTTCGGTCGAAGCTAGACAGACTTGTCTGTTCACTTTCCTGGGGAGAGCCATGTCCACCTCAACCACGGCGGCCTCGACCGGATCGGCGCAGCGCCTGGCCGAGAAGCGCAGGCGGTTGTCGCGACCCGTCGCCTTCGCCGCGATCGCCGCGATCTTGGTGACATTCACCGCGGCGTCCGCGGCGCCGTCCCCGCTGTACGTCGTCTACCAGCGCCAATGGGGCTTCTCGGCCACCACGCTCACGGTGATCTTCGCGGTCTACGTGGCCGGCCTGATCGCCGCGCTGCTGGTGCTCGGGGCGCTGTCCGACCACGTGGGCCGCCGCCCCGTGCTCGGTGCCGCGATCGCGCTCGAGGCCGTCTCGCTCGTGCTCTTCCTGACCGCAGGCGACGTGGCGTTGCTGCTAGCGGCGCGATTGGCGCAGGGCATCGCCACCGGTGCCGCGCTGACCACGCTCAGCGCGGCGCTGGTCGACCTCAATCCGCCGCGCGCACCTGGGCGCGCGGGCCTCATCAGCGGCATCGTTCCGCTGGCCGGGTTGGCGGTGGGCGCGCTCGGCTGCGGCGCGCTTGTGCAGTTCGCCCCGTCCCCGACCCACCTCGTGTACGCGCTCCTGCTGGGCGGCATGGTCCTGGCGGCTCTGGTCGTCTCGCGGATGCCGGAAACGGTGAAGCGCCGCCCCGGCGGGGCCGCGTCGCTGGTCCCGCGACTGGGCATCCCGACAGGGCTGCGCGGCGACGTCCTCGCGCTCGTACCGATCATCGTGGCCAGCTGGGCACTCGGCGGCCTCTACCTGTCCCTGGGCCCGTCCGTCGCGGCCACCGTCTTCGGGTTGAGCAACCACCTCATCGGCGGTCTGGTGGTGACGCTGCTCTGCGGCACCGGGGCGATCACCGCGTTCGCGCTACGCAGCCGGCCGACACCGCGGGTGCTCGCGATCGCCGGCGCCATGCTGACCGTGGGCGCGACGATCAGTATCGTCGGGGTCCAGGTGGACGACGTCGTGCTGGCCGCGGCGGGCACGCTGGTCTCCGGCGTCGGCTTCGGGGCGTCCGCACTCGCGTCGTTCGGCACGCTGGCGGCGCTCGCCGCGCCGGACGAGCGGGCCGAGCTCTTCACCGTCGCGCTGGTCATCGCGTACGTGGCCTTCAGCGTGCCGGCCGTGATCGCCGGACTGGCGACCGGCGCAGTCGGCCTGCACGTGACGGCGCTGGTTTACGGCGTGGTCGTCGCCGCCCTCAGCGCGACCGCGCTCGCCGCACAACGACTTCGCGCGCGCGTCCACGGCCAACCTCGCGGCCAGAACTCGGCCTAACAGCGGTCCCCATCAACCTCCCTGAATAGCTAGTCTCCGAAGATCGCCCGGTCGTGGGCGGCCGTCACCGGCAGCCCACCTCCACATCGGGGCGGCCATCGCGAGGAAGGCTTGGGATGAGAAGAACCCTGGCGGCCATAGTGGCTGCGACGATCGGGTTGACGCTGGGCGCCGGCACGGTGCCGTCCGCCGCACAAGCGGGACACCGCACCCCCGGCTACGACCCGCCGCCGATTCAGTGGGGGACGTGCGCCAGCGCCGCCCTCCAGTCACGCGGCGCGCAATGCGGGTTCCTGACCGTACCGCTCGATTACGCCAACCCGAGCGGCACCAAGATCAAGCTTGCGGTGTCGCGGATCCTGCACAAGTCGTCGGCCGCCAACTATCAGGGCGTCATGCTGACCAACCCGGGCGGCCCGGGCGGATCCGGCCTGATCCTCTCGGTGCTCGGCGAGTTCATCCCGGACGGCGTCGGCGGCGACTACGACTGGATCGGCTTCGACCCGCGTGGCGTCGGCTCCAGCCAGCCGTCCCTGGCGTGCGACGGCGAGTACTTCGGCTACAACCGGCCGTACTACGTGCCCGTGACGAAGTCGCTCGAGAACACCTGGCTGAGCCGGGCCGAGGGCTACGCGAACGCGTGCGACCAGGCCGGCGGCGCGCTGCTCGACCACCTCAAGACCACCGACAACGTCCAGGACATGGACAGCATCCGCAAGGCGCTCGGCGCTAACCAGATCAACTTCTACGGCTTCTCGTACGGCACGTACCTCGGCCAGGTCTACAGCACGCTGTACCCGAGCCGGGTACGCCGGATGGTCCTCGACAGCAACGTCGATCCACGGAGGGTGTGGTACGACGCCAACCTGAACCAGGACTTCGCGTTCAACACAAGCATCAAGGTCTTCTTCGAATGGGTCGCCACGTACGACTCCGTCTACCACCTCGGCACGAGCGGCACGGTGGTGGAGAAGATGTACTACGCCGCGCTGCACAAGCTGCGCAGGCACCCGGCCGGCGGCGTCATCGGCCCGGACGAGTGGAACGACGTCTTCGTCTCCGCGGGCTACTACGTCTACGGCTGGGAGGACGTGGCCGTGGCGTTCGCGGCGTACGTCAACGACGGCGACTACGGCCCGATCAAGGCGCTGTGGGACGACAGCTACCCGTCCGGGCCCGGCACCGACAACGGCTACGCCATCTACCTCGCCACTCAGTGCACCGACGTCCAATGGCCGACGAACTGGTCGAAGTGGAGGCGCGACAACTGGCGCGTCTACGCCCAGGCGCCGTTCCTCACCTGGAACAACGCCTGGTACAACGCGCCCTGCGTGTTCTGGGGCGCCAAGCCCGGCAAGCCGGTCAGGGTCGACGGGTCGAAGGCGCCGCCGATCCTGCTGATCGACGAGACGCTCGACGCGGCCACGCCGTACTCGGGCAGCCTCTACGTCCGCAAGATCTTCCCGCGCTCGGTGCTCGTCGAGGGCGTCGGCGGTACCACGCACGCCGGCTCGCTCAGCGGCGTCGCGTGCACCGACGACACCATCGCGGCGTACCTGGCCAACGGCGCGTTGCCGAACCGGGTCCAGGGCAACCGGTCTGACAAGCAATGCGAACCGGTCCCGCCGCCGGTCCCGACGGCCGCCGCGGCGACCAGCGCGGCCACGTCGGGCGGTACCAGCCGCGCGGCCCTGCGGAGCGTCATCAAGACCGTCCGCTGACGGTCGGAACGGTCAGGCCAGGGGGTCCTCCGAGGACTCCCTGGCCAAGCCGCGCCGCAGGTTCTCGGGGATCAGCTCGAGCAGCTGGTCCCGGCGCAACGGCAGGTCGAGCAGGCTGAGCTTGACCCGGCTGCGGCTGGCGTGTCGTCCCGCGGACAGGCGGACCACATGGGCGGCATCCACGCGGAGGCGCGCGACCAGCACGTCGTCCGCCTTGAGCTCGCCGGCGGCCGTACCGTCGATGTCCACCGCGACCGGCGCACTGTCCGCGGCCACGGCCAGCTCGATGTGCTCGTGCGCGCCCAGGACCACTGCGCGGGCGATCCCGCCCATCGGCGCGACCGGGGTGATGACGGTCGCCGCGACGGACGGCGACAGCACCGGTCCTCCGGCGGCGTAGTTGTACGCCGTCGAGCCGTTCGCGGTGGAGATCACGACGGCGTCGCACTTGTAGTAGCCGTACCGGAGATTGTTGACCGTGAGGTCGACGGACACCGCGCCGTTGCGACCCAGGCGGGCCAGCACGACGTCGTTGAAGCCGAACCTCGTCTCGAGCTCGGTGCTGTCGGTGTCGGCGACCAGGCAGCTGTACGACTCGATGGTGAAGTCGCCCGTGGCCAGCTGGGCCAGCGCGGGCGCCAGCGTCTGCGGCGTCACCTCGACGAGGAAGCCCAGGTTGCCGTGGTTGACGCCGAGCACCGGCACCGCACGCTCGATGACCAGGCGCATCGCACCCAGCATCGTGCCGTCGCCGCCGAGCGCCACGACGCCGTCAACCCGGTCGACGAAGTCCTGGTCGCTGACTACCTCGACGCCGGCCGGGACCCGTAGTCGGTCCTGCTCCCGGGCGAGCACGACAGCGGAACGCTCGCCCGCCGATGCCGTGATCAGACCGATCGACTCGTCGACCGGCTTTCGCGGATGCAGCACGAGGCCGAGCGTGTGGACCCCGCGTCCGTGACTCACGCCACCCACCCTAGCCACTTGGCCGTTCGCGCCGGATATGCTCGACGCCGCGAAGGGGAGTAGTCCTCAACGTCGTGGTCGACACACTGGCGCTTCGACAGGCCCGGCCACGCGGCCTCATCAACCGAGGCGGGCGAGACCTTCGACTCTGGCTGTCACCATGGCCGGGTCGAGGTCGCCCCGGCTACCTGAGTCCCGGTCTTCGTACCCGGGAGACCCTTGTGAAAGGCTTTCTTGCCGCGACGGCGCTCAGCTTCGCGGTGATCTTCGTGGCCGAGCTCGGCGACAAGTCGCAGCTCATGGCGCTGACGTTCGCGACCCGTTTCCGGCCCTGGCCGGTGCTGATCGGGATCAGTGTGGCTACCGCGGTGGTGCATCTCGTGTCGGTCGTGATCGGCTATGGCATGGGCGCGGCTCTACCGACCGGCTGGATCTCGCTCGTCGCCGGCCTTGCGTTCCTGATTTTCGGCGGTTGGACGCTCCGCGGCGACACCCTCACCGACGCCGAGCGGGGTAAGGCCGAACGAGCCACCGGCTCCGCGATCCTCGCGGTCGGCGGCGCGTTCTTCCTGGCCGAGCTGGGCGACAAGACCATGCTCGCCACGATCACGCTCGCCACCCAGCACGGCTGGTTGGGCACGTGGATCGGCTCCACGGCCGGCATGGTGGCGGCCGATGCGTTGGCGATCCTGGTCGGGCGCCTGCTCGGCCGGCATCTGCCGGAAAAGATCATCAAGTACGGCGCGGCAGTGCTCTTCGCTATCTTCGGGATCTGGCTGATCGCCGAGGCGATCATCGAGCTCATCTAGGGGGACGCCGTGGCGCTGCAGTATCGGGCGGAGTTCGACGCCGCCGCCACGTTCAGCAACGGCGGCGGCTTGCAGGCCCAGGGGTTCCGGGTGGACGTGCCGCACGCCGACGTCACCGAGGCCGAGATCGCCGCGTTGTTCGTCGCCGCGTGCAACCTGCTCATGGTCGACCGGGTCGAGCTGAGCGGCGTGCGGATCTTCGCCGAGCAGCACAAGGGGACGCGAGGCGGTCCCTCCGATGCCAGCACGGGGCCGCCGCGGCCGGCCGCACCGACCCGGTGGGTCGAGCTCAGCCACGTCATCGCGGCGGGCATGACCACGTATCCGGGCCTGCCCGGGCCGGAGATCACGCCGTACATGACCCGCGCCCAGTCGCGCGAGCACTATGCCGAGGGCATCGAGTTCGCGATCGACCGGCTGTCCATGATCGGCAACACCGGCACGTACCTGGACAGCCCGTTCCACCGTTACGCCGACGGCACCGACCTCGCCGGGCTACCGCTGGAGCGCCTCGCCGACCTGCCCGCCGTGGTCGTCCGCACGATCGGCAGCGGCGTACGGGGCGTCGATGTCGGAGCGCTCGCGGCCCTGGACGTGGCGGGCCGGGCCGTGCTGCTGCACACCGGCGGCGACCGGCACTGGGCCACTCCCGAGTACGCGATCGACGCGCCCTATCTGACCCGGGACGGGGCGGCATGGTTGGTCGGCCACGGCGCGGCGCTGGTCGGCATCGACGCCGTCAACATCGACGACATGTCGGAGCAGGCGCAGGGCGAGCGCCCCGCGCACAGCCTGCTACTGGCCGCGGGCATCCCGATCGTGGAACACCTGACCGGCCTGGACCAACTGCCACCCACCGGCGCGCGGTTCACGGCCGCGCCGCCGCGGGTGGCGGCAGTCGGGACGTTCCCGGTCCGCGCGTACGCGGCGGTGCCCGCGTACGAACCTCACGACCACCTGCGATCGGGCGGTTGGCTGCCGACCACGGGCGCGTGACCCGGAGCACCCCCTAGCGTCCGGTCTCCTTGAGGCCTTCGTGGGCGCGGGCCTCCGTGGGGGCGAGAGCGCTGGTCAGCGTACGGGCCGTGTCGATCAGCGGTACGTGGCTGAACGCCTGCGGGAAGTTGCCGACCAGCCGGCCCTCCGCGGTGTCGTACTCCTCCGAGAGCAGGCCGACGTCGTTACGGAGCGCGAGCAGGCGCGCGAACGTCTCCCGCGCCTCGGCGTGCCGGCCCATCAACGCGTAGTTGCCGGCCAGCCAGAACGTACAGGCGAGGAACGCGCCCTCGCCCGGCGGGAGGCCGTCCACGTCAGTGTCGGGATGCTGGGTGTAACGCTGCACGAAGCCATCCCGCATGAGGTGTTCCTCGATGGCCGCGACGGTGCCCAGCACGCGCTCGTCGGTCGCCGGCAGGAAGCCCACCAGCGGGATCATGAGCAGCGCGGCGTCCAACTCGTCGGAGCCGTAGTACTGGGTGAACGTCTTGCGCTTGGCGTCGTAACCCTTCTCGAGGATTTCCTCGCAGATGGCGTCGCGGAGTTCGGTCCACCGCTCGATCGGGCCGTCGAGGCCGAACTCCTCGACGGCCTTGACCGCGCGGTCGGCCGCCACCCAGGCCATGAGTTTGGAGTGGACGAACTGTCGGGGACCGCCGCGGACCTCCCAGATGCCCTCGTCCGGGTCCCGCCAATGTGCCTCGACGAAGTCCATGAGCTTGCGCTGCAGGCCCCAGGCCGGATCGTCGGCCTTGAGACCGGCGCGGCGGCCTTGATGCAGCGCGTCCATGACCTCGCCGTAAACGTCGAGCTGGAACTGCTCGGCGGCGGCGTTGCCGATCCGTACCGGGTTGCCGTCGTAGCCGCTGAGCCAGGTGGCCGTGTACTCGTCGAGGCGGCGCTCGCCGGCCACGCCGTACATGATCTGAAGCTCGGCGGTGTTGCCGGCGATCGCGCGCAGCAGCCACTTGCGCCAGGCCGTCGCCTCGCTCTGGAAGCCCGAGTACAGCAGGCTCTGCAACGTGATCGTGGCGTCCCGCAGCCAGCAGAAGCGGTAGTCCCAGTTGCGGACGCCGCCGAGCTTCTCCGGCAGCGAAGTCGTCGCCGCGGCCACGATGCCGCCGGTGGGCGCGTAGGTCAGCGCCTTGAGCGTGAGCAGCGAGCGCACTACGGCGTCGCGCCATTCGCCCTCGTACGTGCACGCGGACACCCACCCGCGCCAGTAGCCCTCCGTGACGCCCAATTCGTGGATCGGGTCGATCTCGTCGGGAGGCGGCAGGTGTGACGGCCGCCAGGTCAGCACGAACGGGACGCGATCACTGGTGGTCGCGACGAAGTCGGCACGCGTCGACAGATTCTCGCCTCGCGTCTGTACCGGCGTCCGCAGCCACGCCGCGTCCGGGCCGGCCACCGCGACCAGGGCTTCCTGTTCGCGATACACCCAGGGCACCACATGCCCGTAGTCGAACCGCAGCCGCAGGTCCATCGACATCGGCACGTTGCCTCGGACGCCCTCCACGATCCGGACCACGTCGGGCGCCTCGCCGCGCGGTGGCATGAAGTCGATCAGCCGGACCGTACCGTCGTCGGTGTCGAACTCCGTCTCCAACACCAGCGTGTCGTCGCGATACCGGCGCCGGACCGCGGTCACCTCGCCGGCTGGCGTAATCGTCCAGTGGCCGTTCTCCTCGTCGCCGAGCAGCGCGGCGAAGATGGCGCCCGAATCGAATCGCGGCACGCAGAGCCAGTCGATGGAACCGTTCCGCCCGACGAGTGCGGACGTCTGCGTGTCGGCGATGATCGCGTAGTCCTCGATGGGGAGCGCCATGCGTCACGTCTTACCCGGTTGTGTCGTCCCGCTCACGGCAGACTCGAAACGGGCGTTGTTTTCGATAGCGTGATTCGGGCACCCGATCGGCAAGCCGCGTCCCTTGATGGAAGGACCCCGCATGGCTCGTCCCCGGATCGTCGTCGTCGGGGCCGGATTCGCCGGCTTCACGGCCGCCAGCGAGTTGTCGAAGCTGGCGCGCGGCGGCGCGGACATCGTGATCATCAACCCGACCGACTACTTCCTCTACCTGCCGTTGCTGCCCGAGGTCGCCGCCGGCATCCTGGAGCCGCGCCGGATCACCGTGTCGCTGGCGGCCGAGTTGCCCCGCGTGCGGGTGCTTCTCGGCAAGGCGGACTCGTTCGACCTCGAGGCCCGCACCGTCGGCTACACCGATCCGGACGGACGCAAGGCCACGGTCGGCTATCACCGGCTGGTGATCACGGTCGGAAGCGTCAACAAGCTGCTGCCCGTGCCGGGCGTGACCATGTACGCGCACGGCTTTCGCGGCATCCCCGAGGCGCTATTCCTGCGCGACCACATCACCCGGCAGATCGAGATGGCCGACATCGCGTCCGACGAGGCAGAGTGCGAGGCTCGCTGCACGTTCGTCGTGGTCGGCGCCGGATACACCGGTACGGAGGTGGCCGGCCAGGGCGTGCTCTACACCGAGGCCCTGACCCGGCACCTGGCCAACCTCAAGAGCAAGCCGCGATGGCTGCTCATCGACACCGCCGACCGGGTGTTACCGCAGCTCGACATCCGGCTCGCCCGCACGTCGGACCAGGTGCTACGCGAGCGCGGCGTCGAGATCCTGCTCAAGACCAGCGTCAAGGAGGCGACCGATGCCGGCGTGTACCTCAGCAACGGCGAGTTCGTACCTACGAAGTCGCTGATCTGGTGTGTGGGCGTACGGCCGGATCCGCTGGTCGAGGCTCTCGGGTTGGAGACCAGGCAGGGCCGCCTCGTGGTCGACGAGTTCCTCACCGTCCCGGGCCACCCCGACGTGTACGCGTGCGGCGACGCGGCCGCCGTACCCGATCTGACCATGCCCGGCGAGATCACGGGAATGACGGCGCAGCATGCGACCCGGCAGGGCACTACGGTGGCGAGGAATATCGCCGCGTCCTACGGGCACGGCCGGCGCCGCCCCTACAAGCATCATGATCTTGGGTTTGTGGTCGACCTTGGCGACCTGGACGCGGCCGCGAACCCCGTCGGGATACCGCTGTCCGGTCTTCCCGCGAAGGTGGTGACTCGCGGCTACCACCTGCTGTCGATGCCCGGTAACCGGGTGCGGGTGGCGGCGGACTGGTTGCTCGACGCCGTGCTCCCCCGGCAGGGCGTGCAGCTCGGCCTCGTCCCGCCGAGCGCCGTGGCGCTGGACAGTGCGTTGCCCAGCGCGATGCCGGACACCGGGGTTACCGGAGCCAACCTGCATCGGTGACGTCGGCCGGCCCCGCGGGCCCGGTGCGAGCCTCGTCTCATTGCCAGCTCAACGGGCATACGTTGACGCCGGGTGGCCGTAGCACCACGGGCTTACGGGGTTTCAAGCAGTGGGCGTGCCCGAACACGATGCCGGGGCGGCCAGTGCCACGCTGAACGCGACCCAGCAGGTCGGAGTTGGTCGCGCCCGCCGGCTGAGCATCGGTCGATCTCCGCGACGGCGGTCAGCGCAGGCCGTCGGACATGGCGGTCAACAGGTCTGCCGCCGCGGTGTCGCCGCTCAGTTCCCAGGCGAACGCGCCGCCCAGGGACTTGCTCTTCGCGTACGCCATCTTGGTCTTGATGGTCTCGGAGGTGTCATAGCCCCACCACTGGTCGCCGCAGTGGGCGTAGGCCGTGCCGCCGGCCGTGCCCGTCGGCGGGCACCTGGCGGCGAGGACCGCGTAATCCTCGATGCCCTTCTCATATTTGCCGTCCGCCGGGCCGGTGGCGGTGCCGCCCGGGTTCGGGTCGGCGACGCCGGTCCAGCCCCGGCCGTAGAAGCCGACGCCCAACAACACCTTCCGCGCCGGGATGCCGAGGCCGAGCAGCGTGGTGATCGTGGCGTCGGCCGTCGCCGCCTCGCGGGGAATGCCCGGATAGGCCGTCAAGGGTGAGTGTGGCGCGGTCGGGCCGCGTGCCCCGTCCTCGCCGCCGCCGTCGGCAGCCGTGCCGAAGTAGTCGTAGGTCATGGCGCCGAGCCAGTCGACGCTCTTGGCCGCTGCGGCGTAGTCCGCGGCGTCGAGCTTGTCGGCGTCACCCGGAACCGCGGCGGTCACCAGAGCGTCCGGCCCCAACGCCGACCGCAGCGCCGCGACCAACGTGGACAACGCGTCCCGGCCGCTGGAGTCGCAGCCGAGGCCGCAGGCGTTCGGGTACTCCCAGTCGACGTCGATGCCGTCGAAGACGCCGGCCCAGCGCTTGTCGTTCAGCAGCTCGTTGCAGGACGCCGCGAACGCGCCGGGGTCGGCCGCGGCGTCGGTGAAGCCCTTCGAGCCGGTCCAGCCGCCGAACGACCACAGCATCTTGAGTTGCGGGTGTTTGGCCTTGAGCTTGCGCAGCTGGCCGATCGTGCCACCCAGCCCGCCGGCGGAGTCCGCGCGGCCGTCCACGCTGTCCGCCGCGGCGATCGGCTTCTCGTAGTCGGCCCAACCGTCGCTCGGTGCGCATCTGCCACCCGTGACCGTGCCGAACGCGTACACCAGATGGCTGAGCCGGGACGCCGCGCCGCTGGTGTCGACGTCCTTGACCTGATAGTCGCGGCCGTAGATGCCCCAGCCGGCGAAATAGCCGACGACCCGGGCGGTCGGCGGGCCCTCCGGCCGCCCGCCGTCGCGGCACGCTGCGACCGCGACGATGCCCAGCAGCGCGACGGCGATAAGGGCGATCGGGCGGGACACCCGCACATGGGCCCCCCTATCGTGACCGCGCGCCATACGGCAAGTGCGGTCACCCAGCCGAGTAGTCGCTGATGTCGTAGCAGGACTCGTCATCGATGGCGTTCGCCTGAGGGTCGATCCGGATCGACGTGGGATGGCCGTCTACGGGGTCGACCTCGACCACGACCTGGTCGGCGCCCTCCTTGCGAGCCGTGTCCGCCTCGGCTTTGAGTTCGCCGAGAGTCGGCACGAGCTTTGAAAGCCGCAGCATCAGCGCGCGCCGGGCCGCGTCGTCGAGGCCCTCGTTCCTGGTCACGAATCCCTGGCTGACCGTCACCTTGAAGCGGCCGATCAGCGCACGCTCGCCGCACGAGGACGTGAGCGTGAACTTGTAGCTCGGTGGCTCGGTCCAGGCCGGCGAGCCGGCCGGTGCGGGCGCGGCCGCGACGACGTCGGTCTGTTTCGTGGTCTGATTCGCGGCCTGGTTCGCGCAGCCGCCGAGCGCGGCCACAGCAGCGATGCCGTACAAGGCGTTCCGGATGCGCACGGGACCTCCGCACTGTGCCGACCGACCCCGTGACGCTATCGCGTTTGACGGCCGGTGTGGTGGGCAGGTTCCGTGGTCCGGGTGGCTACCGGCGAACCGCGACGAACGTGTCCTTGGCGACGCTTACCGGCGAACCGGCGGGAGGCTGTGCGATCGTTTTCGCGTGGCCGTACGCGCGAGCAGCCCGAGGGATCCCGTGCCGGTCCCGCCCGCGCGGAGCTGGCGGGCCGAGCTGCACGTGCTGCTGGCCTGGCCGCGGGTCCTGAACCGGCTGCGCGCGGTGGTCCGCAGCGCCGTCACCACGTTCGTCGTGCTCACCGTGACGCTGTGGCTGATGCCCGGGGTGGCGAGCGCCGACGTCTTCGACACGCTGGGACTCGTGCTGCTGGTCGCCGGCGTCGGCGCGGTCCTGCGCCCGCTGCTGCTGGCCGGGGTCACCGCGCTGGGCGGCTGGGGCGCCATGCTGCTCGGCGTCATGGCGCAGGTCATCGTCATCACGGTGGCGCTGGAACTGGACCCGGCGAACCGGATCAGCAACCTGCCGACGCTGGTGATCGCGGCGATCCTGGCCGTGGTCTTCGCCGCCATCGTCGACTGGATGGCGGACATCGGCACGGACGACACCTTCGTCAAGGAGGCCAAGCGCCTCATGCGTGCCGTACGGCGGCGGCAGGCGCGGCGGGCCGGGGGTCCGGCCCTCACGCTGCGCCGTCCCCGCATGGGCACCGAGCCGGGCGTGCTCATCGTGCAACTCGACGGCGTGGCCGAACCGGTGCTGCGCTGGGCCGTCCGCGCCGGGAACCTGCCGACGCTCGGGCGGTGGCTGCGCTCCGGCAGCCACACCATGCGCGCATGGCACACCGGCCTGCCGTCCGCGACGCCCGCGTCTCAGGCCGGCATCCTGCACGGCGCGTCCCGGCAGGTCCCCGCGTTCCGGTGGTTCGAGAAGGAGAACGGCAGGCTGATGGTCTCGAGCCGGCCCCGCGACGCGGCGCTGATCGAGCGCCGGCTCAGCGACGGCCGCGGGCTGCTGTGCGACGGCGGAGTCAGCATCGGCAACGCGTTCTCGGGCGACGCGGTGACCAACCTGCTGACCGTCAGCCACGCCGCGCTGCCCGGCCGTTCGGCCCGGGGGTGGGCGGCGTTCATGGCCAGCCCGTACGGCTTCACCCGCGCGCTCGTGCTCGGCGCCGGCGAGGTCATCACCGAGCTGCACCAGGCTCGCCTCCAGCGCCGCCGCAACCTGGTGCCCCGAGTCAGCCGCTCCGGCGCGTTCCTGGCGCTGCGGCCGGCCTCGATGCTGTTGCGCGACGTCAACGTGTCCCTGGTCGCCGAGCAGATGGCCCGCGGCGCTCCGGTGATCTACTGCGACCTGGTCGACTACGACGAGGTGGCCCACCATGCCGGTCCCGCCCGCCCCGAGTCGATGCGGCAGCTGGAAAGCCTGGACCGGATGCTCGGCGTGCTCGAGCGTCTCGCCCCCGAAGCGGGCCGCGTGTACCACCTCGTCGTGCTGTCGGATCATGGCCAGAGCCAGGGCGCGACGTTCCGGCAGCGGCACGGCGAGACGCTGGAAGAGTTGGTCGAGCGGTTCACGTCCGCCGACCTCGCCGAGGAAACCGCCGAGGTGCCTGACCCATCGGTAGCACCGGTGCTCGTCGTCCCGTCGGGCAACCTGGCGCTCGTCTATCTGACCCGCACCCCCGGCCGGCTGAACCGCGCGCAGATAGACGGCGCGTACCCGAAGCTGATCTCTGGCCTGGCCGAGCACCCGGGCGTCGGCCTGCTCGTGGTGGACGACGACGGCCCGGTCGCGATCGGCACGGACGGCAGCCACCGGTTGCTGGACGGGACGATCGAAGGCATCGATCCGCTGCTGCCGTACGGGCCGCAGGCCCGTGGCGACCTGCTGCGGCACCAGGAGGCCGAGCACATCGGCGATCTCGTGCTGATCAGTTCCGTCGACCCGGTCACCCAGGAGGTGGCCGCGTTCGAGGAGCTGGTCGGCTCGCACGGCGGTCTGGGCGGCTGGCAGACCGAGGCGGTGCTGGTCCATCCGGCGGAGTGGCCGATCACCGAGGATGAGCTGGACGGCTCGGACACCATGTACCGGTTGCTGGTCGAGTGGCTGTCCATGCTGGGTCTGCGAACCCAGCCGCTGCCGGCAAGGTTCCCCGGCTAGGGGATCTTGCGGCGGGCTGCTCGCTGGCATACCGCCCAATAGCGGGTCGGCGTCAGCCGCGCCAGCCAGTCGGTCGCCTTCGCCGCCCTTGTGATCACCAGTCGTGGCTTGCGTGCCTGGATCGCTGCGACGATGATCTGCGCCGCATCCTCGGGTGGCATGGTCAGCGCGGCCTCGGCGAACGCCCGCGCGCGGGCCGCCTGCTCGCCGTCGATGTCCGGCCCGCTGAGCCGGGCGTTCGCCGCGATGTTGGTCTTGATACCGCCCGGATGTACGACGGTGACGCCTACGCCCCGGTCCGCCAGCTCGTGCCGCAGCGACTCGGTGAAGCCGCGCACGCCGAACTTGCTCGTCGCGTACGCCACCTGGGTCGGCGGCGCGATGAGCCCGAACAGGCTGGACACGTTGACCAGGTGCGAGCCGGGCCGGTTGAGCAGCTGCGGCAGGAATGCCTTCGTCATCCGGATCACAGCGTGCAGGTTGATCTCCATCAACCAGTCGAAGTCCTTCATGCTGACCTGCTCGAACGTGCCGCTCAGCGCCACCCCGGCGTTGTTGACGAGCAGGTCGGCTCCGCCGTGCCGGGACGCCACCTCCGCGGCCAGATCGAGCCGGTCGCCGCCGTCGGACAGGTCGATCACGTACGTGTCGACGCCCGCCGCGCCGACCTCGCGGGCCAGGCCGGCCACCCGGGCGAGCCCGTCGGCGTCCCGATCGACCAGTACCAGCACGGCCTTGCGCCTCGCCAGGTTGAGCGCCAGCGCGGCGCCGATCCCAGCGGCCGCGCCGGTGATGACGCACGTGCGTCCGGCAAACGCGAAGCGCTCCACTTCAGACCCGCGCCGTCGCCCGGCCGAACCGCATCACGCCGTCGTCGATCCGGCCCATCCGCATGATCGGCAGGTCGGTCAGGTAGTTGTTGCGCATCCGCCACGGCCGGCGGGTGCCCTGCCGGGGCAGCAGCGCGGCGGCCCGCTGTACGTAACCGGAGGTCAGGTCCATCAGCGGTCCCTCCGCGACGTTCTCCGCCTGCGACTCGGGCAGGTCCGGGGTGGCGGTGTCGACCCGGTGCCGGGCCATGTAATTGAGCAACCGGCAGACGTACCGGGAGGTCAGGTCGGCGCGCAGCGTCCAGGACGCGTTCGTGTACCCGACGCACCAGGCCAGGTTGGGCAGGCCGGCGAACATCATGCCCTTGTACACGTGCAGGCTCCCCGGGTCGACGGGGCGCCCGTCGACCGTCAACGCCATCTCGCCGAACGCCACCATGGTCAGCCCGGTCGCGGTCACGATGATGTCCGCGTCCAGGTCCGTACCGTCGGTCAGCCGGATGCCCTTTCCGGTGAACGCCTCGATCGTGCCGGTCACCACGGACGCTTTGCCGGCCCGCATCGCCGCGAACATGTCGCCGTCCGGGACCACGCACAACCGCTGGTCCCAGGGGTTGTAGCGAGGGACGAAATGCGGATCCACGGGTACGCCCTCCGGAAGCTGCTTCGCCACGCCCTGGCGCAACAGCTTCCCGATCCGGTCCGGCCACCGCCGCGACACTTGGTACAGGCCCCAGGTCAGCAGGACGTTGCGGGCGCGTACCAGGCGCACGGCCGCCCGCTCCGGCATGATCCTGCGGAGCCGGTGGGTGGCGCCTTCGCGGGTCGGGAGTGCGATGAAGTAGCTGGGGGAGCGCTGCAGCATGGTGACGTGCTCGGCCTTGTCCGCCATCGCGGGTACCAGCGTCACAGCGGTCGCGCCGCTGCCGATGACCACGACACGTTTGCCCTCGTAGTCGAGGTCGTCCGGCCACAGCTGAGGGTGCACGATCCGGCCCGTGAACGTGTCACGGCCGGGGAAGTCGACGTCGTATCCGCCCGAGTAGCGGTAGTAGCCGGTGCACACGTACAGGAATGCGCAGGTGTACTCCTCCCCGGTCGCGGTCCGTACCGTCCACCGGGCGTCGTCGGTCGACCAGGCGGCGCTGACCGCCCGCTGGCCGTACCGGATCTTCTTGTCGATGCCGTACTCGGCCGCGGTCTCGCGGATGTACTCGCGGATCGCCGGACCGTCGGCGATCGTCCGTGGATGCCGCCACGGCCGGAACGGGTAGCCGAGCGTGAACATGTCCGAATCCGAGCGCACGCCCGGATAGCGGAACAGATCCCAGGTACCGCCGATCGCGTCGCGCGCCTCGAGGATCGTGAAGCTGCGGTCCGGGCACTCGGTCTGCAGCCGATACGCAGCGCCGACCCCGGACAGGCCGGCCCCGACGACGAGAACATCCACGTACTCGCTCATCGGAACATCATCCTACTTGTGAGTAGCTTTCGTCGATCCGTCACGACGACTTACTAGGCTGCGTGCCATGACCGAGCCGAGGTCCGTGGGACCCACCGTCACGCCGCAGGCCGTGCTGAGCCCGCTCACCGATTCCGCGATCTTCCTGGTCGTGACGGTCCGGGAGGGCGGCGAACCGGCGGTGCGGAGCCTGCTGGGGGATTTGAGCGCGCTGCAGCGTTCGGTCGGCTTCCGGCTTCCGGCGGCGCGGCTCTCCTGCGTCTCCGGCATCGGCTCCGACCTGTGGAACCGGCTCTTCACCGGCCCGCGCCCGGCCCAGCTGCACCCGTTCCGGCAGTGGAAGGGTCCGAAGCACTCGGCCCCGTCGACGCCCGGCGACCTGCTCTTCCACCTGCGGGCCGGGCAGGTCGACGTCTGCTTCGAACTGGCCGCGAAGATCGCCGAGCGGTTGCGCGGGGTGTCGGACATCGTCGACGAGGTCCGCGGCTTCAAGTACTTCGACGAGCGCGACCTCCTCGGCTTCGTGGACGGAACCGAGAACCCGGCCGGCCCGGTCGCGATGCGGGCGGTCGTGGTCGGCGACGAGGATCCGCTGTTCGCCGGCGGCAGCTACGTCATGGTGCAGAAGTACGTGCACGACATCGCGGCCTGGAACGCGCTGAAGGTCGAGGATCAGGAGGCGATCATCGGCCGGACGAAGCTGGACAACGTGGAGATCCAGGACAAGGCGTCCAACTCGCACGTCGCGTTGAACACGGTCGAGGACCCGCACGGCAACGAACTCAAGATCCTGCGCGACAACATGCCGTTCGGCTCGATCGCCGGCGGCGAGTTCGGCACCTACTACATCGCGTACGCGGCCACGCCGGACATACCGGAGTTGATGCTCCGGCGGATGTTCCTCGGCGACCCGTACGGCAGCTACGACCGCATCCTGGACTTCTCCACCGCCCTCACCGGCTCGCTCTTCTTCGCGCCCACCGCCGAGTTCCTCGACGACCTTCCGGACTGATCACCGCGACAACAGCGCCGCGAGCTCGGCCAAGGTCGCGATGCTGACGTCGCCGTGGAGCCCGCGCAATGCCGCGGTGCGGGCGCCGGCCGCCCGGGCCGCCGCCAGGCCGACGTCGGCGTCCTCGACCGCCAGGCAGCGGCTGGCCGGAACCCCGAGCAGCTCGGCCGCGCGCAGGTAGCCGGCCGGGTCAGGCTTGCCGGCGGCGATGTCGTCGGTGGTGACCAGGACGGGTGGCGTGATGCCGGCCGTGCCCAGCCGCGCCCGGGCGAGCCGCAGGTCGGCGCTCGTCACCACCGCCCATCGCAGGCCGCGCCGGGCCAGCACGTCCAGCGCCTCGAACGCGCCCGGGGCGGCCACGACGTCGGAGAGATCGTCGTACTGGAGCTCGAGCTGGCGGGCCGCGGCGACCGCGATGGCCGCCTCGTCCAGGTGCGGGAGCAGCTTGCGGACGGTCGATTCGCTCGGGCTGCCGTGCGCCAGCGCGATCGCCTCGGCACCGTCGACGCCGTACTCGGCGGCCCAGGTCATCCAGGCCCGCTCGACCGCGCCGTCCGAGTTGACCAGCGTGCCATCCATGTCGAAGAGCACGGCCTCGATGTCCCGCAAGTCCATATCCCCCACCTGACGCCGGAAGCGGCCCGGCATAGTCGCTCCTGCCAGTCTCCTTGGTAGCGCACCGTGCAGGCGACCGGGGATCGTGGACAACGTTCCGGCCAGGGCGGGCCGAGGCCGCGTGTATTCACGGCTAGGCCCGCCCGGAACGGATCGTCAGGAACCGCGGGGTGTGCGTACGCCCGCGTCGGCGGCGGTCTTGCGCGCCGCGGTCCGGGTGGCCGCCGCCGTGCCGGGGTCCGTACGCTCCGGCGGCGGATCCGCCACGGTCGTACCGCCGGTCCCGGTCGCCGAGGCCGCTCCCGTGCGAGCGGCGGCTGCCGTCTTGGCGGCTGCCGTCTTCGTTGCTGTCGTCGCCGGCGAGGTGGCTGTCGTCGCCGGCGAGCGGTCCGGCGCCGGCTCGAGCGCCTTGCCCGTGGTGTCGACTTGTGGTCGCGCCGCGTCCGCGCGGTTCCTGGCCTTCTCGCGGCGGACCATGTCGGCCAGCACGCTCCGGTCGTACTTCGACTCGGCGGTCTCGTACTTTGCCTGCGCCCGGCCGGCCTTCGCGACGGCTCTCTTGCGGTCCTTCGCCAGCCGATCGCGTTCCTTGCCGCCCGCCTTGACGGCGCGCTTGAGCCGGTTGACCTCGGCGACGGCGTTGCGCAGGGCCTGCGTCTGCTGCTTGGTGATGCTGGCGTTCCTCTTCAGCCGGTTGTCCAGCTCAGTGACGCCCGCCTGCGCCTGCTCGGCTGCCTTCGCGGCGGCCGCCGCCCGTTCGCGGCGGCGGTCCAGCTGCTCCGACTGCCGGTCGGATGTCGTTCGGGCCGGTGCGGTCACGGTTGTCACTCCTCTCGTCCTCGGAGAGCCGTACCCGATACCGAGACGGCCAAATCTTCGTCGGCGGTGCTACCGAGGCCGGCGCGGGCACAGCGCCGCCGGATGTGGCGGACGTGCAGCGTGACGTACGTGGCGACGGCGACCGCGATGACGGCGATCGCCAACCATTTGTACCGGTGCGTGTGGTCGACGATCTCGACGATGTGCGTGCCGAGCAGGTACGAGATCGTCGTCCACCAGCCGACCCAGAGTGCGGCGCCGATCGCGTTGTAGATCAGGAAGGTCCGCCACGGCATCGCGGTGATGCCCGCGATCACGCCGTTGAGCTGCCGCAACCCGTCGATGAACCGGGCCACCACCACGATCCGGTTACCCCGGCGGGCGAAGAACTTCTCCGCGCGCTCGAGCCGCTCGGGTGTGATGAAGATGTACTTGCCGAAGCGGTGTACGACCCTCCGGCCGCCGCGGACGCCGATCCAGTAGCCCACGTTGTCGCCGAGTACGGCCGCGATGAACGCGATCGCACCGACGGCCACCACGTTGAGCCGGCCCGCGCCGGCGTAGACGGCCGCGGCCACCATGATCGTCTGGCCCGGCGCGGGTACGCCGAAACTCTCCACCCCGATGACACCCGCGACGGCGAGGTAGCCCCAGCGATCAAGGATCGGGGCGACGCCGTGCAGGAAATCTGGCAGCTCTGTTGGGGACGGCATGACTCCCACACGTTATCCGGCTGCGTGCCGGCGAAACGGACAGGTCGCACAAACTTGCGCGGTCAGTTCTGTGGCGGCCCGTCGCCCGGTCCGCTGCCCCAGGTCAGGCTGGGGGTGGTGCCGAGTGTATAGACGAGATGGGCGCCGGTGCCGATGACGGACGCGGGCAACCACCCTTTCGTCGTGTTCCGGCCGTTAACAGTCAGCTTCTGGACATAGGGGCCGCCGGAGCCGTCGATGGTCAGGTCCTTGCCGCCGGCCAGGTGCACCACCGCGCGCGGGAAGAGCGGGCTGGTCAGCGCCAGCTCGGCGCGCGAAGGAACGGTGGGGTAGAGACCGAGCGCGGAGAAGACATACCAGGCGCTCATCGTGCCGGCGTCGTCGTTGCCCGGGATGCCGCCGGTGCCGTCGCTCCAGAGCGTGTCGAGGATGGCCCGCACGGTCTCCTGCGTCTTGTACGCCGCTCCGAGGTAGTTGTACAGGTACGGCGTCTGGATGTCGGGCTCGTTGGTGGCGTCGAACTTCGTACCCTTCGACGCGCTCAGGTCGAACGTGCCGTCCGGCTTGCGGAAGAACGCGTCGAGTCGCTCGACGGCCACGTCATTGCCGCCCATTGCCGCGGCCAGGCCGACGACGTCGGAGTAGACCATCCAGGTGTACTGCGCGCTGCTGCCCTCCACGAACCCGGCGCCGGTGGACGGGCTGAAGCCCTCCGCCCAGTGCCCATCGGCGTACCGGTCGCGCATCCAGCCCCGGTACGCCCCGTCCGCCGGGATCGGGGTAGGCACGGCCGGGTCGGCCAGCTCCAGCTCGGCGAGCTGGACGATCGGGGCCCCGCCATTCCTGGTGACGTCGAGCCGGTAGTACAGGTACGGCTTGGGATCCTGCACGGTCCACGAGCGGGTCTGGCCGCGGGTCGCGAACGTCTGCCCCGCCTGGGTGTCGACCGCCGTCCAGGTCGTGCCGTCGTTCGAGCCTTCCAGCGTCCAGTCCGCCGGGTCGCGTCCCGGCTCGTCGTTCGCCGAGGTGATCGCGTAGTTGGTGACCGTCTGTGACTGCTTGAGCTGCGCCTGGATCCAGCCGGTCGTCGCGAACACCAGCCACTTCGTACCTTTGTCCCCGTCGAACGCCTGTGCCTTGCCCTCGGCGGGTGCGTTTTCGCCGCTGGCGCTCACCGCGAGAATCTGCTCGCGGATGTTGTGTGCCAGGCCCGGGTCGGCCTCCGCGGCCGGGTCGAACACGTTGCGCCAGTTGTGCGACCTCTCCAGGAACCGCTGCTGGTTGGTCTCGTCGCCCAGCGCGCCGGCCAACCGGGACAGGCCGTAGTCCGCCGCGGCGTCCTCGAGCGTCTCGGCCGCACCGCCCCAGCAGTGGCAGTCGTCGGCGGGCACGTAGCCGAGGGAGAGGTACTTGTCGAGCGCCGGCCGCTGGCCGACGCACTCGACCGGGCATCCGGCGTCGTTGTGGTCGTTCGCGGTGGGCACGGTCGCCGCGTGCACCAGCGAGTCGAACGCTCCGCTGACGTCGAAGTCGCGGGCGCCGAACGCGTACATGCCCGCGACGGCGGCGGCCGACGGGTCGCCCGACATCACGCTGGTCTTGCCGTGCTGGAGCAGCCAGCGGTCCCACTCGCCGTCGCGCTGGGTGGCGTAGTTGAACAGCGACTGCGCGAAGTCGCTCGCCATCTTCGGGTCGAGCAGCGCGAGGAGCTGCACCTGGGCGCGGTACACGTCCCAGCCGGAGAATGTGCCGTATTGCGCCTTCTGCCTTGGCGACAAGGCATGCGCCACGCCGTCCGCGCCCATGTATTGCCTGTCGACGTCGCTGGTCAGCGTCGGCTCGAGCTGCGCGTGGTAGAGCGCGGTGTAGAACGTCCGCTTCTGCGCCTCGGTCCCGCCGCCGATGCCGATCTTCTTGAGCCGGGCCGACCAGGCCGCTCGTGCGCCGGCCGCGATGGCGTTGAAGCTCAGCTCCGGCGGGCTCTCCGCGGCAAGGTTGGCCTCGGCGCCGGCGAGGCTCACGTACGAGATGCCGACGCGGACACCCACGCTGGTCGTGCCGGGCGCGAACGTTACGTAGCCGCCGGAGCCCTTGCCGGCGTTCGGGCGTCCGGTGTTGCTGTACCCGCTGCCCCCGCTCGATTCGGTGGAATCCTTGGTGAGGGCCGTGTCCTTCCAGGTGCCGGTAGCCGCGAACGGCTGGTCCAGCTTCGCGACGAAGTGCAGCGTGTAGTACGCGTGGCTGTTGTTCGTGCTCTGCGGTCCGCAGAAGTTGCCGGCGCTCACTGAGCCGGTGACCGTCCGCGTCGCGGGGTCGATGTGGACGGTCGCGTCCGCGCTGCCGGTCTCCGACATCGAGGTCCGGAAGAGCAGGCTGGCGGTCTTGTCGGCCGGGAAGCTGAACTGGCCGAAGCCGGTGCGCGGCGTCGCGGTCAGCGTCGCGCCGGCCCCGCTGTCCAGGGCCACATGGTAGAAGCCCGGCTTCGCGGACTCGTTGGCGTGCGAGAACGTGCTGGCGTACACCGCGTCGGTGGTGTCCGCGGTCGGCGAGCCGGCGATGTCGCCGACCTGCGGCATGATCGGGATGTCGCCGTTCCCGCCGGAACACCCCACGCCGCTCAGGTGGGTGAGGCTGAAGCCGCGGATCCGGGTCGCCATGTACTGGTAGCCGCCCGGTGCCGGCGTGGATGTCTGGCTGCCGCGCGATGTCTGCGGGCTCCAGGCCAGCATGCCGAACGGCGTTACCGCACCCGGGTAGGTGTTGCCCAGGTTCGTCGAGCCGATGAGCGGATTCACGTACGCCGCCGGGTCCGCGACCAGCGGTGGGGGCGTCGCCGCGTGCGCCGCGGTCGCGCCGAACGGCACGGTCAATGCCACGCCCGCGACCACTGCGACGGTACGGAATCCGAACACGCGTCCCCCAAATGACATCGATGTCAGGTGATCTCCGGGGTCAGCTTCTATTCACACCCTCCGATGTGTCAACCCGTGGTCTGATCCTTGGTGAGGTGGAGCAGCCAGTTTTTCCCGTCCGTATGGATCAGGGCATATCGCCGCGGGGTGCCCTTGCCGTGCAGCGTGAAAACGAGCCGCTTGTCAGTCCGGTCGTCCTCGTGCCACCAGCCGATGTCGGCGATGAACTTCTCGGCATCGGTGTACGTGAGGTGGTCGAGCTCGTGGTCGGGTACCGCGACGGCCAGCCGGTTCTTCGCGGGATCGGTCGGCAGTCCACGGGGCAGCGCCCAGCTCTTGAGCACCCCGTCCTCCTCGAGCCGCAGGTCGAAGTGCGGCTGCGGCTTGCGGTGGTCGTGCAGCACGAACGACGGGCGGTCAGTCATGCTCGGGCGCTCCGGTGACGAGGTGGTCGCCAGCCTCCAGCGCCTCGATGACCAGCCGGCGGACGTGACCGCCGCGCGCCCGGTAGAGGACGCGCCGGCCGTCTCGACGGCTCGCGACCAGGCCGGCGAGCAGGAGTTTCGCCAAGTGCTGGGAGACCGCGGGGCGTGCCGCCTGGACCGCGGTGGCGAGGCTGCCGACGTCGCGCTCGCCGTCGCGCAGCAGCCAGAGCAGGCGCAGCCGGGTGGGGTCGGCGAGCATCCGCAGTGCGGTCACGGTGGCCTCGACCTGCGCGCCGCTCGGTAGCTGTTGCCGGTCGTGGGCAGTTGCCGCGTTGTCGCGTGCGTACATGAGCACCTATCCTGCCACCATGGGCCACCGGCATTCCCACACCCACGCGCACCAGGATTCGGCGACCGGCCTCCGGGCGCTGTGGATCTCGCTGGCGGTGCTCGGCGCGACCGCCGTTGCGCAGGCGGTCGTCGTGTTCTTCTCCGGGTCGGTCGCCCTGCTCGGGGACACGCTGCACAACGTCGCGGACGCGCTCACCGCCGTGCCGCTCGGCGTCGCGTTCCTGGTCGGCCGCCGCGCCGCGAACCGTCGCTATCCGTACGGCTACGGCCGCGCCGAGGACCTCGCCGGGCTGTTCGTCGTCGCGGTGATCGCCGCGTCCGCGGCACTCGCGGCCTGGCAGGGCGTCCAACGCTTGCTGCACCCCCAGGACGTGCACCATCTCGGGTACGTCGCCGCCGCCGCGGTGATCGGGTTCGCGGGCAACGAATGGGTGGCCCGGTACCGGATCCGGGTCGGGCGGCGGATCGGCTCGGCCGCGCTGGTCGCCGACGGGCAGCACGCCCGTACCGATGGCCTCACGTCGTTGGCCGTGCTGCTCGGCGCCGGCGGCGTCGCGATCGGCTGGCGGTGGGCGGACCCGGTGGTCGGGTTGGCGATCGCCGCGCTCATCCTGGTCGTGCTCGTGGATGTCGCGCGCATGGTGTTCGGGCGGCTGCTCGACGGCGTCGACCCGGCGCTGATCGACGACGCCGAGGCCGCGCTCGCCGCGACGCCGGGCGTGACCTCGGTCGGCGCGGTCCGGTTGCGCTGGACGGGTCACCGGTTGCGCGCGGAGGCCGAGATCGCGGTCGCGCCGTCGCTGACGATCGTCGAGGCGCACGCGATAGCGCTCGACGCCGAGCATGAGCTGACGCACGCGCTACCCCATCTGGCCGGCGCCACGGTGCACCTCGACCCGGCCGAAACCCGCCACGTCCACTTCACTGCGGCCTGAGCGGCCCTCCGCGGGCCGGCCGCGCCATCGAACGTGATTGGCATCCGAGGGCTCTGGGTATCACGCCCGTCGGCGGAAGACTTCCGCGGGCTGAATGGAGCTAACCATGATCATATTGGGCGTCATCCTGCTGTTACTGGGCATCTTCGTGCACGTGTCGATCCTTTACATAATCGGCATCATCCTGCTCGTTGTGGGCGTCGTCTTCTGGATTCTGGGCTCGGTCGGCCGGCCGATCGGCGGCCGGAAATATTGGTATTGATCTACCAGCCGTGAGACGACGGGCGCCCGCGACGGGCGGGCGCCCCTTCACATCTCCAGAACCGCGAAGGAGTGCGGGGCAAGCGCCGCGACCGCATCACCCTGACCGGCCCGCTCCAGTTCCGCGCTTCCGATCAACACCTTTTTCCCGTACGGCGTGGAAAGCGCGACAGGCGCAGCGCCGACGTTCAGCGCCACCAGGAGGCGGTGGGTTCCGTCCGACGCTTCGTACACGAATTGCTCGTTGGTCAGGTGTACCCGGGTCGTGCGGGCGGCGTGCAGCCAGTCGTGCCGCCGGCGCAGTCCGATCAGTTCTTGATGCAGGCGATAGGTCGGCCATCCATATGAGACAAGGTCGCCGGGCTTGTCCGGGAACGCCGGCCGCACCTCGTCGTCGCCGCCTTCACGATCCTCCTTGGCGCCGCGAAACGCCTGCTCGTCGCCGGCGTAGATGGACGGCGTACCGCCGACGGTCAGCAGGATCGCGACCGCGAGCGGCAGGTCGCGCTCGTCCTCCAGCCGGCTGGCGATCCGGGTGACGTCGTGGTTGCCCACGAAGGTCAACGGCGCGAACGTGTCCAGGAATCCGTTGTGCCGGTCGAGCGCCCAGCTCAGCTCGAAGAAGTTGGCCGAGTTGAGCGCGCTCCAGATCGCCTTCCACAGCTCGTACTGCGTGACCGAGTCCATGGTGGACGTCTTCACGAAGTCAGGGTAATCGCCCTGGATGACCTCGCCGACGAAGTAGGCGTCCGGGTACCGCTCGCGGACCCGGGGCAGCACCGCGGCCCAGAAGCGCGTCGGCACGGCGTACGCGGCGTCGAGGCGCCAACCGTCCACCCCGCGCGCCAGCCAGTGGTTCATCGCCTCCACGACCAGGTCGGCAACCGCCGGCTCGAGGTGGTTGAGCGCCACCAGCCCCCCATGGCCCTCGAACGTCGCGTACCGCGGCTCGACTCCCGGCTGCCACGGTGCCGGCCAGGTCAGCCGGAACCAGGACGCGGCGGGCGCGGACGGGCCCCGCTCGAGTACCGCGCGGAACGCCGGGTGTCCGCGCCCGACGTGGTTGAACACGCCGTCGAGCAGCACCCTCAGCCCGCGGTCGTGAGCGGCGGCGATCAGCGCGTCGAAGTCGCCGTCGTCGCCCAGCCGCGGGTCGATGCGGAAGTGGTCGATGGTGTCGTAGCCGTGCGTCTCCGAGGCGAACACCGGCCCGAGCGCCAGCCCGGACGCGCCCAGCTCGACCGCATAGTCCAGCCAGGCGTGCAGCCGGCCGAGCCGATGCGGGCTGATGCCGTCGCGCGGCGGCCACGCGCCGACGAATCCGAGCGGATACACCTGCCACCAGACGGCATGATGCACCCAACCGGGTCTGTCGACGTTGTCCATGCTGTGTTTGATGGCCTCGCTTCGCTCGGCGGGGGATGACGGGCGTCATCCGACGCTCCTTGCGGCCCGATTGTTCCGCTACGACCGGTTTGCGGT
>DASYTU010000169.1:0-9284 GCA_036001925.1 Actinoplanes sp.
CTGGCCACGGGCCCCGACACGGATCCCGTGCGTCACGACCTGACCGCCGAGGCGATTCGGTTGACCCGCCTGATCCGGGACCTCCTGCCGGACGATGGCGAGGTGGCCGGGTTGCTGGCGCTGATGCTCCTCACCGAGGCCCGCCGACCCGCCCGGGTCTCGGCCGGCGGCGAGCTGGTCCCCCTCGAGGAGCAGGACCGCGGGGCCTGGGACGCGACGCTGATCGCCGAGGGCCACCGGCTGGTGCGCGAGCGCCTCGCCGCTGCCGCTGCCGGGGTGGCTCCGGGCCGCTACCAGATCCTCGCCGCGATCAACGCCGTGCACACCTCCGCCCGCGACGTCCGCGACACCGACTGGTCGCAGGTCGTCGCCCTCTACGACCAACTCGTCCGCCTCGACCCCTCGCCGAATCATCGCCCTCAACCGGGCCATCGCGGTCGCCGAGCTCGACGGCCCGCAGGTGGCACTGGCGGCCGTCGACCGTCTTGAGCACAGGTTGGCTGGCTATCACGCCTACCACGCGACCCGCGCCGACCTGCTGCGCCGGCTGGGCCGCAGCCGGCAGTCGCGCGCGGCCTACGACAAAGCCATCGAGCTGGCGGGCAACACCGCCGAGACCGCCTACCAGACCCGCCGCCGCGACCAACTGCGGTAGCGCCCGCAAATCCCGATCGAAACCCCGCACACAGCGGCGACCGGCCCCCGGGGCGCCCTGCCGATGCATTCCGCAACCTGTCGCGCCAGCGACGGGTCTCGCTTCGTCCGAGCTTCGAATGCCAGGTCGCGAGTACGCATTTCGCGACGCCGAGCGCGCAGACGATGCCCCGGTAATGGCAATCAGATCGGCCTAATACCCGCATGAGGTCGTTCAGCTTCTGACGGTCGGCACCGCACTGTCATCGGCATGACAGGACGTCTGACCTGCCGGAGAGGGTCGGGGCAGGCTACCGGATAAGGGGCCATTATCCGGTAGCCTGATCCACCCCGAGAATCGGCGACCATCACGGACACTCCCGCGCGGACGACGCGACTCGTGCACATTATCCGGTAGGTCGATCGAGAGGGGCCGATCGTGGCGGCGACGGTGACCAAGCTGGAGACCCGGCGCCGCGGGACCGGTAAGGGCGGTGGCCCGACCATGCGCGCCGCGATCGACGCCTTCCTCGACACCCCGAAGGTCAAGGGCACCCCGAACACCCTGCGCGCCTACACGAACGTGCTCGACCCGGACCGCCGAGCAGGTCGGCCCCGGCCGCAAGCTCGCCGACGTCGACGACACCGAGATCGGCGACGCGCTCACCGAACTGTGGGGCAAGGCGAAGCCTGCGACCTGGAACCGCAACCGCGCCGCCGTCGGCTCCTGGCTGACCTGGTGCGCCGACAAGCAGCATTGGGCTGGCCCCGCGCTGCCGGGTTCGGCGGAGCGGCAGCGGGAGAGCAACGACGACACGAAAGCCGTGTCGCGTTCCCGGATCGACCGGCTGTGCCGACGGCGGGACGTGCCGCTGCGGGAGAAGACGCTGTGGCGGATGCTCTACGAGTCCGCCTCCCGCGCCAGCGCAGTGCTCGCGCTGAACGTCGAGGACCTGGACCTGCCCAACAAACAGGCCAAGATCACCGCCAAGGGCGGCGACACCATGTGGATCACCTGGGGAACCGACACCGCCCACCTGCTGCCCCGCCTCATCGCCGACCGCGAGTCCGGCCCGCTGTTCCTGTCCGAACACCGACCCGGGCCGCACCGGCGGGCCACCACGGACCCGAACGACATCTGCCCGGAAACCGGCCGTGTCCGGCTCGGCTACGACCGCGCCCGCATCCTGCTCGCCCACTACGGCGACGGCCTCCGGCTGCACCAGCTCCGGCACTCCTCGGCCACCCACCTCGGCGAGGCCAACGTCTCCGCCAACGTCATCATGACCAAGACCGGACACAAATCCCTACGGTCGGTGCAGCGCTACGTCAAGCCCGGCCTCGCCGCCGTCCACGAAGCCACCGAGGCCCTGTCCAGCCCCCGCCGACGCGGCTAAACACCAGGTCAGTGGGTTACAGCTCGGCTACCTGACCCCTGGCCGTAGCTTCGGGAGTCCTGGGCCATGTCGGCGTACAGCGCCTCGGCGCCGGTGACCGCGAGCACGATCCCGGCGAGCGAGGAGAAGGCAACCCCGAAGTGCCCGACCAGGAAGTCCACCGCATAGGTAGGCGACAACGCCCGGAGGATTTCCGGGTGCTCGGCGATGCCGGCAACACCGCAAGCGGCGATCGCCACGAACCAGACGATCATCACCGGGCCGAACAGCCGCCCCACGGCGGCCGTTCCCCTGCGTTGGAAGGCGAACAACAGCACGATGATCACGGCAGTAATAGGGACTATCAGGTCGGCCAAAGCCGGCTGGACCACCTTCAGCCCTTCCACCGCGGACAGCACCGAGATGGCCGGTGTGATCATGCTGTCGCCGAAGAACAGGGCGGCGCCGAAGATCCCCACAGTGGCCAGCACCATGGCGGCGCGGCGGCCGCCGCCCCAGCGACGCAGCAAGGTGATCAGCGCCATGATGCCGCCCTCGCCGTCGTTGCTCACGCGCATCACCAGCGTGACGTACGTCAGCGTGACGATGATCATCACCGACAACGACCTCCCGGCCGCCCGCCGGGCGCGGCGCCGGCGGGCTACGGACTCTGGATGCACCGGTGCCCCTTCCTCGTTGCGGGACCGCGCCCGATCTTGCCGGTGCTGGACTCCGTGCGACGCCGACGCGCGAGAGTGGCGACAGGCTCGTCCAGGCGACAGCGTACAGATCAGATCCGCCATCCGGGGGTTCGAATCCTCGTGACGGCCCTCAGTTTCACCATCTCCGAACTGCTGAAGAACCCGCAGCTGCTCGAGCGGACACCTGCCGACGATCAAGCCGAAGGGGCTTGCACCTGGAGGTCCGGGTGACTTCATGCGGCAAACGGTGTCAGAAGGTAGTCGGCGGCCCGCGTCGGGCACCTGACTGTGCCCGTGCCGAGTGGGGCGAAGGCTGGGTGAGACAGCGGTAAACGCAACGAAATGGGGGAATCCATGAGCGTACAGAACGTTTCCGCCGAGCTGGTCGACCGGCTTCGCGAGGCGACGGCCGAGATGCGGATCCCAGCCGACCAAGCATTCGGGGTGGCGCCGCAACTCGCCGAGTTGGTAGCCCAGGCGGGCTTTCAGGCGACCACCGGCACGATCGCATTCGCGGGGCGGTACGCGAGCGGCGATTTCGCGGTGCAGTACAACGACCAGAACGGCGGGTTCTCCTCGGCCTGGCCGGCGTGGGCGTTCGAGCTGGCCAAGGACGCGCTGCTCGGCGGCAAGCGGGTCTGGGTAGCATCGAACGGCGATCCGTTCGGATCCAACCTCGTCTTCGTGATGATCCTCGGCTGACCCGCCGCAAGGTCGGTCTTCGGCGCTGGCACCGCGGATGTTCGGCGACGGGACACGACCACGCCCGCTAGGCACAGCAGGCCACCGGCCAGGGTGAGCAACCCCGGAACCTCTTGACCCTGGGGCGCGGATGTTTCGGCGGTCACCGAATGGTGCGGCGGACCATCACTGTGCTGTCGGTGCGGACGGCCGGTCTGCCGTCCGGACCGGTCTGGTCGCGAGGGTGCTCCGCGGCGAGCAGGATCTCCCACTCCCCCTCCGCGAGCTGCAGGTCGGCGACCACCTCGTCGGGCGTCGGGAAGTGGACGTCGCCGTGGTCGTGGGGGAACGGCCCGGCGTCGGAGTGGCCCTCGATCAGCAGTACGCCGCCCGGTGCCACCGAGGCCGCGGCCGTGCGCAGGATCTTCTCCCGCGGCAGGTCCCCCCACGAATGCAGGAACTGGGCGCTCACCAGGTCGAACGTACCGGCCGGGAAGGACGTGGCGAGGTCGCGCTGCTGCCATTCGATGCGATCGGCAACGCCGGCCTCGGCGGCGTGGGCGGCTGCGCGGGCGAGGGCCACGCCCGAGATGTCGACGGCCACGACCCGCCAGCCCCGCTGCGCGAGCCAGACGGCGTCGGCCCCTTCGCCGCAGCCGAGGTCCAGGGCCGTACCCGGCGGCAACCCGGCAACCTCGCGGACCAGGACCACGTTCGGCTGCCCGCTCCATACCCGGTCGCTCTCGGCGTAGCGGGCGTCCCAAGCATCGCTCATGGCAGAAGCGTCCGGGACGATCGGGCGGAACGCAAAACCTCGTTGCCGTTGCGGCAACGGTCGATCACAGTGACCGGATGCCCGAGTTCAGCGAGCCCACCACCGGCGTACGGGAGTCCTTCCTCGCCGCCATGGCCGAATTCCAGGCCGAGGGGCGCGGGACCGAGTCCGACGAGTCGATGATCGGGCGGGAGATTCGCGAATACGGGCCGACCTGGACCACACAAGCCGGCTTCGCCGCGTACGTCAGCGAGCTGCGCGCCCAGGCGCTCGAGAAGACGCCGCGGCCCGAAGGCTTCGTGCCGTCCACGACGCTGTGGTGGATCGACGGACCGGAGTACCTCGGGCGGCTCGCCATCCGGCACCGGCTCACCGCGTGGCTGCTGGAAGCCGGCGGCCACATCGGCTACGACGTACGCCCGAGCGCCCACCGCCGCGGCCATGCGACCGCCATGCTGCGCACCGCCCTGCCCGTCGCGCGGAAGCTGGGCCTCGACCGGGTGCTCGTGACCTGCGACGACGACAACGTCGCCTCGCGGAAGGTGATCGAATCCGGCGGCGGCGTGTTCGAGGATCAGCGCGGTCGCAAGCTGCGCTTCTGGATCGTCACGCGCTGACGTACGCGCGCAGGCGCCATGCCGTCAACGTGTCGGACCTCGCCACCGCTGTCGGCTACGTGCGGCGCCCGGCGACCTCAGCCCGCTCTGCGGCGCGCGCGGCGAGCGGCGAGTTCGTCCCCGGCCGGAGGTTCCGCCGCGGTGTCGGTACCGACCGGCTGCGGCGCGGAGGCCGGCTCGGCGGGCAGGTGCGACAGCGAACCCTGGATCTCCTTGAACGCCCCGCCGATGGCGATGCCGAACACGCCCTGGCCGCCCTGCAACAGGTCGACAACCTCCTCGGGCGAACGGCACTCGTACACGGTCGTGCCGTCGGAGATCAGCGTGATGCCGGCGAGGTCCTCGACCCCGCGCGAGCGCAGCGTCTCGATCGCCTTGCGGATGTTCTGCAGGGAGACGCCGGCATCCAGCAGGCGCTTGACGACTTTGAGTACGACCAGGTCGCGGAATGAGTAGAGGCGTTGGGTGCCCGAGCCGGAGGCGTCCCGGATGCTGGGTACGACCAGCATCGTCCGCGCCCAGTAGTCGAGCTGGCGGTAGCTGATCCCGGCCGCGTGGCAGGCCGTCACGCCGCGGTAGCCGACCGAGCCGTCCTCGCCGAGCTGAGGACCCTCGAGAGGCTGGGCTTCCCCGCCATGATGGGAGTCGTGCACGCGACTACCTCCCCGCTGCCGCTTCACCCTGATTTCAGGAGCCTATATCTGAACGCGTTGCGATACAGGGACGTATGAGCGCGACACGCCGCGTACGGACGGCCGGACCTCTGGTGACCGTCGATGAAAAACGTCAGCCCGCGAAGTCTTCGGGGCGGACCTGGTCGAGGAATTCGCGGAACTTCTCGACCTCGTCCTCCTGTTCGTCCGGGATGACGATGCCGGCCTCGGTGAGGACCTGGTCCGCGCAGCGGATCGGCGCACCCACCCGCAGCGCGAGCGCGATCGAGTCGCTGGGCCGGGCCGAAACCCGCAGGCTGTCGCCGATCAGCAGGTCGGCGTAGAAGACGTTCTCCTTGAGCTCGGTGATCTCCACCGCCTTCAGCGGCGCCTGCAACGCCGCCAGGATGTCCCGGAGAAGATCGTGGGTCAGTGGTCGGGCCGGTTTCACGCCCTGCTGCTCGTACGCGATGGCGGTCGCCTCCACCGCGCCGATCCAGATCGGCAGATACCGATCACCGTCGACCTCCCTGAGCAGGACGATCGGCTGGTTACTGGGCAGCTCCACCCGAACCCCGACCACGCTCAGCTCGCGCACCGCCCGCCTCCGTGTCGCTGTCGTCGCCGCCCCGATCGGACCGCCCAATCGGCGACCCGTCCTAACATGCACGGTACACGCACGGCGTGCGCTCCCGTTTCCAAACCGCATGCCCTTGCGAGCCTACGACCAAACGCTTAACTACCCCACCGGCCGGTGGCCCGCGATCAGCGACCCAACGTGTCGCGGAGCCCGGCCCGGACCAGTGCCGCGTGCAGGCGCTGCGATAGGGCCTGCAGCTCACGGGCCGTCTCCGCGGCCCGGGCCCGGGCCGCGGGATCGTGCTGGCGCACCAGCGGCGCCAGCAGCTGGGTGAACAGGCCGACCTCGCGGTCGGCGCCGGCCCGGAATGCCCGCAGGTGCCGCAACTCCAAGCCGTACCGGGTCAGGCCGACGATGGACTCCACGATCACCACGGCATCCGCGTCGTACCAGCCCGGGGGCCGCGACTGGACCAGACCGATCTTCTCCAGCTCGCCGAGCAGCTCCTCCGGCACGCCGGTCCGCTCGATGAGATCGGCCCGCGCCACCCGGGTGTCCACGGGATCCGCGGCCCGGTCGGAACCGACGGCCACCAGCACCGGGCGCTGGACGGAGTCGTCCACCTCCAGCGCGGCGAGCTGCTCCCGGATCACGCGCAGCGGCAGGTACTGATCGCGCTGGGCGGTCAGCACGAAACGCAGCCGGTTGACGTCGTGCCACGAGTACTTCCGGTAGCCGGAGGCGGTGCGCTGCGGGTCGACCAGCCCTTCCGCCTCCAGGAACCGCAGCTTCGAGATCGTGGTGTCGGGGAACTCCGTACGCAGGTGAGCCAGCACCTCCCCGATGCTCATCAGCGCGCCGCCGTCACGAGAACCCGGGCCCAACGCCCCGGGCTCGCGCGCGGCCGCCCCCGACGGGTTCACGCCCGGCCGCCCTCGCCCTCCGGCCGGGGACCGGCGATGAACACCAGACGGAACTTGCCGATCTGCACCTCGTCGCCGTTGCTCAGCGTCGCCGCCTCGACCCGTTCCCGGTTCACGTACGTGCCGTTGAGCGAGCCCACGTCGCGCACCGTGAACGTGCCACCGTCGCGGTGGAACTCCGCGTGCCGGCGCGACACCGTGACGTCGTCGAGGAAGATGTCACTGTCCGGGTGCCGGCCGCTGGTGGTCACGTCGTGATCCAGCAGGAACCGCGCCCCCGCATTCGGCCCGCGGCGCACGACCAGCAGCGCCATTCCGGGAGGCAGCGAACCGGACAACCGGCTCGGCACCACGTCGGTCTCGGGACCCTCGAGCACCTCGTCGAGCGCACCGAGGTTCAGCGTGGACGTGACGTCGAGTGGCGGAAACTCGTCGTCTGGGCGCGTCATCGGACCACCTCACGGATTTGTTGGTCGCCGCCCGACGACGTGGGGTGAGCGGAACCGGACGCGACGCCCGGGCGCGGCACTCCCCGCCGCCGCCCGGAGCGGGGCCCGGACGCACGACTATCGGTTTCGAAGGGATGACAAGTTCTTGCGTGTGCCACGCGAGCCTAGTCAGCGCCGAAATGGCGGGCAACCAGACGCGCGGGCCGTTCAACTCTCGGTCAATGCACGGTAAGCGGCGGCGTCCAGCAAGGCGTCCACCGACTTCGGATCTTCCGGGGCGATCTCCACCAGCCAACCCGCCGCATAGGGCTCGGCATTGATCAATTCCGGCTCATCGGACAGGGTGGCGTTCTTCGCCACCACCGTCCCCGAGATGGGCGCATAGATCTCCGAGACGCTCTTGGTGGACTCGATCTCGCCCAACGACTCGCCGGCCCGCACCGCCGTACCCTCGTCGGGAAGCTGCACGTAGACGATGTCGCCCAAAGCGTCCTGCGCGTAGTGGGTGATGCCCACCCGCACGGGCCCGCTGCCGTCACCGGCCACCCACTCGTGCTCGGCCGTGTACCGCAGGTCCTCAGGAATCACACATTCCTCCGTAGTGACACAGCCGGTCAGGAGACCGGACGCGCGTACTGCAGACCGGTGGGCTTACGCACCGCGGTCACCTCGACCATGCTGCGTGCCTCCATGGTCACGCTACCGCCGGCGCTGCTCACCGACGCCACCACCCCACCAGGGATCTGCAATGCCGTCTGCATCGTCTGCGGCACCCCGATCACCCGCAGCGTGTACGGCCCGTTCAGCCGCGTGCCGTCGACGACGATGCCGCCTCCGTTCCCGTCGACGAAGTATGTCGACGCGACGATCCGTACCGCCGTGCCGCCCGCGCCGGCGATCTCCATGACCTCGCCGCCGGCGCCGCGGAGCTCCTGCACCGCGTTCAGGATCGCCGACGCCTTGACCTGGCCCTTCGGGTCGATCGTCACCCGCAGGCCCGGCCCGCGCCCAGGCAGCGTGCCGGCGAGCAGGCCGAGCTCGTTGGCCCGCTTTTCGGCCTCGGCGATGGCCGCCTGGCGGCCCTGAACCCCGGAGGTGAGCTGCCGCTGGCTCTGCTCGAGCGCGGTGATCTCCGCCTGCAGGCGCTGGTCCCGCGCCTCGAGGTCCGACAGGATCCGCACCAGATCCTCCTGGCGGGCCGTGGCCAGCCCCTCGTCGCCGTTGTTGCTGCGCAGCTGCACCACGAGCGTAAAGCCGAACAGGGCCAGCAAAACCCAGATCAACGTGCCGGCGGACGAAAGCCGCCGCCGCAGCGCCGTCTTCCCACGATCAACGCCGTTGTCCGGTACGGCGTCCGCCTCCCCGGCGGACAGCGTGGCGGCGTCCTCCGAGGAGATCACCGGATCGGGTGACACTGCTTCCGGTCCCGCGGTTTCCGGTGCGCCCATACTCCCCTCACCCGAGGACGCACCCGGCGCGGCGGGCGGCTCGACCGTACCGGCCGCGCCCGGCGTCGAGGGCGGCTCGACCGGAGCGGATGTGTCCTGCGTCACGGGTGACGCCGCCGCGGGGGCCGGCTCGGCCGGCGCGATCCGTGACGCGCGGAGCTCTTCCGGGACGGATCCGGCTGGTGCGCCCGGTTCGCCGACCGGTCCGGGAACCACCGTCGGCGGCCGCAGGCGCACGGTTTCCCCGCCGTGATCGGGCGGCCGCGACGCCGCCGACCGCAGGGACTCCACGGTCGGCTCCTCGTCCACGGCGGGACCGGTCCGCGGCGACAGGCCTTCCTCCCCCTCCCCTACCGGGTCGCCGGACGGGGGGCCATCGGCGTGCGGCGACCCGGCGGGGTCCGACCCGGTCGCGGGCCGCGACCGCGACGGCGCTGTCCGGTCCGCG
>DASYTU010000170.1:0-9589 GCA_036001925.1 Actinoplanes sp.
GCGCCCTTCCCTCGGGCACCCCTCACACCCGAAACCGCACCACCTGAGGAGAAATTGATGCAGAGAAGGAAGTTGTTCTCGGTCGCCCTGGCGGGCGTGCTCGCCGCCGGTGGCCTCGCGGCTTGCGGCGACTCGCCGAACGCGAATTCGAACGCCGGCAAGAACAACGGCGCGACGTTCTTGACCGCGGGCATGCCGAACGGCCCGCAGACCGAGAACTTCAACCCGTTCCTGTCCACTTCGGCCGCGAACTCGCTCGGCTTCAAGTGGATGATGTACGAGCCCCTGATGATGTGGAACCCGGTCAAGCCGGCCGACCCGTCGAAGCCGTGGCTGGCCACCGACGCGAAGTGGGACCCGGCCTACAAGAAGGTCGACATCACGGTCCGCGACAACGCCACCTGGTCGGACGGCCAGAAGCTGACCGCCGACGACGTCGCGTTCACGTTCTCGATGATCAAGGCCAACAAGGCGCTCAACACGAACAACACGCCGTACGACCAGATCACCGCGAACGGCAACGTCGTGACGGTGACGTTCACGAACTCGATGTTCGTGTACAAGGACAAGTGGCTGGGCCAGACCCCCATCGTGCCGAAGCACATCTGGTCGACCATCGCGAAGCCGGACATCGACCCCAACAAGACTCCGGTCGGCTCCGGCCCGTACACCCTGAAGTCCTTCACGCCGCAGACCACCACGCTGCAGGTGCGCACCAGCGGCTACTGGCAGGACCTGCCGCAGGTCAAGGAGCTGCGCTACACGTCGTACACGGACAACAACGCGCAGACCACCGCCCTGTCCACCGGCGCCTGCGAGTGGAGCTTCGTCTTCATCCCGAACTACAAGACGGTCTTCGTCGACAAGGACCCGGCGCACTTCAAGGTCTGGGCACCTCCGGTCCTGGGCATCCACGGCCTCTACATCAACACCACCAAGAAGCCGTTCGACAACGTGGCCCTGCGCAAGGCGATGAACATGGTCGTCAACCGGGAGGACATCTTCAACAAGGCCGAGGCCGGCTACTTCCACCCGCTGGTCACCAGCGTGACGGGTCTGCCGTCGCCGGCCGGTGACGCGTTCGTCGCGCCCGAGTACAAGGGCCAGAACCAGACGGTGGACGTCGAGGGCGCCAAGAAGACGCTGGCCGACGCCGGCTTCAAGCTCAGCGCGGACGGCAAGACGTTGACCGACCCGAGTGGCAAGCCGGTCAAGCTGACGCTGACCGACCCGGCCGGCTGGTCCGACTACCAGACCTCGCTCGAGATCGTGCGGGACAACCTGGCCCAGATCGGCATCGCGGCCACGGTCGAGAAGGCGAACCAGGACGCCTGGTTCAAGAACGTGGAGGAGGGCAAGTTCGACGCCACGTTCCGCTGGACCAACGGTGGCTCGACGCCGTACGACCTGTACCAGACCATCATGGACGGCACGCTCATCAAGCCGATCGGGCAGGCCTCGCCGGGCGGTAACTTCGGCCGGTTCAACAGCCCTGAGGCGACCAGCGCGCTGAAGGCGTACCAGAACGCCACCGACGACGCCGCCCGCACCGCCGCGCTCGTGACGCTGCAGAAGGTGTTCGTCGAGCAGGTCCCGATGATCCCGGTCGGTGCGGACAACATCGGCATGGCGTACAGCACCAAGGCCTGGGTCGGCTGGCCCGACGACACGAACACGTACGGCGCCGGCCAGCCCACGCAGGCCAACGCGCTCGACGTCGTCCTGCACCTCAAGCCCGCCAACTCCTGATCCGCACGCCGCCCCCTCGGTCTCACGGCCGAGGGGGCGGCATCGCGGATGGTTCGCACTTTAAGGAACTCGGCATGACGTTGAGCCAAGACGCCCAGGCGCCGGCCAGCGAGGTGGTGCTTGAGGCCGACGGCCTGACCAAGCACTTCCCCGTCCGCCGGCGATTGCGCGATCTCTTCAGCCGGACGCACGACGCGGTGCACGCCGTCGACGACGTGCACCTGGTGTTGCGACGCGGGCGGGTCACCGCCCTGGTCGGCGAGTCCGGCTCCGGCAAGTCCACGGTGGCCCGCCTGATGGCGCAGCTCTACCCCCGCACCGGCGGCGACCTCCGGCTGCACGGCACGTCCACCCGGGTCCACGGCGGCCGGCGCTTCCGGCAGTACGCGGCCCGGGTACAGATGATCTTCCAGGACCCGTTCGCGTCGCTGAACCCGGTGCACACGGTCCGCTACCACCTCACCCGGTCGCTGCGCATCCATCACAACGCCGGCAAGACACCCGAGGATCTGGAACGGGCGCTCGGCGACCTGCTCACCCGGGTCGCCATGACGCCGCCCGAGCGCTACCTCGACAAGGTCCCGCACGAGCTCTCGGGCGGCCAGCGGCAACGCATCGCCATCGCCCGGGCGTTGGGCGCCAACCCCGAGGCGCTGCTCGCGGACGAGCCGGTGTCCATGTTGGACGTCTCGATCCGCCTCGGCGTGCTGAACCTGCTGCGCGACCTCAAGGAGCGGCTGAACCTGGCCATCCTGTACATCACCCACGACATCGCGTCGGCCCGCTACTTCGCTGACGAGACCCTGGTGATGTACGCGGGCCGGATGGTCGAGGGCGGCGACAGCGAAACCGTCACGCAGTCGCCGGCCCATCCGTACACGCGGCTGCTGATCGACTCCGCGCCCGACCCGGACCGCCTGCAAGGCGAGCTCGAGCTGGACGCCGAGGACAAGGGCAACGGCGAGCCGCCGAGCCTGATCCACCCGCCGGCCGGCTGCCGGTTCCACCCCCGCTGCCCGTTCGTCATGCCCCGGTGCACCACCGACCTGCCGGTCCGCATCGAGATCCCTCCTGGGACTGGATTCTCCGCGCCGTCCGAAGGACCAGGCGCCGGAAGCCGGCCCAGTCACTGGGCGGCCTGCTGGCTGTACGACGAAGCGACCGTGGCGGCGGAGAAGCCGGGCTCGGCGGCCGCCGGGGTACGGGAGGAGATCCGGTGAGATACCTGCTGCAACGGATCGCGTTCTACCTCTTCACGGCGTGGGCCGCGATCACCATCAACTTCTTCATCCCCCGGATGATCCCCGGCGACCCGGTGAAATCGATGCTGGCCCGCTTCCAGGGCCAGATGAACACCGACGCGATCGACTCGCTGTACGTCCTCTTCGGCCTCGACAAGAACGCGAGCCTCTGGAGCCAGTACGTCGACTACTGGAAGCAGCTGGCGCACGGCGACCTGGGCCTGTCGTTCACGGCGTTCCCGTCCCCGGTGTCGGAGGTCATCGCCAGCGCCCTGCCGTGGACCCTCGCGCTGGTCGGCATCACGACGGTGGTCAGCTTCTTCATCGGCACCTCCCTGGGCGTGCTGGCCGGCTGGCGCCGCGGCTCCTGGGTCGACGGGCTACTGCCCGCGACCACGTTCCTGTCCTCGGTGCCGTACTTCTGGCTCGGCCTGCTCTCGATCTATCTGTTCACCGGGCCGGACAGCTTCTTCCCGGCGTCCGGCGGCTACGACCCCGGCCTCGTGCCCGCCTGGGACCAGTACTTCATCCCCAGCGCCATCAAGCACAGCATTTTGCCCGCGATGACCATCCTCATCTCCTCGGTGAGCGGCTGGATCCTGAGCATGCGCAACATGATGGTCACCGTCTCGGCGGAGGACTACATCACGGTCGCGCACGCCAAGGGCCTGTCGGACCGGCGGGTCGCGCTGACCTACGCGGCCCGCAACGCGCTGCTACCCAACGTTTCCGGGTTCGCGCTGGCGCTGGGCTTCATCGTCGGCGGCACCCTGCTGGTGGAGATCGTGTTCTCCTACCCGGGCCTCGGCTTCCTGCTCTTCCGGGCCGTGGGCGCCAAGGACTACCCGCTCATGCAGGGCATCTTCCTCATCATCACGATCGCCGTGCTGCTGGCGAACCTGCTGGCGGACGTCGCCTACCTGCTCCTCGACCCGCGTACTCGAAAGGAGGGCTGATCGATGACCATCCCCACCTCGAGCGTCGAGCAGGTCATCCCCGGGCAGGGCGCCATGGCGCAACCCGAAGAGGTGCGGCCCGGAAAGGCCAAGCGCCGCCGGTTCCGGTTCGTGGCCAACGCCAAGGCCGCGACCGGGCTGGTCGTGCTCGGCATCTACATCCTGTTCGCGATCATCGGGCCGTGGGTCGCGCCGTACGATCCCGACGCGCAGAGCGACGACCTGGTGGCGCCGCCGTCCTCGGCGCACTGGTTCGGCACCACCCACCTGGGCCAGGACGTGCTCAGCCAGATCCTGGTCGGTACCCGCGGCGTGATGGTCGTGGGCCTGACCGCGGGCGTGGTGGCCACCGTCTTTTCGGTGCTGATCGGTGTCACGGCCGGGTATCTGGGCGGCACGTGGGACGACATCCTGTCGGTGCTGTCCAACGTCTTCCTGGTGATCCCGGCGCTGCCGCTGATCATCATCGTGGCGTCGACCATCAACAATGCCGGATCCACGATCGTCGCGCTGGTCATCGGCTTGACGTCATGGGCGTGGGGCGCCCGGGTGCTGCGCGCCCAGACGCTCTCGCTGCGCGGGCGCGACTACGTCGAGGCGGCGCGGGCGACCGGCGAGAAGACGTGGCGCATCCTCTTTTTCGAGATCCTGCCCAACCTCACGGCGATCATCGCATCCGGCTTCGTCGGCACGGTGATCTTCGCGGTCACCTCCGAGATCACGCTGGCCTTCATCGGCATCGGCAGCATCTCCAACTGGAACTGGGGCGAAATCCTGTTCTGGGCGCAGAGCCAGCAGGCCCTGGCCCAAGGGGCGTGGTGGTGGTTCGTCCCGGCCGGTCTCGCGATCGCCTTTCTCGGCACCGCGCTGTCCCTGATCAACTTCGGCATCGACGAGTTCGTCAGTCCCCGGCTGCGCAGCGCCGGCAAGACCAAGGTCAAGACCGTGGCCGGCCGCACCGTACGGATGCGGGTCGGCTTCACGCCGGTGCTGGACAACTCGGCGGCGCCGCACACCCACGCCACGCCGGTTCCGGCCATCAACCCGAACGGCGCGACGCCGGTACGCCGGAAGGAGGCGACACCGTGAAAGAGCCGGTCCTCGAGATCCGCAACCTCAACGTGGACTACGGCCTGGGTGACCAGGCGGTGCACGCCGTCCGCGACGTGAACCTGACGCTGCACAAGGGTGAGGTCCTCGGCCTCGCCGGGGAGAGCGGCTCCGGCAAGTCCACTCTCGCGTACGGCCTGACCCGGCTGCTCGCGCCGCCGGGAGTGGTCAGTGGCGGCCAGGTCATCTACCACCCCGAGCGCGGCGAGCCGTACGACGTCCTGGCGCTCTCCGACCGCGAGCTGCGCGCGTTCCGGTGGTCCGAGACGGCCATCGTGTTCCAGGGGGCGATGAACTCGCTGAACCCCGTACACAAGATATCGACGCAGTTGACCGACGTCCTCGAGGCGCACGACCCGAAGATGTCGTCACACAGCCGCAACGCCCGCGCCCGCGAGATGCTCAAGCTGGTCGGCATCTCGCCGGACCGGATGGACGCCTACCCGCACCAGCTGTCGGGCGGCATGCGGCAGCGTGTGATGATCGGCATGGCGCTGATCCTGCAGCCGCAGGTGGTCATCATGGACGAGCCCACCACGGCGCTCGACGTGGTGATGCAGCGGCAGATCCTGGCCCAGCTCATCGAGTTGCGCGAGCGGCTCGGCTTCTCGGTCATCTTCATCACGCACGACCTGTCGCTGCTGGTGGAGTTCTCGAACCGGATCGCCATCATGTACGGCGGCCGGATCGTCGAGGAGGCACCGGCGGCGGCGCTGTACCGGGATTCGCTGCACCCCTACAGCGCCGGGCTGCTCGGGTCGTTCCCCGCGCTGCGGGGCCCGCGCCGCGAGCTGGCCGGCATCCCCGGCTCGCCGCCGGACCTCAAGGGCATGCCGACCGGCTGCTCGTTCCACCCGCGCTGCCCGAAGGTGTTCGATCCCTGCGCCGGCAACATCCCCGTGCTCGGCCGCCCCGACACCCCGGACGGCGCGACGCGCTCGGTCGCGTGCTGGCTGCATCCGGTCAAGGAGCCGGTCGGCTGAGGCGTGCAGGGCCGGTCCCGGTCAAAGCGCCGGGGCCGGCCCTTTTGCGCCCGCGAACACCCACTTTCCGCTTGGAGAACCATGAATCCCACCGCCAGTACCGCACCCGGGCTCGTCCTGCCCACCGCCGACTTTCCGGCGTCCTTCAAGTGGGGCGTTTCCACGTCCTCGTACCAGATCGAGGGCGCCGTCGCCGAGGACGGCCGGACTCCGTCCATCTGGGACACCTTCTGCCGGATGCCCGGGGCCGTCCACAATGGAGACAACGGCGACGTCGCGTGCGAGCACTACCACCGCATGCCGCAGGACGTGGCGCTGATCAAGGGACTGGGCGTGGACACGTACCGGTTCTCCGTCGCTTGGCCGCGGGTGCAGCCGGGCGGGCGCGGCCCGGTCAACCCGGCGGGGCTCGGGTTCTACGACCGGTTGGTCGACGAGCTGCTCGCGGCCGGCATCGACCCGTGGGTCACGCTCTACCACTGGGACCTGCCGCAGGAGCTGGAGGACGCGGGCGGCTGGCCGGCCCGCGACACCGCGTACCGCTTCGCCGACTACGCGATGATGGTCTTCGACCAGCTGAGCGACCGGGTGGACACGTTCACCACGCTGAACGAGCCGTGGTGCTCCGCCTGGCTCGGCTACTACGTCGGCGTGCACGCACCGGGCCGGCGCGACTTCGACGCCGCCATCTCCGCGGTGCACCACCTGCTACTGAGCCACGGCCTGGCGACGCAGCGGATGCGCGCGGCGTCGACCCGCCCGCACAGGCTCGGCATCACGCTCAACATGGGCACCGCAGACCCGGCCACCGACGCGCCGGCCGACCGCGACGCGGCCCGCCGTGCCGACGGCATGGGCCTGCGCATCTACCTCGACCCGCTGCGGTACGGCCGCTACCCCGCCGACATGGTGGAGGACCTCGCGGCCCGTGGCTCGGCGTTCCCGGTCCGCGACGGCGACCTGGAGATCATCTCGACGCCGTTCGACGTGCTCGGCGTCAACTTCTACTTCGGGCAGGACTTCGCCGGCATCGACGAGCAGGGCAACACGCACGACGCGCAGGGACTGCCGGTGGTCCGCCAGGTGCTGCCGGACACGCCGCGTACAGCGATGGACTGGCCGATCACGCCGGACCGGTTCACGCAGCTGCTGGTCCGGCTGCACCGCGAGTACCCGGGGCTGCCGATCGTCATCACGGAGAACGGCGCCGCGTTCGACGACGAGGCCGACGCCGAGGGGTTCGTGCGCGACGACGGCCGGACGGCGTACCTGGCCGAGCACATCGCCGCGGTGGCCGACGCCCGCGCGCAGGGCGCGGACGTGCGCGGCTACTTCGCGTGGTCGCTGATGGACAACTTCGAGTGGGCCGAGGGTTACGCGAAGCGCTTCGGCATCGTGCACGTCGACTACGAAACCCAGAACCGCACGCCGAAGCAGAGCGCGCTCTGGTACCGCGACAACATAGCCCGCCTGCGCGCCCATTAAGCCTTCCCGAGGCCTTCCCTGTCCGGCCGGCCACACGTCCAAGATCGGCGCGGTCAGGCGCGGCCGCGGCTTACCTGGCGGCGGTGCGCGGCTCGAGAGAACGCGCCGGCCGCGGTCACGCTGCCCGGCGGCGGCAGACCGCCGTCGGCGAGCAGCCGGGCGATCGGCAACGTCGCCGCGCCCATCGCGACCGCGTCCGGTCCGAGCTGGCACAGGTCTATCCGGGTCTTCGAGTACGGCTGACGCAGCGCATTTCGTGCCGCCGCAGCCCGAATGTCCGGTAGAAAGCGCTCTCCAAGAATCAAGCCCGCAGGGCCACCCAGCACGATGCGCTCGGGACTGAACAGGTTGATCAGGTCCGCGATGCCCGCACCGAGATAACCCACCGTCTGCGCGATGACCTCCGCCGCCTTGCCCTCCAGCACCGCGTCGGCGGCCAGCATCCGGCCCATCAACCCGTGGTCGAACGGCTGCCCGGTGGCCTCGGCCAGCCGCCGGTTCACGGTGTCCGCCCCGATGTACGCCTCGAGGCAGCCGCGCGCGCCGCAGCGGCACACGTCGCCGTCGTACACCAGCGTGGTGTGGCCCCACTCGCCCGCGTTGCTGTGCGCGCCCCGATAGCTGCGCCCGTCCATCACGACCGCCGCGCCCACGCCCGTACCGACCATGACGATCACCGCGTGCCGCGCGCCGCGGCCCGCACCGAACCACATCTCGGCCTGGCCGACCGTCTTCGCCCCGTTCTCCACGAAGATCGGGACCTCCGTGCTCGCGCCCAGCATCTCGCCCAGCGGCACGGCGTCCCAGCCCGTGGTCTGCGAGTGGACGACGGCGTCGCCGGTCTGGTCCACCACGCCCGCGACGCCCACGCCGAAGCCCAGCACCTCGGAGTCGTCCACGCCGGCCTCGGCGATCACCGCCGCCAAACCCTGGACGAGCCGCGCCGCGACGGTCTCCGGCGTGTTCCGTTCCAGCGCGTACTCGGCCATGCCGAGCCGGGCCATGGAAAGGTCGTAGAGCTCCACCAAAAGCCGGGTCTCGCCGACGTCGGCGCCCACCACGTACCCGTAGCCGGGCGCCACGCGCAACAGCGCCCGCGGGCGGCCGCCGTCGGAGCCGACCAGGCCGGCCTCCTCGACCAGGCCCTCGTCGATCATCTCGCCGATCAGGTTGCTCACGCTCGCCTGACTCAGCGCGGTGGTGTCACCGAGCTGCTGACGGCTCTGCCGGCCACCGTGGAAAAGGTCCGTGAGCAGGCTGGCCCGGTTCGCGCGGCGCACATCCCGCACCGTCGTACGCCTGGTCTCCAAGCTCCGCACCACCCCTTGTCTCCAGCCACATCAGGCTGCCATCTAACGCTATGCCCGCCCATCATGTCGCCGGGAGGGTACGGAAACCACCGCGCGTACGGATCAAGATCTCGAGCGCGGTCGCCACATGACCGACTATCGCGACGTCAACCGGGCCAATGGGGACGAGCGGGCCCAGGCGCACGCGGCGTCGGCCCACTACGACTCGACGCCTACGTGGCCGACAAGGCACACCTCAGCCACGTCGTCCGCTTCGACCTGCCGCTGCTCGGCGACATCGCCGGACTGCGCGGCGTGCACCTGCGGTGCCACATCGGCACGGACACGTTGTCGCTGGCCCGCCTGGGGGCGACGATGACCGGCGTCGACTTCTCGCCCACATCGCTCGAGCAGGCCCGGCGCCTCGCCGAACGTGCCGGCCCGCCGGCGACCTAGGTCGAGGCGGATGTCCACGGCGCCGTCGCGGTGCTCGGCGGCGAGACGTTCGACCTGGTCTACACGGGCGTGGGCGTGCTGTGCTGGCTGCCCGACGTCCGCCGCCGGGCGCAGACCGTCGCCGCGCTGCTGCGGCCCGGGGCCGGCTCTTCATCCGCGAGGGTCACCCCGTCACCCACACCACCACGCACGACGGGAACCACCGCCTCGGCGAGATCGTCACCGCACTCATCGACGCCCCGCCTTCGTTTAGAGATCGGTAGATTCGGGGTATCCCGCGGTCCAATCCCCACGGACCTAGGAGACCCCGATGCGCGTTG
>DASYTU010000171.1:0-4994 GCA_036001925.1 Actinoplanes sp.
TACCTCACTGTACGAGCGTTGTGCAGCCGGGTGACCGGCGGAGTACCTTGCTTTTGTGCTGGTGGTGGGGCGGGTCGGACTCGAACCGACGACCGAGGGATTATGAGCACTTCACCTCGGAACGCTGTGCTGACCAGCGGATTTGCAGGTAGCTGACGAGCGTACGGGCCACAGTCCCTTGCTGTACAAGGCGGGCCCGACACAGCGATTCCAGCGCCGGTCGGGCCCTTGATCAGGAGTCGAGGTCCTGACCCGTGAACACCGTACCCACTTACGACGACTACGACCTGGGCTGGCGCGTGCTGTTGCTGCTGCATGAGGGCTACGACCGTCACCAGATCACCGCCGCGCTCCACGTCACCGCCGAGCAGGCGATGGCCGCGCTCGACACCTACGCCCGTTCGATCCTGCTGCCCGACGAGCGGGCGGACCAGTGAGCCGCCGGGCGGTGCTCATGCTGCTCGACCACACCTGGGACACGCTGCCCGCACTGCTGCTGTTCGCCGTCGTCGGATCCCACGGCCAGTGGTGGACCATCTCAGTCTGACCGTTAAGTGTTGACTCTCAGGACGCCTTCCCCTTAGACTCAACACTTAAGGAGGCATCATGAGCAAGGGTCACGGTCGGGTCCAGCGGGCCATCCTCGCCGAACTGCGGACCCCGGAATGGACCGGCGAGTGGACCGCGGAACTCTCCGGCTGGGTAAGTGTTGAAGAGCTGGCCGCACGCCTCCGCGAGGCCTCCGGGGCCGCCACGGTGTTCGGCCCGTACGGTGACGACCCGGCGGACCGGACCCGCGCCGAGATCGAGTCGGTGCGCCGCGCGGTCAAGAAGCTCGCCCTCGAGGGGCTCGTCGAGGTCAAGAAGTGGGATGTGGCCAAGACCCGGCCGCGACGCAACACCTTCTGGTCTGATAAGCCGGTCTGGACGCGCCAATGGATGCTCCATGCTCGTCGCGTCCCGACGGCCGAGTTCCGCGCGGCCGAACTGCTGTACACCCGCGACTGGTACGTCTTCCGAGCGCGGGAACTCGTCAAGGTCTGGCCGGAGATGGCCAAGTGGCACCTCGACGAGGCCAAGAAGCTGACCGCCGAGCACAAACTGCCGCCGATCAAGTAGAGGGGAGACGCCCGGCCTGAGAGGCACCACTCAACCAGGCCGGGCGTCCGTCTGTCAGCGGATCAGCGCGGCGATGATCAGCGGGTACAGCGGCGTCACCAAAGCCACCAGGATGCCGATCAGCCACCGCCGGTTCGACACGGCCAGCTTCGCCGCCTCGGCGTGCGCCAGCTCGTGCTCCTCGATGTCCTTGCGGATCCGCTCGACCTGCCCCTTGAGGAAGTCGACTCCGCGGGAGCCGTGCTCGTCGAGGTGGTCCACGCGTCTTCCCTGCCCCTCGATGATCCGTTCCAGCCGGTCGACTTCCCGCCAGAGTAGGAAGTTGTCGCCGGCCGCCATGGGGCGTTGCGGCCCCGGTCCGGGTTCGCTGGTCATCACAGCGGCCGGATGTATTCGCACTCGACGTAGCTGGTGAATCGGGCGGACACGTTGGTGTTGACCGCGCCGGACGAGTCCTGGAACGCCATGAACTCCATGTAGTCGGTGGAGCCGTTCATCGGCTGGGTGCACGTGGCCATCACGCCGGTGGCGATGGCGCCGGAGTTGACCCGCTCCCCGGACGGGACCGAGGTGGAGCCGTTCTTGCGGAAGCTGGCGTCGATGCTGACCGGTGTGGTCGGGGCGCCGGTGTAGTAGACGCCGCGGAACTCGTAGTACCCGGCCACGTTCGGGGTGATCCGGGTGTTGTTCGTCACGGTGTCGTGGAAGCCGTCCGTGTCGATGTCCTCCGACCCGGCGCCGAACGTGAGCGCGGTCAGCGTGGCGTCGGGGATCGACTGGCCGGCCTGCTGCACCAGCCGCACCAGCGGCGGGTTGATCGCCCTCGCGACGTCGGACCAGTACGCCTTGTCACCTGCGGCCATGTCAGAGCCCCCATCGTTTGCTGTCGTACACGTTGACCCGCGCCCCGGCGAGTTGGGCCTTGGCCACGCCGTTGATCGACCGGGTGACTGTCGCAGTCTGGGTGTAGGGTCCCGTCCCGGCCGCCGCTGTCATCGCGGTCACTGTGACCCGTTCGCCCTCGATCATCAGGTCGTACGGCAGCGACCCCGCCGCGGTGGTGAGCGTGTCGTTGACGTCGACCGTGGTCAGGGACAGCGACGTCGCCGTGGACGTGGCGCCGGCGGCGAGGGTGGTGGTGCGGGTGTCCCACCGCCACACCCCGTCGTCGTAGACGCCGATGATCCACACGTCGTACAGCTCGACCTGGTAGGTGACCGTCCAGGGGGCGGTGCTGACCTTCTCGATGATGCCGTCGACCAGGAATCGCACCGTCTCGGGTTCGGCGCCGACGACGGCGATCATGTCGCCCTCGCGCACGTTCATCGCTGCGGAGACCAGTGACGGGTTGGCGAGCAGGTCGACGGTGACCTCGGCGTACCGGGGGCGTTCGATGGTGCCCTTGGCGCGGTGCCAGTCGGCGATGTCCTGCAGTTGGGTGGCCGGGTTCGCCACGGACACATCCACCGACGCCTTGTACTCGCCCACCCCGGCCGGCGGCGCCAGCACGCTCATCGGCCCGGAGAGCAGCGACGAGGTGACCTCGCCGCCGGACGCGTTCTTGACGGTGACCCGGTTGTGGGTGTTCAGGTCGTCGAGGATCTTGTTGAACGGCACCGCAACCTGCGACGGGTACGTGAGGGTGAGCGCGGCGGTCTGGTTGTACATGACCCGGCGGGTGCGCATGGTCAGGGCGATGTCGAACCGTTCGTCGTCGATCCGGCAGTCGTCGGTCTCGCGGATCTCCTTGAGCAGCTCGAGGAACGTGACGGCCCGCTGCGGCCCCATCGGCTGCGTCTCGGCCGCGGTGCCGATCATGTAGTAGGTGATGCCGAGCTCGCCGCACAGCCGCTGGAACCGGTCGCCGGCCCTCTCACCCAGGTAGCCGTTGAACACGGCGATGGCGGTGCCGGAGGTCAGGGCGTCGGTCAGGCCGGTGACGGCGAAGACGTGCGAAAACCACGCCCCGTCGGTGTAGGACGCGCCGACCTGCCACCACTGCACCAGCCGGCCCACCGACCCGGCGAACGTGTCGGTGAAGCCCGTCACGACCGGGGCGCTCTGCCGGTACCAGGCCGGTTCGATGGTGACGGTGCCACCCGACACGCTGGCCTTCAACCGGAACGTCATCCACTCGGTGGGCGGGCCCTGCGTCGACCAGGCGGTGCCGTTGTTGTACAGCACGGTGCCGTCGGAAGCGACCACGCTGATGAAGTAGTTCGCATTGTTCGTCGTCCACGACCAGGTGTAGCCGTTGCTGGTGGTCCACGTCAGCAGGCTCTGGTAGCCGGCCCCGCTCGGCAGCGCGGCCAGCTTGGCGCTGAACACCACCTGCCAGCCGGTGGTGGTCGACGCCGACGCGAACACGCCCGTCAACTGGCTGCCGACGACCGTCTTGACGGTCTGCTCCGCACCCAGCGGCGCCTCCGACTCGGCGAGGGCGGCGCCGCCCTTGAACGTGCCGGCCGGGCCGCCGGCCAGCGTGTTGGACAGCAGCAGCGCGTCCCGGCCGTCCTCCAACGGCCAGTGCCCGATCGAGGTGGGGCGGGCTGAGATGGTGCGGTACATGGGGGAGCGCAGCGGGTCGGTCCACATGCCGATGCGGCGCAGCACCCCCTCGGCGGTGAGCTTCGTCCACGACCGGCCCCTGACCCCAGGTACGTGTTCGGGGGTCCGATCTGGCGTCCAGCTCGACGCCTCGACCCACACTCGCTGGTTGGTGTCGACGGTGATCCGGGTCTTGGTGTTGCGGCCGGCGACGCCGTACAGCGGCGAGTCCGGCCGCGACGGGTCGTACGCGAGCGTGTCGTTGGCGATCTCGCATTCGATGCGGGTCGGGCGGGGCCATGACCCGTCGGGTTCGTGGCCGCGGGTGATGGTCACCCCGGCCGCCGAGTACAGCGGCACGGTGGTCCACGCGCCGGACAGGAACATCTCGAGCACCGCGTTGCGGGTGGTCATGCCCGCACCTGCCCGTTGACGACCCGCACCCCGAGGTGGGTGACCTGACCGCCGCGCCGGGAGACGGCCTTCGCGATCGGCTGGAGTAGGGCGTCGCCGAGGTCGCCGAGGTCGACCCGGATCCACTGTTCACCACCGCCACGGCCGCCCGCGGGGATGACCCGCTCGCCGGCCTGCAGCACGGCGAGCATCTCCGAGCCGGGCGCACCGGGCACCACACCGCCGCTGTGGAAATGCGGCAAGTGCGGCACGCTGATGCTGTTGCCGCCGATGACCGGCACCCAGGACGGCACCGACCAGGACAGCCGGCCGACCGTGTTATTCCAGGCATCCGCCACGGTGTTGAACGCGGCCTTGAACGGGGCGGTGATGAACGAGGTCACCTTCGAGAAGGCGGTGCCGATCCAGCCGGGGACCTTCTTCAACCACTCCCACACGTTCGAGGCGGCCTTCTTGATCCAGCCCCACGCGGCGCCCCACGCCTTGGAGAACCAGTCCGTCTTCTTGGCGATCAGCACGATGACGGCGACCAGGGCGATGATGCCGACGATGATCCACGTGATAGGAGACGCGAACAGGGCCGTGTTCATCAGCCACTGCGCGGCCGCCCACACCTTCGTACCCGCGGCGGCGACCTTCTGCGTGGCCGCCTGGGCGATCGTCTTGACGTTCATCTCCGCCATCGACAGCAGCAGCGGCGCCAAACCGCCTGCCAGGTCCGCCCACCCCTGGACGTAGGCCACGATGCCCGCCTTGCCGGGCCCCTGCATGATCGTGGCGGTGCCGTCGATCACGTCGTGGATGCCGATGAGGTTGCGTTCGGAGTTGTCCGCGGCATCCCCCACCCGCTTCATCCCGCCCGCGTGCCCGTCCAGGTCGCGGGTCGCGCCGCCGACCTTGTCGCCCATCGTCTT
>DASYTU010000172.1:0-24846 GCA_036001925.1 Actinoplanes sp.
CCGCCAGCATACATACCGGCTCGACACGCGGAGACTCCGGGATTCGAACCCGGGAGGGGCGTTAAAACCCCAACCGCATTAGCAGTGCGGCGCCATAGACCAGACTAGGCGAAGTCTCCTCGGCGGCACTCGGTCCACCGACCGTCGAGGATACCGGACCGTCTCGGCGCTGGGCAAAGCGGTTGCCGACCGCCCACGCCGTACCCCTGAGCAGCCCGAAGCCTGAGCCCCGCCGAGCCCGGCGCGGCCACCAGGTCGGCGTCCGCGCGGACAAATCGACCGACCACACCGATCTCCAACGGGTGAAACGGGGCTTACGCGACTAGGCTGCCACGGCATGGAGGAACGACCAGCCACGGACACCGGCCGGGACGTGCCGCGTTCGCGCAGCCCGCAGGCCCCGTTCAGTACGCCGGACGAGCCCACGCCGCCCGGCGAGCGCGCCCCTCGCCGCGCCAAGGCCGCTCCTCCGGTCACGTTCCAGCCGCCGTCGAGCACGAGCGACGCCGAACCTCCAGGCCGTCCTCGCAAAACCTCTTCTGGTACGGGCTCCGCCTCCCCAAACGCAGCCGGGCGGCCGGAGCACTCCGAGCAACCCACGGAGTCCCAGCGAAGGGCCACGCCCCGCAAGTCCCAGCCCCCGCGGGACAGCAAGACTTCTGCCAAGCCCACGCCGACGGAGCCGTCGCCTGTCCCCGAGAACGCACCGGTCGAACCCGAACCGGCCGGCTCGGAGCCCGCCGCGACGGCTGCCCCGCCGCGGCCACGTCGGTCGGAGCCCCGGCGGGCTAAGGCCGCACCGGCAAAGAGTGCGGCCGCCAAGCCGTCGGCGGCTGAGACTGGCGCGGGCGGCCCCGTAGGCGCGGCGTCCGAGGCGGGCCCGGCCGGTAACGCCGAGGCGGCCGCCGACACTCAGCCGCCACCGGCCACGCCGGTGAAAGCGCCTCCGCCTCCCGTCGCAGATCAGCCCATCCCGGAACGACCGGCCTCCTCCGGGGCGGCCGAGGATGCGACGGCCACTCCGATGAAGGCCGTCAAGACGGCGCCGGGCAAGAAAGCGGCGCGTAAGGCTACCCGGCCGGCTCGGCAAGCGGCTGCGCCAGCGGACGCCCAGCTCCTGAACGCAGAACCAGTCAAGCCCGCGCCCGCCAAGAAGAGCCGGCCCGCGGAGGTTCGCCCAGCAAGGGCCACCTCGCAAGGAGCCGACGGCGAAACCGCGATCCCGTCGCCACCGGCCACCGCAGAGCCGGCCGCCGCAGAGCCGACGCCCGCGGAGTCGGCGGCCCAAGTGGCGACACCCGCACCGACACCCGCAGAGCCAGCAGCCCCTGCCGCGACACCCACGCAACCGACACCCGCACAGCCAGCAGCCCCAGCCGCGACACCCGCACCACCGACACCCGCAGAACCGGTGGCCGCGCGGCCGGGACGCGCGGAATCACGGCCCGAGGAAGAACCGACGCCGATCTTTGCGGCGCTGAGCTCGGAATCCGGATCGCCCATTTCGGTCGCGCCTCGCAAGGCAGCCGCCCCGATCATGCCCGAGCGGACCGACGTATGGGCGCAGCTCGTCGCCGACCCGGGCCACTCCCCCGAGTTGCTTGCCATCGCCGCCGTCCAGATCATCGGGCCGCGGGCCGGCGAATGGGCGCGCCGCACCCGCGAGGCGTACCCCACCGCCAGCAACGCCGGCCTGGCCCGCCTCGCGACCATGCAGTTCACCCGCTTCGGGAGCCTGAGCAGCATCTTCGGCGCCGTCGCCGGCTCGTACGCACCGGTCGCGCTCCTCGGCGCCGCCGCCGTCACCAACGCCCAGCTGATCCTGCACATCGCCGCCGCCTACGGCCTCGACCCGACCGACGAGGCCAGGGCGATCGACCTGCTTGTCCTGACGGGGGTGCACCCCAGCCGGGAAGATGCCGAGGCCGCCCTCGCCGCCGCACGGCAGCCCGCGTACGAGCGCGGCGGGAGGACCGGCGCCGCCTGGCGTCTGGGGCGGATGGTCGCGGCTCAGACCGGTGGCTGGGCGGCGATCAAGCTCGCGAACCGCTACTTCCCCGGGACGAGCCTGCTGGCCGCGACGCTCACCAGCCGCTCGGCCGCCGAGAGTGTCGCGGCCCGGGCGAACACCTACTACAGCCAGGAGGTCCACGCCTTCGGCAGCACGGTGTAGCCCACGAACGCCGCGATGTCGAGCAGGCTGTGCGCCAGGATCAGCGGCATCACGCGCTTGAACCGCAGGAAGAACAGCGCGAACACGACGCCCATGACGGCGTTGCCCAGGAACGCGCCGAAACCCTGGTACAGGTGGTAGGAGCCGCGCAGAACCGCGCTGATCCCGACGACCGCGGCAGGGGGCACGCCGAGCTGCCGGAGTCGGGTGATCAAGTACCCGACGGCGACGACCTCTTCCAGTACGGCGTTCTGGATCGCCGCGAGGATCAGTACCGGCACGGCCCACCAGAGCGGCCGCAGCGCCGCCGGCACGATCTGCGCGTTGATGCCGAGCTGGGCCGCCGCGTACACAAGGAGAAGTCCGGGTAGCCCGATGCCGGCGGCCAGCAACACACCCCAGCTCAGATCGAACCGGGGTCTGCGCAGGTCGAGGCCGAGCGCGGAGCGCTCGCGGCCGAGCAGGTAGAGCGCGAGCAGGACGGGGACCAGCGCGAAGAAGATGCCGAGCAGTTGGTACGTGAGGTCGAGGTACGGCCGCGGCGATTGCGAGGGATTCAGCGTCGCCGTCTGCTGCGACAGCGGCCGACCGGCGGTGAGCTTCGCGACCAGCGACACCACGGCGTAGACCGCGGACTGGCCCAGCGACAGCAAGAGGAGGATCACGACCTCGAGGCGCAGTTGAGACTGGGTCGCCGGCGGGCGATCTAGGGCTGCGGTCACGCGACAACTGTAGGAGGGCTCACCCGAACGAAGGCTGGAGGCCAAGCACGGTCAATACATCCAGGGCTGCCCGGTCCGCTGGTACTCCGCCACCGGCACCAGCGTCGCGTCCGGCGCCATCCGGTCCACGTACAGCCTGCCCTCGAGATGGTCGATCTCGTGGCTGACCAGGCGTGCCATCGCGAGTTCGAACGATGTGATCACCCGCGCGCCGTCGAAGCGCGCGTGCTCCACCTCGATCCGCAGCGGACGCACCACCAGACCGCGGTAGTCGAAGAAGGACAGGCAGCCCTCGTACTGCTCGTCGGCATCGCTGGACTCGCCGATGATCCGGGGATTGAGCAACACGACCGGCTCGGCGACCCGCTCGGGCGGACGGACGGCGGCGGCCGCCACGGAGAGGCCGATCTGCGGCGCGGCCAGGCCGACGCCCTTGCTGAAGTCGTGCAGCACCTCGAGCCGCTCCAGCGTCGACAGCAACCCGGCCACCGCGTCGCGGGCCGCGGCTTCCTCGCGCGGCAGTTGGAAGTGTCGCGCCCGTTGACGGAGAAGATCAGACCCGCGCTGCACGATGCCGATTCCCCGCATCCGCACCGAGGCGCGTCCCTCTGGTACGTGCTCACCCGGAAGCGGCGCCTTCTCCTCGTACGACGGCGCGTCCGGTCCGCGGAAACTCCACTCGAGGCGGTACCGGGCGTTGAGCAACGGCGCGCCGGTGGACCATTCAAAGATCGCGCGGCCGGCTTCGTTGTGGCGTTCGAGCGGGCTGCGGACGGGTACATCAGCCGCCAGGGACGTCTCAAAACCCCATACCTGAGGCTCGAACTCGACCGGGAAGTCGAGGCGTACGGTGAGATTGCGGGTCGGCAGGCGTACCGCCCGCTGGAACCACTGCCCCCACTTCTCCTCGCCGACGGTGTAGGCGTACTCGATGGTGGTGCGTTCGCCGGGATAGAGAGGGAACTGGCCGTGGTCGTTCGCGAAGAGCAGCCACACCTCTTTGGCTGCGTCCCGATCCAGCTTCGGCCGGTAGTCCATCGGCTGGACCGCGTCGCCCTCGCCGGCGACCGCCTCGATGTCCAGCTCCTCCCAGGTGAGCGGGTGCTCCCGGTGGTGCCGGTTCGAGCCGGCCGTGTCGTGGGGATAGCGGTCCACGGCGATCTTCATGAGGTACCGGGTCACCGGCTCGTTGCCGGCGTTGTAGAGCGCGCGCCGGATCCGGCAGCGGTACGCCTTGCCGACGTACGTGAGCTCGGCGATCTCCCGCTCGACGATGAGGCCGGTGCCCGGTGGCAGCCACTGGACCGGCACGGGCGGGTCGCGGTGCAGCGGCGCACTCCGGGCGTGCCGCAGCTCGTCGTACTCCTGGAATCTCTCCCAGATCGCGCCGCCGGCGGCGAGCACCGCCTCCGCGCGCCGCGCGAAGTCCTCGGTGGGTTTGTGCCGGCGCCCCTCGACGTGGCTGACGTACGACGGATCGAACCCCATGCGCGCCGCGAGCTGCTTCTTGGTCATGCCGCGATCGACCCGCCATTGCGCAAGAGCCGTCACAAATTGGTCAGCGGCCCGCTCGACGGGCGAGGTGGTCATCACAGATGTCCCCTTCGCGACGAGACCTTCAGTGTCGCTGTCTCCGGGTGTCAAGAAGGGGCTAGTAGCGCGTTGCCGACAGATACCTTGACGAAACCCGCCGTATTGGGCCGACGAACACCTGTTGGGGGGCGCGTATCACACCGGTTCGGCCGTCTGGTTAGGTTAGCCTTAACAAGGTACGGTGGGTCCTCCTGAACGCGCGGACGTTAGGCAGTGGGCGAGGTGACAGCGGTGATCCGGCAGACGAGTTTTCGCCTGGCGCGAAGCGGCGCCGGTCGGTGACCACCGCTCTGGACCGCGCCGCCGTTACCGGTGCCCCGCTAGCCGGGCAGCCACTGGCTCCGGTCATGGCCACGCTGCGCGCCATGTTCGGGACCAGCACCGGGTTGCCCGGTCTCGCGCCGGATCTGCTGGTAGCCGACGACACCGGCTGGGTGCCGGCCACTCGCCTCGCCGACGACCTGCTTCCGGACCTGCTCGAGTCGGCGCGGCGCCGCTGGAACGCGCAGCCGCACGCCGCCGCCGCACTGGCCTGGAAGTCGTACACCTACTGGCTGGCGCTGCCCGCCGTGCTCGGCTGGGCCTCCGCCCGCCGCGTGCCCTTGCTCCGCGCCCGGGATGTGCTCATCCACTTCGACGACCCGCGGCCGCTCGTGACGCTCGGGCTGCGGCACGACATCGAAGTGGCCGTGCTGGCGTCCGACCCGCTGGCCCTGAGCGGCCTGCCTCAGGTCCGTGTGGTCGCCGACGAGGCTGAACTGCTCGCGGAACTGAAGCGCTCGCTGCTCGACGAGCACCTGACGCCGTTGCTCGACGCGATTCACGGCATGGTACGGCTGGGCAGGCGAACGCTGCTGGGATCGCTGTCGTCGGGTGTGGCCTATGCGGTACTGCGCTCGGCGGACGTCCTGCCGGGCTCGTCGGCCGAGACGATCGGCACGCTGCTGTCGGCGCTTGACATCGAGGACCTGATCGAGCTGGTCCCGGGCCGCAACGGCAAGCTGGACGTGCAACGCAAGACCTGTTGCCTGGCGTTCACGCTCCCGGAGCCCAAGATCTGCAGCGGCTGCTGCATCAGGTAGACCCCGACCTCCGCCCGGTCTACTCGGCCAAGTCCGGACCGGTAAGCACGGCATGGGGGTTGTCGACCAGGGCGCGGACGTTCCAGACCCAGGCCCCACCCATCCACGTCGGCTGGAAACCGAGCAGGTCGCTCATCGCCCGCAGCATCTCGGTGTCGCGCTCCTGCGGAGTCAGCACGATGGCGCCGGCCTTCCAGTAGCGCAGGTCGGCGAGCGTCATCTCGCGACGCGTGTCGGTGATCTCCGGGATCGGGTTGCCTTGCTTGATCGACGCCATCAGGCCGCTGGTCGGCCGCCACGGCGGTGAGAACAGCGCCGTCCGATCGGTCGGGTCGAGCGGGTTCTGGTTGGGCAGCAGCGCGTACGCGCCGGCGATCCGCATCTCCTGATGGGTGTCGGCGCTCCAGCGTAGCGGGTCGGGGTAGCCACTGTCCGGCAGCGGCAGCGTGACCACGGTGTGGTTGTCGTCGACGTACCGCTTCCACAGGCCCGACGTGACGAAGAGAGGTACCGGGTCCATCGGCGCCGAGCGCACCGGCGTCGGGGCGAGCGGCACGAGCGCCATGGCTACCGCGGTGATCATCGCGACGCGGACCGGGCCGCGCGCCGACGGCTGCGCCTTGACGAGGTCGGCGGCGCGCTGGCAGCCGAGCGCGAGCACGATGCCGACGACCGGGGCGATCGCCATCGCCCAGCGAGTCGGCACCGCCGAGTTGAGGATCGGCACGCTGTGCAGGATCGACCAGATGCCCGGCACGCCGGTGTTGATGCCGTCCAGGTAGATGCGCGGGCCGAGGGACATGGCCGCGAACAACAGCGCAACGGCGGCCAGCGTGACGACCGCGACGTTGCGGCGCATCCAGACCACCAGGCCGAAAAAGAGGATGACCAGACCCCACCCGAAGAAGGCGTTCTCTTCGGAGGCGTTCTGCGCCAGGCGGGCCGCCGTCGTGCTGTTCCCGGCCACCGAACGCTGCGCGTACGCGGTAAAGGAGCCCAGGTCCGCGCCGAAGTTACGGACGAACTGCGGCAGCCCGTGATACGACTGCGGCCCGAGGAACTGCACGAGGAGCGGGTACGCCAGGACCGCCAGCGTGACCGAGCCCGCGATCGTGAGACCGCGCAGGAACGTGGCCGCCTCGCCGGGCACCGTCTTGCGGCGGGACAGCCACATGACCACGCAGAAGATTCCGAGCCCGACCGCGGTCATGAAGAGGATCTCGAGATTGATGAATGCCTGCCAGATGAGCAGGCCGGCGAGGATCAACGCCTTGCGCCACACCCGGCCGGGCAGGCGCAGGTCGAGCGCGCGCCAGATGATGAGCGGCACGAGGAACTGCGAGACGATGTTCGGATGGCCGCCGGCGTGCGAGATCATGCTCGGCGCGAACGTGCAGAACAGCGCACCGATCCAAGCGGCGAGCCGCGACGTCACGAACTGGCGCGACAGCACCAAGTACCACGAGATGCCGGTGGACGCCAACGCGACAGAGAGAAATACGTTGAACGCCACATGTGGCCCCCACAGAAGAGTGACGGGCGTCATCGGCAGCGAAACGGCCAACACCGACGTGTTGGCCATCATGTTCACCCCATCGGGGTAATTCATGCGATCGGAGAAGAACGGATACACGCCATCCGTGAGCACGCGCGCACCGTGCGCCAACATCCACTCAAAGAAGGCTTGATCTTGTGGATCATCGCGCAACTCATGATCAAGATGAAGCCACAACGGCAACGTGACGAACAGCGCCACGGCGATGAAACTCGCAATCGCGAGCACGTCTCGCCGGGTGAGCGTGCGCCAGAAGCGCACTCGCGGCGGCGCCTCGGGTTCGCTCTCACCAGCCGTACGAGCAGCGGGTATGACCGAGATCGGCGCGGCCGCGACATCCGTCTCAAGGGTCAGCAGCTCCGCGTCCAGGTCTTCCGCGGCGGTCGTGTCGCGGGGCGGCAGAACGTTCCCGCCGGGCGACTGGCCTGTCGAGTCAATACCCGTAATCGTCATAGCATCGGCGAGCCTAACCGAGGTTGGTAACGTTGTTGTGTCGAGCGGCCGAGGCGTGATCGAGCCGATATCAACGTGCGTATTCCGGGCCTCCCGCGGCCGGACTGCCTGACTCCTAACGTCACCGGGTACCCACGGTGCAATGTCTCAATCAGGCAAAAAATGAGCGGCCGCCCCCCGCTCAACTTTCGGTCGTGCGCAGCGGATGGTTAACTCGTCCGGTCCCGCCTGTCAGCTCGATCGGCAAGACGAGGGAACCTAACGTATGGCAGACATCACTGGAGACCAGCGGATCCAGTCCGAAGTGCTCGAAGGCCTCGCCACGGCCGTGAACCACCGTCGTTGGTTCGTCGAGTTGGCACTCCCCTACCTGGGGGACAACCCCATCGAGGTCGGCAGCGGCCTGGGCGACTACGCGCTCGAGTGGGCGGAGCATCTCCCCCGGTTCACCGCGACCGAGGCCGACCCGGACCGGCTGGTGCAGCTCAAGGAGCGCCTGTCCGACCGCCCAAACATCGACGTGCGGCAGATGCTGCTGCCCACCACCGACAGCGGCGACTACAGCGCCGCGGTGTCGTACAACGTGCTCGAGCACATCGAGGACCACGTCGGCGCGCTGCGCAGCATGGCGACGCTGGTCCGCCCCGGCGGCCGGGTCATCCTCATCGTGCCGGCATTCATGTTCGCCATGAGCCAGGTCGACGTCGCGACCGGCCACGTGCGCCGCTACACCAAGAAGACGATGCGGGCCGCGATGACCGAGGCCGGCTTGGAGATCGAGAAGCTGCATTACGCGAATGCGCTGGGCCTCATCGGCTACTACGGCGCGACCAGCATCTTCAAGTTGGCCCCGAAGGAGGGGCCGATGGTGAAGGTGTACGACAGCGTCGTGCTCCCCGTCACCAAGTTCGCCGAGAGCCTCGTCAAGCCGCCGTTCGGCCAGTCGGTCTTCGTGGTCGCCCGGGTCCCTCGCTAGACACACATTCCAGCCGAAGCCCGCCGGATCTCGCAGATTCGGCGGGTTTCGTCGTGGAAGCTATCCGCGCACCTGGTACGTCGGCCGGATCGTGGCCCGGCCCAACGTGTGGAACGCCAGGTTGAAGCCGACGTACGCCGGTGTCGCGGCGGCAGTCACCTCGAGCCCGTCGACGTCGATCGCGTGGACGGCGAAAACGTACCGGTGCGGGCGATCGCCGGGAGGCGGGGCCGCGCCGCCATAGGACGCCTCGCCGTAGTCGTTGCGCACGCAGAACGCGCCACCCGGCAACGGGTCGACGCCGCGCTCCAGCTCGGTGACCGAGCGCGGCAGGTTCACGGCGACCCAATGCCAGAAGCCGCTGCCGGTCGGGGCGTCGGGGTCGAAGCAGGTCACCACGAAGCCGCGGGTCTCCTCGGGAAAGCCCGACCAGGCGAGTTGCGGCGACACGTTCTTGCCACCGACGCTGGGGTGGACGTACAGCTCGTCGAGCGGTTGGCCGTCAGCAACATCCGTGCTGGTCACCGTGAAGGACGGCACCGCGGGCAAGATGTCGTACGGATCCGGTGCAACGGCGCGGTCAAGACTCATGTCACAAGGTCCTTCCGGCGAGTCGTTTGTAACTTCACCCGTTCCCCCGTGGGGCCGAGAGTAGCCGGATGAGGTCACACACACCTTTCACCACCATTGCGGTCCGCGAATCACCCTCACCCGATTTTCCCAGAAAACGCACAGCGAGTACGCAGGTCCCATCGACTCCCGGGTAACACTTCTGGCCGGGGCGAAGATCGACAATGTGCCGCGGTTCCGCAGTCGCAGCCCATCCCTACGGGCGGGGGTCGGCCAAGGCCATCGTGCACGGTACCCGGGCGGACGACCCCGGATACGCACCGGAATGCGGCCGCCTTCACCCGCCGTCACCGCCCGACCCACCCGGCCGTCCTCGGTGGAAGATCGGTGGGGTTCTGGAGCACCACCGATCTTCCGCGCAGTCAAGACGCCCGCGGTAGCGGTCGCGGAACGTAATCGCAGCGACCAGTCCTCCGGCGCCCATCAGCTGAGCTGATGCCAGTGCCACTGCAGGACGTCCGGTTCTACGTCCGTCCACCCGGTGACGAACGGCTGCACGTCCTGGGTCGTGGACGCCGATAGCGGGCAGCTCGACCAGCGCGCTCAGGTTGTCGAGGCCGGGTAGCCGGAGGCGCGACAATGGGAACCCGGACACAATTGGCAATTCCGTCGACCATGCCGACACACATTCCGGACTTTGTCCGGCCAGACTCGCATCTTCGAATGCGGTGTCGATTTGAGCGCCGCTCGCTCGTACAGAGGGCGAGACCTTGTACAGAGGGCGAGACCTCGCACAGAGAGAGACCTCGCACACAGAGCGAGACCTTGCACACAAAGCGAGAGAAGGAGGCGAACATGAAGACTTATCTGATCAGCATCTACCAACCCGACGGGCCGGCGCCCCCGCCCGAGCGGCTCGAACCGATAATGCGCGACCTGGCCGTTCTCAAGGACGAGATGGTGTCGGCCGGAGCGTTCGTGTTCACCGGCGGGCTGTGTCCGCCGAGCACCGCGACCGTGGTACGCGCGAACGGCCCGGACGTGCTGATGACGGACGGCCCGTTCACCGAGGGTAAGGAACACCTCGGCGGCTTCACGGTGATCACCGCGTCCGATCTCGATGAGGCGCTGGCATGGGGAACGAAGATGGCGAGGGCGACGACCCTTCCGATCGAGGTGCGGCCATTTCAGAGCTGAGCCCGCCGTCCGTGGCGTCCGACGTCGCGCGCGTGTTTCGTGCCGAGTACGGGCGCTCGGTCGCCGTCCTCACCCGCCTCCTCGGCGACATCGACCTCGCCGAAGAGGCGGTGCAGGACGCCTTCGCCGCGGCCGTACAGCGCTGGCCGGCCGACGGCATCCCGCCGAGCCCGGCGGGCTGGATCATCACCACCGCGCGCAACCGGGCCATCGATCGTCTGCGCCGGGAGTCCCGCCTACTCGCGAAGCATGCGGAGGCCGCGTTGCTCTTCTCCCCCGATCAGAGCCCCGACGTCCTCGGCGACGACCGGCTGCGGCTGATCTTCACGTGCTGCCATCCGGCGCTGGGCCAGGCCGCCCAGGTCGCACTCACGCTGCGGCTGCTGGGCGGGTTGAGCACGCCGGAGATCGCCCGAGCGTTCCTGGTACCCGAGGCCACGATGGCGCAGCGCATCGTCCGCGCGAAGGGCAAGGTCCGCGACGCCGGCATCCCCTATCGGATCCCGCGCGAGGCCGATCTCCCGGATCGCCTGCGGCCGGTCCTGGCCGTCCTCTACCTGATCTTCAACGAGGGGTACGCGGCCAGCTCCGGCCCATCCCTGACCCGCGACGACCTCAGCGCCGAGGCGATCCGCCTGGCTCGCCTGCTCGCGACACTGATGCCCGACGAACCGGAAGTGTGGGGACTGCTGGCTCTGATGCTGTTGATCCACGCCCGCCGTCCCGCCCGCACCACCGTGGACGGCGCTTTCGTCCGCCTCTCCGACCAGGACCGCTCGATCTGGGATTCCACCCTGGTCGCCGAGGGGCAGGCCATCGTGCGCCACCTCGTGCGGCGCGACCGTCCCGGCCCGTACCAGATCCAGGCCGCGATCAACGCCGTGCACAGCGCCGCGACGACCGTCGCGGACACCGACTGGCCGGCCATCCTTTCCCTGTACGACCAGCTCATGGCGCTCGCGCCGACGCCGGTGGTGGCGCTGAACCGGGCCGTCGCGGTGGCCGAGGTGTCGGGCCCGCCGGAGGCGCTGGCCCTGGTCGACGAGCTCAACCTCGACGGGTACTACCTGTGGCACGCGGTCCGCGCCGACCTGCTGCGTCGCTTGGGTCGGGTGGCCGACGCGCGGGCCGCGTACGACGCGGCGGTTGCCCTGACGCGGAACGAGGCCGAGCGGGCCTTCTTGATCCGGGCCCGCGCCGAGCTGCCGCCACCTTAGTCGGGCGCAGCACGAAGGGCGGACTGCCCGCGCGGGCGCCCGCCCCCCGACGCTCACACCGACCGGGTTATTCCTTTTCCTTGTTGCCGCCGCCGGCCATCCGGGCCACCGTCGGGCTGTGCTGCGGCGAAGACGTCTGGTCGGTCGTGTCGCTGGTCATCGCGTTCGTGTCGCTGGTCATCGTGTTGGTTGAGTCCGAGCTGGCCGGCTCGAACGCGGCATCGTCGGCGCCGCCGGCCTGCTGAGCCGAGCTGATCGGCCGGTTCGGGTCATACTCGTCCCACTGGGCGGCCTTGCGCTGGCGCATCGCGTACGCCGCGCCCGCGCCCACCGCGGTTCCGGCCAGGGCGAGACCGAAGAGCCTGCCCGGCCTGCGGCCGGCCCGCTTGCGGCCCAGCGCCTTGCTGGCGCGCTTCTCGAGCTTCTTCGCGTTCTTCCGGTTGGCCTTGGCCTGCTTCCTGCTGACCGGGGCCGGCTTCTTGCCACCGAGCCGCACGTTTTCGGTCGCGGCGACGATCAGCGGCGTCAGCGCCGCCACGGCCGACTCCCAGCTGGTCGAGGCGGCGTCCTTGGCCTTGACGGCGGTCGGCTGTACGCGGCCGCGGGCCGCGTTGAACTTCGGGCCGACGGTCGCGCTGGTCTCCTGCGCGGCGAGTGTGGCTGCGCGCTTCAAGTGGTCGACGCTCTCGCCGAGTTCCTGCTTCATCGTCGCGCTGCGGCGCCTGCGGCGCATCGTTGCGAACACCAGTGCCCACCTCCTGAGGTCTCTACCCCGACATGTTGCCTTCGTCCAGGTACCCCCGCGCTGCCGGATCAGACACATGAGGGAGGATCCGAATTGCAAAGAACTGTCCAGCGCCGATCCTCACACGCGGATGGGCGACCGCGACACAGACAGGAGTACCCGTGGCCGAGACGCTTTACGCCACTCTGCACACCAACCACGGCCCGATCCGGCTGCAGCTGTTCCCGGACCACGCGCCGGCGACCGTGCGCAACTTCGTGGAGCTCGCCGAGGGCACCAAGGACTACACCGATCCGCGGACCGGCCAGAAGGGCAGCGGCCCGTACTACGACGGGACGATCTCGCACCGGGTGATCGCCGGCTTCATGATCCAGCTGGGTGACCCGACCGGTACCGGCCGCGGTGGGCCGGGTTACCAGTTCGGCGACGAATTCCACCCTGAGCTGCAGTTCGACCGGCCGTACCTGCTCGCCATGGCGAACGCCGGGCCGGGCACGAACGGCTCGCAGTTCTTCATCACGGTCAGCCCGACCCCGCACCTGAACCGCCGGCACACCATCTTCGGCCAGGTCGCGGACCAGGAGTCCGCCAAGGTTGTCGACTCGATCGCCAACACCCCGACCGGTCCCGGCGACCGTCCCCGCGAGGACGTCGTGGTCGAGCGCGTGGAGATCGAGCGGGTCAACGGCTAGTTACCCCGTCCAGGTACCGTTGTGACATGAGTGACGTGCCCACGACGGTTCCGGTCTGCTACCGCCACCCGTCGCGGGAGACGTACGTCCGGTGTACCCGGTGCAACCGGCCGATCTGCCCCGATTGCATGAACGCGGCGTCGGTCGGCCACCAGTGCCCGGATTGTGTCGCGGAGGGAAGGCGTAGCCAGCGGCCGGCGCGCACCGCCTTCGGCGGCGGCGTGGCCGGCCGCGCCGCCGTCGCCACCAAGACGCTGATCGGCATCAACGTGCTGGTCATGATCATCTCGATCGCGACCGGCGGCGCCCGGTCCGTCGCCGGCGGCGGGTGGGGCGGCCTCCTCGGTTCGAGTACGCCACTCACGGACTGGGGCGCGGTCCTCGGGTACGCGACGTACGGCCCCGGCGAGACGGCCCTCCACGGCATCGCGGCGGGCGAGTGGTATCGCCTGGTCACGGCCATGTTCCTGCATTACGGCCTGCTGCACCTGCTGCTGAACATGTACGCGCTGTGGATCCTGGGCCGCGACCTCGAGCGGGTCCTGGGCCCGCTGCGGTTCACCGCGCTCTACCTGCTCGCCGGGCTCGGCGGCAACGTGGCGGCGTACCTGTTCACGGCGCCGAACGCGGCGACGGCCGGTGCCTCGACCGCGGTCTTCGGCCTGATGGCGGCGATCTTCGTGATCCTCAGACGGCTGAAGTTGAGCGTCGCACCGATCCTGCCGGTCATCGTCATCAACGTGATCTTCACGTTCACGATCGCGAACATCTCGGTCGCCGGCCACCTGGGCGGCCTCGCGGTGGGCGCGATCGTCGCGGCGATCATGGCCTACGCCCCGAGGGAGCGGCGCGCGTTGTTCCAGGGCGTCGGTTGCGCCCTGGTCTTCGTGCTGCTCATTGCGCTTGCGGTCTACCGGACGATGGCGCTGACCTGAGCGCCAACATGGTGCCGAGCACCTCCTCCGGATCGGCACCCAGATCGTGCTGGCTGAACAGGTACAGGCTGTCGCCGGCGTCCAGCTCAAGCAGCCGGGTGCGTAGCCCGAGCCGTTCGCGGCGGTCCATCCGTACCCGCTCGATCTGCGACCAGGCCAGCCGGCGACGGCCGGCGTATCCGACGACCACCGTGACCCCGTCGGGGTCGGCCGCGAGCCGGACCGGCGCGATCAGATCGCGCAGTGCCCAGCCGGCCAACGCGGCGGCGGCCGCGACCGCGAGGAACCACTGCACCGGGTCGTCGCGCCCGAACGCCAGCACCAGGACCACCACCGCGATCGCGCCGAGCGCCTTGGTGACCGGCAGGACGGGCTTGATCCGCCAGGGTTGAGGCGACATGGTCCCACTATGGCAGGGGGCGTAGCGTCGGGAGTATGCGAGATGCGGTAATCGTGGGGGCGGTACGCACTCCGGTGGGCCGGCGCGGCGGCGGGCTGGCCGGCGTCCATCCGGTCGATCTCTCCGCGCATGTGCTGCGCAGCCTGGCCGCCCGCTCAGGCTTCGACCCGGCACAGGTCGAGGACGTGATCTGGGGTTGCGTCTCCCAGGTCGGCGAGCAGTCGTGGAACGTCGGCCGCAACGCCGTGCTGGCGGCCGGCTGGCCCGTGTCCGTGCCCGGCACCACGCTCGATCGGCAGTGCGGGTCGAGCCAGCAGGCGCTGCACTTCGCGGCCGCGACCGTGCTGTCCGGCCAGGCCAACCTGGTCGTGGCCGGTGGCGTGGAGTCGATGACCCGGGTGCCGATGGGCTCGAGCGCGATGGGCCAGGACCCGTTCGGCGCGTCCGTCAAGGAGCGCTTCGGGGTCGATGAGTTCAGTCAGGGTGTCGGCGCCGAGATGATGGCGGCCCGGTGGGGCTTCACCCGTCGGCAGCTCGACGAGTACTCGCTGGCCAGCCATGCCAAGGCGGCGGCGGCGCAGGACGCGGGCGAGTTCGACGATGAAATCGCCCCCGTCGCGGACGCCAAGCAGGACGAGGGCATCCGCCGCGACACGACGCTGGAGAAGCTCGGTGCGCTGAAGACCCCGTTCAAGGCGAACGGCGTCGTCACCGCGGGCACCGCGTCGCAGATCTCCGACGGCGCCGCGGCGCTCGCGGTCACCACGTCGCGGTGGGCCGCGGCGTACGGCCTGCGGCCGCTCGCGCGCGTCCACACCGCGATTGTCGCGGCCGACGATCCGGTCATCATGCTCACCGCACCCATCCCGGCCACCGCGAAAGCGCTGGACACGGCGGGTCTCGAGCTCGACGACATCGGCGTGTACGAGGTGAACGAGGCGTTCGCGCCCGTGCCGCTGGCATGGCTGGCAGAGACCGGCGCCGACCCGTCCCGCCTCAACCCGCGCGGCGGGGCGATCGCGCTGGGCCACCCGCTCGGCGGCTCCGGCGCCCGGATCATGACGACGATGCTGCACTACATGCGGCAGCACAACGTCCGGTACGGCCTGCAGACGATGTGCGAGGGCGGCGGAATGGCCAACGCCACCGTGGTCGAGCTGCTGTAGTTCGACAGCCGCCGCCTAGGAATGAGGCGTGGCCGGTTGTCCCGCGAGGAAACGGACGATCGAGGTACGCAAGCCGGTCGCGTCGAGGCCGTGCGCTCGGGCGTGATCCGCGGGCCTGCCGTACCGGCGGACCTCGTGCCGGCCCACGCCCAGGTGCAAATCCCGGTGCGGCACGTCGGAGAGGGCGGCCGCCACTAGCCGGCTCGACGTTCCGGCCAGGTACGGCTCGACCACGATCACGTCGTGGCTGACCAGTGCGCGCAGGCCGGCGGTGTCCAGCGGCCGGGGTGTCAACGTGTACGCGACCGTGGCGTCCAGCCCGGTCACGGCCTCGAGGATCGGGTCGAGCATCGGGCCGACCGCGAGCACCACCGGCGCGCCCGCAGATCCGCGGCGCACGACCTGCAGCTCGTTGGTGGGCGCGAACGCCCGGGAATTCTCCTGCTCCGACAGGCGCACATAGACCCGGTCGTCGTTTGCCGCCGCCGCGCGCAGCAGCGCCGGCACCTCGTCCCGGTGACCCGGCACGTGCACCGTCCAGCCGTCGAGCGTGTCCAGCAGCGCGACGTCACCCGGCGACTGGTGGGTGTAGCCCTCGGCCGAGGCGTCGTACGACCCGCCGATGCTGACCAGCACCGCCCCGACGTCCTGATGCCCGAGGTCGAGCTTGATCTGCTCGTACGCCCGGTCGACCAGGAACGGCGCATACGAATGCAGGTACGGCCGCAGCCCGGTGAGCGCCAGCCCGCCCGCCACGCCGGTCATGAGCTGCTCGCGGATGCCGACGTTGATCACCCGGTCCGGATGCCGGCGGGCGGCCGGGCGGAACTGGGCGGCGGAGATGTCGGCGAGCACGAGCGCCGTTCGCGGATCCTCGTCGAGCAGCGCGCTGGTGGCGGCGATGAACGTGTCCCGCATGATCAGGATCCCTTCCGTTCCACGGTGGCGACGACGACGTGCGGCCGGACCCGGTCCCGGTTCGCGAGCGCCCGGGCGATGGCGTCGTGGTCGCGGCCGTCCACGATGGATGTCGTCCAGCCGAAGAACCGGGCCGCTATGGCCGCGGACGTTCCGCCGGCGCTGGCCGCTGTCGGCGCCGCGGACCATCCGCCGGGCCAGCCGTGCGTCGACGACTGGTTGTCGATCACGATCGCGGTCAGCGGAACCCGCGCCGCCGCGGCGTACGCGATCGCCTCGTAGTTCGAACCCTCGTCCAGCTCCGCGTCGCCGAGCAGCACGAACGTCCGCGAGTCGAGGAAGCCCTGCGCGCGCAGCCCGAGCGCCGTACCCACGGCGAGGCCGAGGCCGTGCCCCAGCGACCCGGTGCCCACCTCGACGCCCGGGATGAGCACGCGGTCCGGATGGTGGCCGAGCCGGCTGTCCCACCCGCCGAGGTCGTCGAGCCACTCCGCCGGGATGAACCCCTTGGCGGCCAGCACGGCGTAGTACGCCGCCGGTCCGTGACCCTTGGAGAGCAGAAAGCGGTCGCGGTCCGGCTCGTCGACGGTCTCGGGGGTGACGCGCAGGATCCGGTCGTAGAGCACCCACAGCACGTCGAGCGTCGAGTGCGCGCTCGGCGCGTGCTTCTCGTCCCCGGTCAACCTTCGCAGCAGCGCAGGCAGGACATCGGCGTTCGTCGCTGTCACAGTCATACGGATAGAGTGCAACTTAAAGCTCACTTCAACTCAAGGGAACCGCATGGAGACGCTTGCCATAGGGGACTTCGCGGCCCGCAGCGGCGTGGCGCCCTCGGCGTTGCGCTACTACGAGAAGGAAGGGCTGATCCGGTCCACGCGGACGGGCGGCAACCAGCGCCGGTACCAACGGTCCGAACTGCGCCGGGTGGCCTTCATCCGGATCGCCCAGCAGGTCGGGGTGTCGCTCGACGAGATCCGCGAGGCGCTCGAGTCCTTACCGGAGAACCGCACGCCCACCAAGGCCGACTGGTCGCGGCTGTCGGCGCGCTGGCGCCGGCGGCTCGAGGAGCGGATCACGCTGATGGAGCGGCTGCGTGACCAGCTCACGGGCTGTATCGGGTGCGGATGCCTGTCGATGCAGCGCTGCAAGTTGATCAATCCGGACGACCGGCTCGCCACGACCGGCCCCGGGCCGCGCGTGCTCCTAGGGGAGTAACAAGATCTTGCCGATGTGGTCGCTGGACTCCATCAGGCGAAGCGCCTCGGCAGCGGCCGTCATCGGCAGGGTGGTCTCGATGACCGGCCGGATCGCGCCCGCCTCGACCAGCGGCCACACCTGCTCCCGTACCCCCTTGACGATCTTGGTTTTCTCCGCAACCGGACGGGCGCGCAAGGTGGTCGCCGAGATCGATCCGCGCTTGGCCATCAACGCGCCCAGGTCGAGCTCGCCATTGCGGCCGCCCTGCAGCCCGATGGTCGCGATCCGGCCGTTCGTGGCCAGGACGTCGACGTTGCGACCCAGGTACTTGGCGCCGACGATGTCCAGCACGACGTCCGCGCCGCGGCCGCCGGTGAAAGCCTTCGTGGTCGCCACGAAGTCCTCGGACGTGTAGTCGATCGCGAGGTCCGCGCCCAACGCGCGGAGCTTGTCGTGCTTCGCGGCGCGGGCGGTCGCCACGACGGTGGCGCCGAGTGCCTTGCCGAGCTGGATCGCGAACGTCCCGATGCCGCCGCCCCCGCCGTGCACCAGCAGCGTCTCGCCCATTCGCAGCCGGGCGATGTCCACCACGTTGGACCACACCGTGCACGCGACCTCGGGCAGCGCCGCCGACTCCAGCAACGACATGCCGATCGGCACCGGCAACAGCTGCCCGGCCGGGACGGCGACGCGCTCCGCATAACCGCCGCCCGCCAGTAGGGCGCAGGCTCGCTCGCCGACGCGGTGGTCCATCACCCCAGGGCCGGTCGCGCTGATCACGCCGGAGCATTCCAAGCCGGGGTACGGCGGAGCGCCGGCCGGCGGTGGATAGTGGCCCTCGCGTTGCATGACGTCGGCCCGGTTGACGCCCGCGGCGGCGACGTCGATCACGACCTCGCCTTCCGCGGGCTCCGGATCGGGCACCTCGGCCCAGGCCAGTTCGTTCGGCTTCTCGATCACGATCGCATGCACGTGTTCCAGCTTGCCGCAGGGAGAGGGTCCGCGGGCGGCACCCACCGCCGCCCGCGGACCCTCCGTATGGGACCGGACTCAGCCCTTGTAGGCGCCGATGATCCGGGTGTACTCGTACGCCGGTTGCGCGACGCCGCTGCAGGTGTCGTTGTTGGGATAGGAGCCGGAACACTGCCGGTCGCGGTTCAACGACCAGAACGTGAGCCGGGCGATGGTGTGCGCCTGCGCGTACGCGGTGATCGTCCGCATGTCGTCCAGCGTCACCGTGGCGTGCTCGTCGGTGATGCCGTTCATGGACGAGATGCCCACGTGCCTGTACGCGTCGGCGTCCGACCAGCCGTACGCGGACTTGAGCCTGTTCTTCAGTCCGTCGGCCGCCTGGATCGTCAGGTTGCCCTGGTTACCCGACGTGTTGCCCCAGTCGAAGGTCATGATGCCCCAGCCGTCCACGACCAGACCCGCGCCGGCAGCTCGGTTGATCAACGAGCTGTCCGGCCCGCTCGTGCCGCTGCCGAGGGTGATGTAGGTGGTGATGCCCGGGTTGTTGGCCTTGATGATCTTCAGGGCGTCGACCGTCTTCTGCTGGTCCGCCGGCGTGTCGTACGGCGTGCCCTCGATGTCGATGTCGATCGCCTTGAGCCGGTACGCGTTGATGACCTTCTGGTACGCGGCCGCCAGCGCGGTGGCGCTGGTGCAGTAATGCTCGAGCCACGGCCCGCTCGCGCCGCCGAACGAGACGACGACGTCGCCGCCGTTCGCCCGGATGGTGTTGATCGCGGCCTGGTCCTGGCCGCCGATGAGCGCGCGGCCGCCGTCCCACTTGGGGTCGCAGTTGCCGCTGTTCAGCATGAACGCCATCGTGAACCACTTGACGCCAGTCGCGTTGGTGACCGTGGTCAGGTTCGGCGGGTTGCCCCAGCCGGTGTAGTAGTACGGTGCGACTGCCTTGATGCCGGGACCGCCTGTGCTCGGCGGCGGCGTGGGCGTACCGCCGCCCGGCAGTGTCCACTGCTGGTTGGCGGCACCGGTGCAGGACCAGATCTGCAGCTGGTTGCCGTTGGCCGAGCTCCAGTTCGTGGCGTCCAGGCACTTGCCCGACCCGGTGTTGACCAGGGCGCCGCCGGACACCGTCCACTTCTGGGCACCGGTTCCGTTGCAGTCGTACAGCTGGACCTTGGCGCCGTTGGCCGTGGACGCCGCGGTGACGTCCATGCACTTGCCCAGCGCCTGGATCGAGTTGTCGCCGTTGCCGACGGTCCAGTTCTGCGCGTTGGTGCCGTTACAGTCATAGAGCTGCACCGGCGTGCCGTTCGCCGGGTTGGCGCCGGCGACGTCGACGCACTTGCCGCCGTACCCCTTGATCGGGCCGGCCGTGGCGGCCAGGGCGCTGGTGATGCCGAGGACGCCGAGCGTGCCGACGACCGCGGTGGTGGTGACGAGCGCGAGGATCTTGGTGCGGCGGTTCATGCGGGTACCTTCCATTGTTGGTTCGCCGCGCCGGTGCAGGACCAGATTTGCAGCTGGTTGCCGTTTGCGGAACTGAAGTCGGTGGCGTCGAGGCACTTGCCCGAGCCGGTGTTGACGAGTGCGCTGCCGCTCACCGACCACTTCTGGGCGCCGGTCCCGTTGCAGTCGTAGAGCTGGATCTTCGTGCCGTTGGCGGTCGATGCCGCCGTGACGTCCATGCACTTGCCGAGCGCCTGGATGGAGCCGTCGCTCGCCAAGGTCCAGACCTGCGCGGCGGTGCCGTTGCAGTCGTAGAGCTGCACGGGGGTGCCGTTCGCCGTGTTCGCGCCGGCCACGTCGACGCACTTGCCGCCGTACCCGATGATCGGACCGGTACGGCCGCCGCCGGACTGGGAGCCGCCCCAGGTGAAGGTGGCGGACGTCTTTGTCGGCAGGCTGTACACGAACGACTGGCCGCCCCAGTTGACCTTGACGGTCTGCGTGCCGCCGCTGGTGTTGTACGCGATCAGCGCCTTGGAGCCGTCCGAGTTCTTGAACGCGACGTTCGGGACGGTGCCGTTGGCGGTCGAGTCGATGCGCACCGCGCCCGGTCGCACGAACTTGGTCAGGTGACCCATCGTGTAGTACTCGATCGTGTAGTCGACCTGGCCGCGACGGCTGTCGTTGCGATGCACGGTGACCAGGCCGGTGCAGGTGCCGCAGCCCCCGTTGTGCGGGCCCATCTGCTCGTCGACGGCCATCGACCACTTCGTCCAGCTGCGACCCCAGTTACGGAAGTAGTCGATCAGGTCGCCCATGTCCTCGGCCTGCTGGTTGCTGACCCAGGTGCCGCCCGAGTGCTCAGTGTTGTACATGTTCACGTTCGGGAACTGGTTGTGGACCGCCGTCTCGGTGGACGGGCTGCCCGCGTAGTCGTGCCAGGCGATGCCGCCGAAGTTCGGGTGGTTGCGGATCGCCGAGTCGTTGATCAGCGGCGCGACCCACGCGTCGTACGTGTCGAAGTTCCAGTCGCCGATCAGCAGCTTGGTGCTCAGGCCGGCGTTCTGCAGGGCCGGCAGCAGGTTGGTCTTGGCGAAGTAGTCCAGGCCGGACGCGTTCCACTGCATCGACGGGTAGCCGGGGCAGCATCCGGGCTCGTTCTGCTCGGTCACGTACCTGATCGGCACGCCCTGGGCCTGGTAGCCCTGGATGTACTTGACGAAGTACTGGGCGTAGGCCGGGTAGTACTGCGCTTGCAGGTAGCCCTGGCTGTAAGCGTTGTTGTCCTTCATCCAGGGCGGCGCCGACCACGGGGACGCCATCACGAACAGCGCCGGGTTGAGGCTCCGGGCCTGCTTGGTCAGGGCCATGATGTCGGCATCGCGGGACAGCGAGAAGTCGCCCACATCGCAACACGTGTTGTCGTACGAGTAGCTGTACTGCGCCAGGTCCGAGGACCCGATCACGTTGCGCAGCGCGCTGACGCCGATGCCGGTGGTCGGGTCGAACAGACGGTTCATGACGTCGTTCTGGGTGGCGGCCGAGAGGGCGCCGCTTCCCTTGATGTCGAAGGCGGCGGTGTCGGTGATCGACGCGCCCGCACCCTCGAACGGCTGGTACGTGGTGTTCTCGTTGACGGTGATCGTCTGGTTGGCGCTGCCGGTGCTGCTCGCGAACGAGATCGGCGTCTGCTGCTGCAGACCGCGCGTCACGTTCCGGCCGCCGCTGTCGTTGGTGGTGGTGAGGTAGACGTTGACCTGCTCGTTGGCGGCGAACGCGGACGGCGCGAGCGCGACGGCCGCGCCGGTACCGGCGAGCGCCAGGGCGAGCACGCTCGCCTGGATGGTTCGTTTCCTGGCGGTGGACACGGTGGGGACTCCCTTGCCGGAGGTGGGGGCCTGGCCGGGATAGGTAAGGCAGCGAACAATAAACACCTCCGTCGATACGATGTCAACCGTTACAGGTGCACGTCGGCACGTGTTTCAGCAGCTCGTAGGCATGTTAAGAGGCTTGATATAAGTTTCGCTTAAGCGCCTGACACGGACGGCTGGCCTGCCCCGACGGTCGGGTCGCAGGTCTGGCAGACTGGTCTGGCACCACGGGAGGGCTCGCCTAGTGGCCGATGGCGCCGGTCTTGAAAACCGGTGAGGCGTTCCGCGTCTCCGTGGGTTCGAATCCCACGCCCTCCGCCGCGATCATGAGAAAGGCCTCGCTGACCAGCGCGAACGCCGGCCAAGCGGGGTCTCCGCGGCATCACTCTCCGTCTTGTTCGTTCTCACTCGTTCCCGTTCCGGCTTGTTCGCCGCGACAACTACGCGACAACGAAGGTCATTCGTCCTCGGCCATGTTGAGCGCCGCCTCAATCCGGCGGCGGGCCGCTTCGGATATTCGAGAGTGATCAGTCTTACGACGAGACCTATGACGACCGCCACATTCCGCAATGGCAAGACGTCACAGCGGCTTCAAACCACCTCGTCGTAGTTCGTTACGGCAGTTCACGGCTTGATCGCGAAGACGTGACGTCGATGTCGTGAGCCGGTGATCGAGTACGCGATGCAGACGCCGCACGGTGACTGGCGCGTCGACGTCGTGAAGCGCGGGAATCGCGCGGCCGGATCCGGGTCGTGGTTTCGACCCCTATGTGACGCCAACCGGCCGCAAGTACGGCACGGCCAGCCCGCCCCATACAGGTGCCGAGCCGCGGTCAAGCCAGGACCGTGGCTCGGCGGCTGTCCTCTTAATCCGCTGGTGCTGAGTGCCGGCCGAGTTCTCGACAGGTTGATGTGGGCGGGTCGGATGGCAGGGATCATCGAACGGTTCGGCGCGCGTGGATCTGTACGACCGTTCCGGTTAAGACCATCAGTGGGCCGGCTACGCAGGCGACATATAGCAGGATCAGCGGCAGTCCCGGCTGGGCCTTCGGAGCAATGTCCGAGTTGAATGCCAGCGACGGCTTGACGTGGTGCCAGCGGGTGACCTCCAGGTACATGAGGTACCAGGAACCGGCCCACACCGCACCGCCGAGCATCGGGACGAGCCCTCTTGCGAAGCGCATCCTTGGAGTGTGTCACCGCTAACGGTGGCAGCGAGCGCCGAGCAAATGCGAGTGGGAAAGCGCATGGGAACGCTTCGGGTGACGACACTCGTGCGTGCCCGCTTCAGTACGCTCGTCGCCGAACGTGGCATGGCGGTCGGCGGCCCGACCGCACCGGACATCGTGAGTCGAAGAGAGGACAAGCGCTATCGGCGTGAGTCGGCCGAGCGAGATTTAGCGTACCGACGACAGCACTCGGCTAGGGCTACGACTTTGCCAAACCCCTCGACGAGGAGGTGCTGACGGCCCGGCTGCACACCCAACAGTCGCTGGCACCCCAGCCGGCGGCAACCAGCGTGTAACCATGGCCGCGCGCCAGCCTGTTCCCACTTGTCGATCGTGCCCAATACGTGCCGAACCTTACAGCCTGACCGATGCGAGGCAGACGGCTTGTGCAGGTCACAGCCGTGTCGCCGGCGAGTGAGGTCGCGCCCTCCTAACCTAAGGCGGGAGCCGCCGCGCTCGGCATGTTCCTATCTTCCTGATGATCTTCGCGTGGATGTTGATGAATTGCTGCGGCGGGTGCACGCGGTAAGACGCAAGGCATCTCTGGGGAATGGGGGATTGATTTGGGCGCACGGCGGGTGCAGCCTAGCCGGGACGCATGGGACTGATCCTGCTCGCTCTGGGGGCTGCGATGGCCAGGTCAGCCAGACGATTCCTGACCACGACGGTCGCGATGGCGGTGGCGGCCGCCGTGGTGCTGGCGTCGGCCGGGGCCGGGGCGGCGGCCGGCCCCGGCACTCCCGGGAGTACGGCCGTAGCGGCGTCGCCGCGGATCGATTCCGGTGAGCTGCAGGGACTGCTGGATCAGCTCGTGGCGGCCGGGGTGCCCGGCGCCGCAGCGTGGGTGCGCGACGAGCGTGGTGTCGTGCAGGCTGCCAGCGGGGTGGCCGATCTGCGCACCGGCCGGCCGATGCGAGTGGGGCTGCATTACCGGGTCGGCAGTGTGACCAAGTCGTTCGTGGCCACGGTGGTGCTGCAGCTGGTGGCCGAGGGCCGGCTGTCGCTGGCGGACACGGTGGAACGGTGGCTGCCGGGGATCCTGCCCTACGGCGATCGGGTCAACATCCGTCAGCTGCTCAACCACACCAGCGGGGTGCCCGACTACTTCTTCGCCGTCCTTCCGACGCTGTATGGGTCCTGGCAGGGACGATTCCGCAGCTGGACCCCGCAACAGCTGGTCGGCGCGGTGGCCGACCGACCGCCGGACTTTCCGCCGGGCACGGGCTCGGCGTATTCCAACACTGCCTACGTGCTGGTCGGCTTGATTGTGGAGGCGGCCACCGGCCGGAAGCTCGGCCAGGAGCTGGCCCGGCGCATCCTGCGGCCGATCGGGCTGCGCGACACCTTCTTCCCGGTCGACTCTGCGGGCCTGCCCAGCCCGAAGTCACGCGGCTACAGCCTGCCGGTCAGCCCGGAGGGAGAGACGCTGGAGGGCCCGCTGCTGGACTTCACCATCTACAACCCGTCGTTCACGTGGGCGACCGGCAATATGATCTCCACCCCTGACGACCTGACCCGCTTTTTCCGCGCCCTGTTGGGTGGCCGACTGCTGCCACCGGGGCTGCTGGCCGAGATGACAGCGGTGGTCCCCACCGGCGGGCTGGCCCTGCATGATGGCCTAGGCGTGGAGATCCTGGAGACGCCGGGCGGGTTCCTGGTCGGCAAGACCGGAGCCATCGTCGGCTTCGACACGATTGTCTTGAGCACCCCGGACGGCCGCCGGCAGTTCGGCATCAT
>DASYTU010000173.1:0-6391 GCA_036001925.1 Actinoplanes sp.
AGCCGCAACCGCGGCCGTCCCGGCCCCGCACCGGACGTCGCCCCGCCCGGGTCCACCCCGCCCGGCCGGGTCGGAGCGAGTGCCCAGGTGCCGAACACGTCGCAACGGGCCGCCTACTACCCGACGGTGACGCCGCGGCGCAGCCTCGAGGACGGGGCACCGCAGAACACCGGCGCCGTGTACCGGCCAGGGCCAGTCCCGCCCGGCCAGGCCCGGTCCGCTCACGTCCCGGCCGACCAGCGCCCAGCGGACCACGTGCCGCCCGGCCAGCGCACATCAGGCCTGATACCGCCGGGCCATCAGCCGGCGGGACAAGCGCAGCCCGGGCAGGTGCCCCCCGGCCAGGTGACGCCCGGCACGATGGGGCCCGGCGCGACAACGCCCGACCAAGTGACGCCCGGCCCGACGCGGTTTGGCCCGACCGGGCCCGGCACCACAACGCCCGACCAAGTGACGCCCGGCCCGACGGGGTCTGGCCCGACAACGCCCGGCCGGGTGCCGCCCGACCAGGTGACGGCCGGCCCGACAACGCCGGGCCATGTGCCGCCCGACCAAGGTCCGCGCGCACCACTGCCGCCGGACCGGTGGCAGGGTGGGGTCTCGCCCGCGCCGCCGTACCAAGGGTCGACGTACCAAGGGTCGCCGGACGCCCCGCCATACCACGGGCCGCCGGGTCCTTACCCGCCGATCGTGGATCCGCGGGCCATGCGGCCGCACCCGCAGGTGCACCAGCCGCCGATCACCGGCCAGCCGCCGGCCGAGCCGAGCCAGCAGCCACCGCCCGTCGACCCGTACCAGCAATTGTCGTGGGTCGCGGACGGCACCCCTACCGCGGAGGAATTCGCGCGGCGCCGGCTGGCGAAGCCGGCCGAGCCGACCGCGACGATGGGCGCTCGGGCGATGTTGCGCAAGGGCACGATGGGGCTGGTCAGGCTCGCGCCGGGCAAGCATGAGCTGGAGTACAAGCAGGACGTCGAGATGGTCCGGCGCAACTTCGGCGGGCTGCGGCAGGTCACCGTCGTCAACCCGAAGGGCGGCGCTGGCAAGACCGTGGCGGTACTCCTGCTGGCGATGACATTCGGCCAGAAACGCGGCGGCTACGTGCTGGCCTGGGACAACAACGAGACCCAGGGCACGCTCGGCATGCGCGCGCAGCAGGACTTCCACGCCCGTACGGTCCGCGACATGATGCGCGACCTGCACCTCTTCCGCGGCGCTCATGGCCGGGTCGGCGACCTGTCGCAGTACGTGCGCGCCCAGGGCGAAGGCATGTTCGACGTGCTCGCCTCCGACGAGTCCGCGACCGCGGGTGAGATGCTCACGGCCAGCGCGTTCGCGGAGATCAGGGAGATCGTCAGCCGGTTCTACAAGCTGATCTTCGTGGACACCGGCAACAACGTTCGCGCCCAGAACTGGCAGGCCGCGATGGACGCCACCGACCAGCTCGTCGTCACGATGTCCGCCCGGAACGACTCCGCCGAGACGGCGGCCCGGATGCTCGACCACCTCGAGCAGAGCGGCCGCCAGCGGCTGGTGCGGCAATCCGTGAGCGTGGTGTCGATGCCGCCGACCCGCAAGGACATCGACCTGCCGGCGATCCAGCGACACTTCGCGGCGCGGACCCGCGCGGTGCTGCTGGCCCCGTACGAACGGCTCATCGACTCCGGCGAGCCGCTCCGCTACGGCCAGCTGAGCAGCCAGACGAGAGACGCCTGGCTGAAGATCGCCGCCGCGGTAGCCGAAGGCCTGTAACCGAGGGGCCCGAGCGGAGCGAGGTCGTCAAGACAGCTCGTCGGCTGCGGCTGGGTCGCTGTCGCGGAGGAACTGGGCGCAGCGGGCCGCCTCGTCGGACTCGCCGATCGCGGCGGCGGCCTGCGACAGGCTGTGCAGGGAGCGCAGGAAGCCCTGGTTGGGCCCGTGCGACCAAGGGATCGGGCCGTGCCCCTTCCAGCCGTTGCGGCGCAGCGCGTCGAGGCCACGGTGATAGCCGGTACGCGCATAGGCGTACGCGGCGATGGGCTGGCCCGCGGCGAGCGCGTTGGCGGCCAGCGCGGCCCAGGCCCCGCTGTACGCGGGGAAGCGGGCAGCGACGCTGGCGTAGGCATCGTCGGTGCCGGTCTGGGCCGCCTCCGCGAGCGCCTTGTCGGCCTCGTCGTTCGCCGGAAGCAAGGTGGCCGGCGGCTCGGGAAGGAGGTTCTGCATACGTCCATTCAACCCGGCAAGGACCGGCCGGCCCAGCCCGGGTGGGTCCGTGCGGCGTGATCCACCACACGCGCCGCAAGCGCCGGTCCATCAGGGCCGCGACCGGCCGGTGGCGGGGCGACGGCAAGATGGAGGGATGCCTGGTGATCCTTTGCAGCCCGTGCTCGGCGGGGACATGCCGTTCGATGCGACCTCGGACGAGATCGAGTCGCGGGCCGAGTTCGACATGCATCTCGCCAAGCGATCGCTCACCGGGTTGATCATCCTCGGGCTGCGTCTCGACCTGAACCCGCCCGATTTCTCCCGCGTGGACGTGCACGGCACGCTCTTCGTGGGCTGCCGGCTGGCGTCCCCCGAGGTGGAGATCGACCTGGTCCGGCGCGGTGCGCACCTGGTGCCCCCGTTCGTCGCCCGGCCGTACCCGACGCATCCGGCGACGCTCTACACGCCCGAGGACCTGGCGTACGGGTTCGGGCAGGGTGGCTTCGCCGGAATGTACGACACCCAGGTCTACGAGCACTTTCTCGCCCACGGCGGCGCCACGCCCGATATCCGGGAGGCGCTGGCGCAGCGGCTGCACGACGCGGGCATCGACAACGCGCTCGGCAAGGCGCTCGCCGCCTGGGTCGCCGTGCACGGGGCCGGCGGCGCGGTCGGGATCATGGGTGGGCACGCCGAACCGCGCGGCTCCGCGCCGTACCGGATGGCCGCGACTCTGGCCTGGCGCCTGGCCGGCGCCGGCCGGCTGGTCGTCACCGGCGGCGGCCCCGGGGTGATGGAGGCCGCCAACCTCGGCGCGTACTTCGCGGCACGGCCGGCCGGCGAACTGTCGGCCGCGATCGACATGCTCGCTCCCGCGCCGGACTTCCTGGATCACGATCCGTACACGGGCGCGGCGCTCGCGGTGCATGAGGCCTACCCCGCATCCCCGGCCGCGGTCCAGGACGTGGTCGGGCGGCTCACCTTCGGAGGCCTGGCGCTTCCGACCTGGCTGTACGGCCACGAGCCGGCGAACCTGTTCGCGGGTCAGATCGGTAAGTACTTCTCCAACGCGGTCCGCGAGGACTCCATCCTCCGGCTGTGCCGCGGCGGGATCGTGTTCGCGCCCGGCTGGGCCGGCACGGTGCAGGAGGTCTTCCAGGCCGCGACCAAGACGTTCTATCAAACCGACGGTCCATCCGGCGCGTTCGTCTTCCTGGGCTCCGACCACTGGTCGGCACTGCCGGTCGAGGCGCTGCTCAGGCCGCTGCTGGCTCGGTCCCCGTACGGCGATCAGTCGCACCTGATCGTTGTCACCGACTCCGTCGACGACGCGATGGCCGCACTGTCCCGCGACTGAGTGGGCCGCGGGTCAGGCGATGTGGACGCGGCGCCAGCTGTGCACCGGGAGATCCACTTCCGGTACGTCGGTGAGGCCGTTCTCGTCCATGGCGTTGTAGATCGCCAGGCGCGCGCCGTCGAACAGGAACTCCACGGCGTGCAGGATGCGGGGCCGCCACTCGGCGACCGTGATCAGCTCGATGATGTTGACGGCGCGCAGCGCCTTGCCACGGGCGCGGCGGAGCGCCACATGCGGGTCCGGGCGCCAGTCGAAGTGTTCGTACCAGTCGATCGGCACGCTCATGTCGACCTGGTCCCAGGTGATTGCACACTCGTCGAACTTGCGGTGAGTAATTTCCACCTGGGTGCCGTCGAAGCTGAGGATCACCGGCCCGTCGGCGAACCAGCCGCGCTCCGCCACATCCCACATCAGCCAGCCGCAGCGGAGCTCATGGCCGATGAGCCGCGCAAACCTGTGCCGGTGGACTGCGGCGAGAGCCTCGGCGTCGTGGTGCCACTCGGGTTCATATCCCGCGATGCCGAGCACGACCACCTCCCTCCGGCACAGAAGAGGATCGTACCCATGCCTCTGCGTAACGGCGCAACATGACAACGGCCGGCCCCGTCGTTCGGGACCGGCCGCCGTGGCGCGATTACTTCGATACAGTGGTGCCGGTCGAGCGCAGGTTCTCGCACGCCTCGACGACGCGCTTGGCCATGCCGTCCTCGGCACGCTTGCCCCAGGCACGCGGGTCGTACGCCTTCTTGCTGCCGACCTCGCCGTCCACCTTCAGCACGCCGTCGTAGTGGCGGAACATGTGGTCCGCGACCGGGCGGGTGAACGCGTACTGGGTGTCGGTGTCGATGTTCATCTTGACGACGCCGTAGTCCAGTGCCGCCCGGATCTCGGAGAGCAGCGAGCCGGAGCCGCCGTGGAAGACCAGATCGAACGGCTTCTCCTTGCCGTACTTGGCGCCGACCGCGTCCTGGATCTCCTTGAGAATCTCGGGGCGAAGCTTGACGTTGCCGGGCTTGTAGACGCCGTGCACGTTGCCGAACGTCAGCGCCGTGATGTAGCGGCCCTTCTCACCCAGGCCGAGCGCCGCGGCGGTGGCCAGGCCGTCCTCAACGGTCGAGTACAGCTTGTCGTCGATCGCGCCGACGACGCCGTCCTCCTCGCCGCCGACCACGCCGACCTCGATCTCCAGGACGACGTGCGCGGCCGCGCAGTCGGCGAGCAACTCCTCGGCGATGCGCAGATTCTCCTCGAGCGGTACTGCCGACCCGTCCCACATGTGCGACTGGAACAGCGGCGGCTCGCCGCGGGCCACGCGCTCCTTGGAGATCGCGAGCAGCGGGCGTACGTACTTGTCGAGCTTGTCCTTCGGGCAGTGGTCGGTGTGCAGCGCGACGTTGACTGGGTAGTTCTTGGCCACCTCGTGCGCGAACTGGGCCAGCGCGACCGCGCCCGCGACCATGTCCTTGACGGTGTGGCCGGACAGGTACTCGGCCCCGCCCGTAGAAATCTGGACAATGCCGTCGCTGCCCGCCTCTGTAAAGCCCTGAAGGGCCGCGTTCAAAGTCTGCGAGGACGTCACGTTGATCGCGGGATACGCGAACGCGCCGGCCTTGGCGCGGTCGAGCATCTCGCGGTAGACCTCAGGGGAAGCGATGGGCATCGGAAGAGCTCCTTGATCTTGCGACGGAGTGAGGCGCTAGAGGGCAGGACCGCGCTGTCCTCTAGCAGGCAGTATTCCGCAGCCCGCGAGGTGGGTGGAAATCGCCCCGGTTTACCGCGGCCGATCTCCGGGGACGCTTTTGGGCCGTACCGTGAAACCGCAGGCCCCGTGCGGAGGGAGTCGACGATGAGCTACCCGAGGGATACCCCCGGTTTTGACCTCGAGGCCCCGGAGGCCGACGCCGCCGAACAGGCCACCGACGCCGATCACACCGATGAGCCCGAAGACGACGAGCCGACGTCCTTGGAAGACATCGAAGCGCCCGAGTGGGACGCGCTTGAGCAGTCCCGTGAGGTGCCGATCGACGACGACTATGAGTAGCGGAGGTCCAGGGCTTTCACAGCAAGCGCACCGGGGTGCCCAGGTACGCTGCACGGCGTGGACATCCATGCGCTCTCGGAGCAGCTTGCCCTCAACCCGCTGGACCCCAAGGAGCTCCTGCAGACGTTCGGTCTCATCGGGGTCTGGGCGATCCTGTTCGCGGAGACCGGCCTGCTCGTCGGGTTCTTCTTCCCCGGCGACTCGCTGCTGTTCCTGGCCGGTGTCGCAGCGTCGCCGGTGGCCGATTCGATCTTCGGCAACGGGACCCGGATATCGCTCGCCGGTCTGCTGATCGGCGCGCCGATCTGCGCCATCCTCGGGGCACAGCTCGGCCACCTGCTCGGCGCGCGATACGGCCGGCGGATGTTCGACCGGCCGGACTCAAGATTCTTCAAGCGCGAGTACGTGGACAAGGCCGAGTACTACTTCGAGAAGTTCGGCCCGGCGAAAGCCGTGGTGCTGGCCCGGTTCATCCCGATCGTCCGGACGTTCCTGAACCCGGTCGCGGGCGCGCTGGGCATGCCGGCGCGCAAGTTCCTGCTCTGGAACATCGTCGGCGCGATCCTGTGGACCGAGGGCGTCCTGCTGGTCGGTTACCTGCTGGCGCGGCAGATCTACGACGCGATCGGCGACCAGATCGACCGCTACATCCTTCCGGTGGTCGCGCTGATCGTGCTGATCTCGGTGCTCCCGATCGTCATCGAGATACTCCGCGAGCGCCGGGCCAGGAAGAAGGCCCCCGGGTCCGGCGAGCCGGACGCGGCGACTGCGGTGGGCGTCGTAGCCGCGGCCTCAGCCGCTGGCATCGC
>DASYTU010000174.1:0-8851 GCA_036001925.1 Actinoplanes sp.
GCGGCGGGTGGCGCCGCCGAGGCCGTACCCGGCGAACCGGTCGCGGCCTCGGCGGCTGCCGGACCCGGTGAACCGGCTGCGGTCTCGCCCGCGGACGCGGTCCCGGGCCCCTCGGCGGCGCCGACCGCCGCCCGCCCCGAGGCGCCGCGCCCCACCCCTGAGGCGATCGACCTGGTGGAGGCGGCCGGCATTCCCATACTCAAGCGGGTCCTCCCCGCCGTCTCGGCGGTGATCGTGCTCGTGCTGCTGTGGCGGATCCTCCGCCGGATCAGATCCTGACCATCGGGCCCAGATCGCCATTTCCAGGCTGCTGGGAGCATCTCCCGCGCCGGCGAGCGGAGCCGGTACATCGTCGGGCTCTGGCAGGATCCGAACCATGACCGAGATTTCCCCCCGACTGTCCATCGTCACGCTGGGCACGCGGGACATGGCCGCTCTCCGCTCGTTCTACCGGGGGCTGGGCTGGCCCGAGCTACCCAGCGGCGACGACACCTGGACCGGATTCCTACTCGGAGGCGTCCTGCTGGCGCTCTTCCCGCTTGGCGACCTGACCGCCGAGGCCGCGCCCGGCAGCCCCGAACCGACCGGATGGTCGGGCGTCACGCTGGCGTGCACCGTCGACACCCGCGACGAGGTTGACCAGACGTTCGCCGCGGCTGTCGCGGCCGGCGCGACCCCGGTGGCCGAGGCCACCGACCGACCGTGGGGCGGGCGCTCCGCGTTCATCGCCGATCCGGAGGGCAACCGCTGGGAGATCACCTGGGGACCCAGGGCCACCTTCGACGCGCGCGGCGCCCTGCTCTCCTGGGGCTGAACCCGGATCGGCGACAGTCATAGTCGGCCCTTTCAGGCCACCGTGCGTGCGGCCCGACCGCGGCGCGCGTAGCGATGTCGGCGTTGATCAACAGATCGCGTGCCCGAGCGAGGTAGCGGAGAGGCGGCCGGCCGGCCGCCTCTCCCGGGTTTGATCGTTTCTGGCTCTCCGTTACTACGGGTCGATCACGATGGTGCAGGTGTAGGTACCGGGCTCGAGGTCGGTTGCGCTGGCCGTGCCGTCACCGTTCGCGCCGGTCGAGCCCGACACGACCGTGCCGCCGTTGCCGTCCGTACACACGATCGTCGAGGCGGTGCCGCCGTCGACCTGCGAGTTGACGGACGCGGTGATGTCGGTCAACGGTGTGTTGTGGAAGGCGACCGTCTCACCCACGTACGGGTTGTCGGAGCAGCTCGCGGTGTTGTCGACGGTCACCTGCTTGTCGTTCGCGTCGACGTGGTATCCGGCGGGCACCGTCTCGTGCACGGTGTACGTGCCGAACGTCAGGCCGTCGAAGCAGGCGACACCGTTAGCGTCGGTCTGTTTGGACACCCCATTAACTGTGAACGTCACGCCGGCGTGGGGTTGGTCAACGGGTCCGTCCGCCGCATGCTTGCGGGTCTTCGTGACCTGGATCGCGCCGGTCTGCAGAGTGTTGGTGAACGTGCAGGTGACCGTCTCGTTCGGGCTCACGCTGATGTTCGAGACCGGGCTGCCGTCGTCACAGGTGGTACTTGTGAGAACCCAGTTAGCCGGCACCGTCTCGGCGACGCTGTATCCAGAGCCGGCGAAAACGTCGGGGTACGTGAACGAGCCGCCGTTCTTCAGGCTGAAGCTGGTCGGGCTCAGCCCGCCGCCGGCCGTGTAGTTGAAGGTCGTGTCGGTCGGGTCTGGTGACGGGATCGTGACCTTCTTGATGATGATCCGGCCGCAGTTGCTGATGTTCACCGGCTGCGGGGCGACGAAGTCCTTGACCTCGGCCGGGAACGACGCCGACGAGCGGCTCTTCAGGAACGCGCTGCCGAACGCCGTACAGGTCCCGGACGGGAAGACACCCGCCGCGGTCAGGTTGACCGCCGCCTCACCGAAGGTCCCCGCAGGCAGGGAGACGTTGGCGATCGGATCGGTGACCGTGACCGCGTTGACCGCGCCTTCGGCCTCGCCGAGCCCGCTGAGGTCGACCCGGTTGCCCCAGCACGGCAGGGCGTTCGCGGAGAAGCACTGGCTGGTCGCGCCGGTGGTGACCCACTTGAGCAGGCCGAGCACCGGGCTGCCGCTGCCACCGAAGTCGAACGTGATCAGCAGGTCCCCGGCGGTGCGGTTGAGCGTCTTCTTCCCGGTGGTCGTCAGGTCGGGTTGCGCCAACTTGTTGATCTCGAAGTCCATGTTCGCCGAACCGAGGACGTTCGACCGCTCCCAGGCCAGGTACAGGAAGTTGCTGTTGTTGGCGAACTCGCTGCCGACGTAGAACCGGGTCAGGTCACTCTTCTGCGGCGGGATCGACCCGGTCACCACGGACACCGCTGGGTCGTCTTCCTTGGTGCCTTGTCCGAAGGAGTTGTCGTTCGTCCCGCTGGCCAGGTCATCGCCGCGTACCCGGTTGGGTGCGTTGACCCAGTCCGTGTTGCCGGCGGTGTTGACGACCAGGTTGCCGTCATTGCCCTCGAACGTGCTGCCGGCAAGATTCGCCCATGCCGAGGCGCCGAACGCCAGGGTCATCGCGAGCGTCGCCGCCCCCGCGAGCGCGGCGCGTCCGCGGGTCGGTTGATATCATTTTCGGGGTTTCATGTGTAGCCTCGCATTCTTGCGCAGCCATCAATGCGCGCCCGGTAGGGCGCGTTGGATTTTGTCGAAACCGTGAATCGGACGCAGAAATCGCCCGCGCCAGGCCGCATTCGTCAGGCCATTCAGGGCGTACGGAATCGCCCACCGTGCCGGCGAAAGGCGCGGAGCTCCAGAATCAGCGAAGTCGTTTGTTGAACGGCGCCAATAGTGGTGGCGGACCGCGGGCCGGCGCTCGGCTCAGGGCAGCAGGCCGGACCTGCGCCCGTGCCTGTACAGGCACGGGCGCAGGTCGAGCCATAAAAGCGACGCGCATCCCCGCTGCCCCCCGGGAAGACGGTCGATAGCGCATAGACCGCGTTAGCTCTGATCGCGACCCCCCGCCGCGCAGCGCGATCGATGCGCTCGATGAAGAGACGTTACACCCGGCGTCGCCGACCGAATACGAGTGCGGATTCTCTAAACCGAAAGGTGCGCGATCATTGGCGGTTCGGACGACCGTCATGGACGAAAGCGGGGAGATGCTCAATTAAATGACATCCGTAAACTGTTGTCATCGACGAAACAAGTCCCGGTCAAATCCGGCGTTTCAGTTTATGACTTTGATTTCGTTGTTCCATCGATGGATTGCGGCAGCGTTCCGTCGGCATCTGAACCGCCTTGATCCGACCGCGACGTCGTCACCCGAGACTTCGGTGACGGGGCCGGTGTGACATCCTCGGCTCCCCGCCCGGCCATCACGGTCGGGAACCGACGGATGGAAGGATCTCTTATGGCAATCTCCGCGAACCTCGACAAGGTGCTCGACAAGGCCTACGAGTCCAGTTCCCTGGCCGAGCTCGTCGACGCACCGGTATCCGCGCTGGCCGGCGTCAGTGAGGCCGACGCGGAGGCCCTGCACAAGGCCTTCAACATCAAGACCATCGGTGATCTCGCCGGCAACACGTACTTCCGCGCGGCTACCGCCATCGTCGAGATCGCCGGTATCGCCAACTAGCCTGCTCTGCTCGCATGATCTCCACCTCTGTGAGGGAGGAGCCGGCGGCGTAGTCGGCGCCCGCCACACCGGCGGGCGCCGTACCCGAAGTCGGGGTGTTCGCCCGTTCAGCTCACCGGGGCCGGAGCCGGGGCCACCAGCCGGGCACGGCGCGGCGATATGCCTCGTAATCGGCGCCGTAGACCTCCAACAGGTGTGGCTCCTCGTAGCCCTTGACGAAGGCGACCATGGCCGCCGCCGCCAGCAGGCCGTAAGTCACGAGTACCCAGCGTCCGAGCAGCAGGGCCTGGCCGGCGATGGCGAGCAGCACCGCGACGTACATCGGGTTGCGTACGTAGCGGTACGGGCCGCCGACCACTAGCCGGTCGGTCTGCGCCACCGGGGCAGGGGTTCCCGCACCCTCGACCACGAAGCGTACGAATGCCGGCACGATGACCAGTAGCCCGGCGAGGATCAGTAGCGCGCCGAACAGGCGTGCCGGCCAGGGCAGTGCCGTGCCGATCCGCCAGCCGGTCAGTGACCACGGCAGCAGGCCCGCCACGGTCCCCGGGGCGAGCGCGAAGAACAGCGTGCTGCCCGCGGCGGCGGCCGGCCGTTTCATGCCGTCACCGCGGAGCGTTCGGCCAGCGCCTTGAGGTTCAGCAGCTGCTTGCGCATCATCACCAGGTCACCGACGGCGAGCAGGTCCGTGCGCAGCCGGCCGGCCCTGGACCGCGCGGTTACGTCGAGGCAGGCGACCAGCCGGGACCCGCCCGCGGCCGGCGTGACCTGGTACGTCAGCGAGATCGCGCCGAACATCGCGGTCGCCGCCGGCAGGCTGACGGCGGTGATGTGCCGACCCGGCTCGAATTCGACGATGCGGGCGATCATCAGCCGTTGCCCGATGGCCAGCTTCTCGGCACCGTGCGTCAGCTCGCGAGGGCTACGCCGGCCACGGTTGTCCAGCCAGTCGTAGCTGTAGGGAGCCACCTTGAGCTGGCACAGCCAGCGGAAGACCGCGGCCGGCGGCGCGGCGACATCGACGGCCCGGAGAAACGTACGGTACGGCGTGATGGCGTACCGATGCGCCGGATAGATGGCCGTGTTCTCCGCGGCGGTGGTGTTCCAGAATCGTGCCGAGTCAACCAGTCTCATGGCTTCCCCGTTCCATACGGTGCCGTATGGTGACGACCATACGCTAGCGTATGGAGCGTGTCGAGACTGAACCGAGATGACTGGGCCTCCGCCGCCCTGGACGCGCTGAGCAGTGGAGGCCTCGCCGCCGTGGCCGTGGAGCCCCTGGCGGTCCGTCTCGGCGCCACGAAAGGCAGCTTCTACTGGCACTTCCGCAGCCGGGACGAGCTCATCGCGGCCGCCTTACAGCTATGGCGGCAGGCCAGCACCACCGCCGTGATCGAACGCCTGGAGGCCGCCGCTGCACCCCCCGAACAACGCCTGCGCCAGCTCATCACGCACGTGTTTGCGCCACCGGCGCGTACCAGCGCGGATCTCGCCCTGCTCGCGGACGCCGACCACCCACTCGTGGCGCCTGCCCTGGCCGCGGTCACCGAGCAGCGCCTGGGCTATATCACTACGCTGTTCCGGCAGCTCGGCTTCCCCCCGGCACGTGCTCGACGCCGAGCGCTGCTCGCCTACAGCGCCTACCTCGGCCAGCTCCAACTGCTCCGCAGCGCCCCCAACCTGCTCCCCAAGCCGGGACCGGCCAGCTCCGCGTACGCCGATCATGTCGTGGCTGCGCTGCTCGCCGACCAGCCATCCACCAACGCGGCACCGACTCCGCGACTCACCCGCGGCACCGCGACAGCCTGATTACTGCCGCGTCCGACGGGCAGCGAACCAGCGTCGATCAGCCGGTCAGGACCGGATAATGCCGGCGTGCGTGAAACACCACCGGCAGACCTCCGGCGGCGCCCGCGCCACACGGCGCGGGCGCCACTCAGCGGTACACGGCCGAACTTGGCCGGCGCCTACGGCAGCGCAGTCACCGCCAGTGAAGCGGCGGCCATGACGGCCAAGCCGGTGGCGAGCGCGCCGATTATCGAGCCGGTCAACCGACTCACGAGCGCGGTCGCGGCGGCGGCAAGGACGAGGGCAACAATCTGTCCGGTGTGGAACGATGTCGTCACGCCACGCAGACTCGTGGCGAGGATCGCGGCGATCGTCACCGGGAAGACCAGGTCCGCCGCGCGGTCCACGACCGCCGGCAATCTGACTGCGTTCCCGACGAGGATGAACGACAGGCGCAGGAGCAAGGTGCCGGCACCGGCCAGGACGAGCACGAGCCACAGGTTCACGCCGACACCTCCGTTCGACGGCGGGCGATGCTTCCCGCCCAGACTCCAGCAACGATCGCGATGGCAAGGCCGGTTCCCCACGGCAGCGCCGCGACCGCGAACGCGGCAACCGCGGACGCCGCGGCGGCGGCCAGCGCGGCCCGTCCGCGCACCTTGCTCGCAAGGATCGCGACGAAACACAGCGGCGCTGCCGCGGCCAGCCAGGCGGAGTCCGGCACGACCGCCGGGGCGAGAACGCCGACCGCCGTCACGAGCTGCCACCAGACCCAGAGCAGCAGCCCACCGCCCAAGTAGTAGCCAGCCTTCTCGCCCGCCGAACCGGGCCGGTCGTGCCGTTGCTGCGCCAGCATGAACGACGGGTCGACGAGCAGGTACCCGGCGAGCAGCCGCCAGCGCATCGACCGGTGCCGCCAGTGCGGCGCGAGCGCGGCGCTGTAGAACAGCAGGCGGATGTTGACCGCCATCGCGGCGAGGACTGCGGCGGCAGCGGCAGACCCCGCGCTGTACGTGGCCACGGCGGCAAGCTGCGCCGACCCGGCGTAGATGAGCCACGACGCCGACCATGCCGCGAGGTGGTCGGTGGGTGTTTGTCCGAGCGCCAGCCCGATCGTGAGACCTTGCGGGGTCACCGCGAGCATCAGCGGAACCATCCCGCGCGCACCGGCGAGCAGCGCGCGCGGGGTCGGTGCGGGTGAGCCGGCGCCGGACGGGGAGCCGAGATCAGCAGGTGGGTCCTGAGTGTGGACCACCGCGGCAGAAGTTGTCATGCCGGCGACTCTCGCCGGATCCCAGCGCCGGTACTTGGCGCCCGCGGGGCGGTCACGTGGAGAACGCGTGGCGGTGCGGCACCACGCGGTCTCCACGTCTTCTCCAAGTTCGACGCGGGCGCAGGCCGCACATTCGAGGGCGTCCGATCGACCACTCGAAGGAGAACCGAGATGAGGCAGCGCGGGAGTACCCACGACGTCGTCGTGGTCGGCGCCCGGTGCGCGGGCTCGGCCACGGCGATGCTGCTGGCCCGCCAGGGGTACGACGTGGTCGTCATCGACCGGGCCCGACTGCCCGGCGACACGGTCTCGACATTGTCGATCGCCCGTGGCGGTGTCGTCCAGCTCTCCCGCTGGGGGCTGCTCGACAGCGTCCTGGACAGCGGCGCGCCACCGATCCGGCTGGTGACGTTCCGGACGGGCGAGACGGAGGACATCCGTACCGTCAAGCGGCGCGCCGGCATCGACCTGCTGGTGGCGCCGCGCCGGTACATCCTCGACGCCATTCTCGCCCAGGCTGCCGGCGCCGCCGGCGCCGACCTGCGCACCGGCCTGACCGCGACCGGCGTACGGCGTGGGCCGGACGGCCGGGTCTGTGCGGTCATCGCCCGGGACGCCGCCGGCGCGCCGGTGGAGCTGTCCGCACGGTTCGTCGTCGGTGCTGACGGGGTACGGTCGCGCGTCGCCCGTGAGGTCGGCGCCGAGGTGATCGAGAGCCATCCCGCCGACAACGCCACGTTCTACGCGTTCTTCGCGGGTGTGGACTGGCGAGGCTTCGAGTTCCACCTGGGGCAGGGCGCCTTCGCCGGCGTCTTTCCCACCCACGGCGGTGAGGCGTGCGTGTGGCTGTGCTGCCCGGTGGCCAGCGCGGCGCCGATCGCCGGTGCCGGCGGCCGGCGCGTCGAGGCGCTCGTCGATCTGATCGGCCGAGCCTCGCCCAGCCTGGCCCACCGGCTGCGGAGTGCCCGGGTGGCGTCACCGGTGCGCGGCGCGGTCGGGCTACCCAACCACGTACGCCGTGCGGCGGGACCCGGGTGGGCGCTGGTGGGCGACGCCGGCTACCACCGCGACCCGATCACCGGACACGGCATCACGGACGCCTTCCGTGACGCCGAACTCCTGGCCGTGGCGCTCGACAGGACCCTCTTGGGAGGCGCCGACGAGCGCGAGGCGCTGGCGGCGTACCAGCGGCAGCGGGACGGGGCGCTGCGCGAAACGTTCGACCTCACCTGCGCGCTGGCCCGTTTCCCGGCGCCGGAGCGGTTCGTAGCGCTGCAGAAACGACTGAGCCGGGCGCTCGAGGCAGAGGCGGAACGCCTCGCCTCGGTGCCGGCTCCCACAGCTGCGGCGATGGCCGTCGCGGCCTGAACATCCACTCTCACAGGAGGACACCCCGAGATGACCACCACAGCCGACAACACCACCCGCAACGGCGTCGACACCGCCGCCCTGTTCACCACCATCGGCGCGGTCAAGGCCCAGCCGGAACTCGCGAAGTTCCGGTTCCGCGCCGCCAACCGGTGGGTCGACGGTACCCACAATCGCGGCACGATCAACGGTTACTACGGCGCCGGCCAGGAGCACGTCCGGGAGGGGGACTTCACGTTCCCCGCCGATCACCCGCCGGTGCTCACCGGCAGCGACCACGGGCCTACTCCGGTCGAGTACCTGCTGCACGCACTGGCGGCCTGCCTGATGGCGGGACTGGCCAACATCGCCGCCGCGCGCGGGGTCACCCTGACCGAGGTGGAGGCGACGGTGGAGGGCGACATCGACCTGCGGGGCATCCTCGGGCTCGACGGCGAGGTCCGCAACGGGTTCGAACAGATCCGGGTCCACTTCACCGTCGCGGGCGACGCGCCCGCCGAGAAGCTGCGCGAGCTGGTCGAACAGTCGCGCCGACGCTCGGCGGTGTTCGACATCGTCACCAATCCGGTGCCGGTCACCATCGACGTCACCACTCGCTGATCAAGTGGCTGGCCGGCTAACCCCGTACGGGCCGGCCGGCCGGCCCCGCCGGGTCGACGGCGCGGAAGACCGGCATCGACCCGAGCACCGAGACGTTCTGCTCACCGCGCGGTTGCAGCAGGAGCCCGGACCCGGCGACCAGATCCCGCACGGTGGCCGAGGCCCAGAGCTCTGCGGGGGGCGCCAGCTCGGCCAGAGCAACCGCGGCTGCGACGCCGTACCCGTCGAC
>DASYTU010000175.1:0-5945 GCA_036001925.1 Actinoplanes sp.
GCTGACCGCGGCGTACAACGGGCTGCGCTGACGGCTCGACACAGGCGGCCCCGCCGGATCAGTCCGGCGGGGCCCGCGTCGTGGCGCTCACGCAGCGTCAATAACCGGCGCCATCGCGGTCAGGCGCAGAACATCGTCGACGAGGTCGGGACTGATGCGGAGCAGATCCTCGAACTTGACCCGCCACCTGCCGGCCTCGACGTCGCTGGCGTACCGGTCGCCGGGAGCCTTGATCAACGCGCTGAGCAGGCGCTCGCGAGTCGCGGCGAGCTCGTCGTGGATCTCGGGCCCGAGCCGTGCCGCGACTTCGTATGCGAACTCGTAGTACCGCGGACTGGCCGCCACGCGGACGAACGCGCGGGCCCCGTCCCAGGCCACTCGCGGTTGATGGATGACCGTCGACGCCATGGTGTCCCTCCGCTGGTGCGCTTATTCGTTGGATCCGGCTTTCATCGGACCGTCACCAGCCGGCCGGCGTGCACGACCCGCCTGCGCCGGCCGGCTCGACCTGCAGCGTGGCGTGGTCGATCGCGAAGTCCTCGTGCAGCGCGTCTCGCGCCGACGCGAGCACCGTCCCGAGCTCCGCGGCCGGATCCAGGCTGAGGTGGGCCGACGCCACGTCCATGCCCGACGTTAGCGTCCAGACGTGCAGGTCGTGGACGTCGCAGACCCCGGGCACGGCGGCCAGCCGGTCCCGCACCAGGGCCACCTCGACATTCTCGGGAGCGGCCTGCACCAGGATCCGCACGGCGGCCCGGCCCAGCGCGAACGTGCGCGGCAGGATCAACAGTGCCACCAGCACGGCGACGATCGGGTCCGCGTACTGCCAGCCGGTGAGCGCGATGATCACCGCGGCGACGATGACGCCGAACGAGCCGAGCAGGTCCCCGACCACTTCGAGGTACGCACCCCGGACGCTGATGCTCTCCTTGGCGCCGGAGCGCAGCAGGCCGAACGAGATGAGGTTGACGACCAGGCCACCGACCGCGACGACCAGCATCGAGCCGGCCGCCACGTCCGGGGGATCGGTGAAGCGCCGGACCGCCTCGACGACGACGAAGCCCGCGACGCCCGCGAGGAGCACGGCGTTGGCGAGCGCGGCCAGCACCTCGAGCCGGTAGAGACCGAACGTGCGCTGCGAATCCGTGCCCCCGCGCGCGGCCGCGGTGATCGCGGCGAGTGCCATGGCGATGCCGAGCACGTCGGTGAACATGTGGCCGGCGTCGGACAGCAGCGCGAGCGAGCCAGTGAGCAGCGCGGCGACCGTCTCGACGACCATGAACGCGGTCAGCAGTCCGGCCGCCCACCAGAGCCGCCCGCGGTGGCGTGCGCCGGCATGCAGCGCTGGCCTCCCGTGGTCGTGTCCGGCTCCCATGGCTCCCACCCTCCGTCGCGGCGTCCGGCCTCGGCCAATATATGTTAACATCGCTATATATGCAATCTGAGCCGGATCGCCGCCGGTGCGGTATGCACAGAGGAAGGCCCAATCCCATCCGGAAAGGGAGATTCCTGTGTCTGGACGTACCTGCGCGATGGTCGCACTCACCGCGCTCGCGGTCACGATCGGCGCGGCGCCGGCTTCGGCGCACCCAGCGGCGACGGCGCCAACCACCATCCAGCTACCCGACGGCTTCCGGCCCGAGGGCGTCGCCATCGGCAGACCCCCGTACGCGTACTTCGGCTCCCTCGTGGATGGCGACATCTACCGGGCCAGCCTGCGCACCGGCAAGGGCAAGGTCATCATCCAGGGTCCGGGTACGCCGTCGGTCGGCCTCAAGCTCGACGGCCGCGGGCGGCTCTTCGTGTCCGGTGGCTCCGGCGGTGACGCCCGCGTGCTGAATGTGGCGAGCGGCCGCGTGCTCAAGTCGTACCGGCTGCAGACCGTCCCGTCCTTCATCAACGACGTGGTCCTGACCGGCGGCGCCGCCTGGTACACCGACTCGACGAACCCGGTGCTGTTCAAGCTGCCGCTGGGCCGCCACGGGTCGCTGCCGGCACAGGCCACGCGAGTGCCGCTCACCGGGGACATCGTCTACACCACCGGCAACAACGCGAACGGCATCACCGCCACGCCGGACGGGCGTGGACTGATCATCGTGCAGACCAACACCGGAAAGCTGTTCCGCACGTCCTATGACGGCACGACCACCGAGGTCGACCTGGGTGGCGAGGCCGTGCCCAACGGCGACGGCATGTGGCTGCGCGACCGGACGCTGTACGTGGTGCAGAACCGCGACAACGTTGTCGCGAAGATCGAGCTGAACCGGACCGGCACGAGCGGCCACGTGGTGTCCCGCACGCCCGACCCGCGCTTCGACGTCCCGACCACGATCGCGGAGTACGGCGACCGCTTCTACCTGCCGAACGCCCGCTTCACCACCGAGCCGACCCCGACCACGCCGTACACCGCGGTGGCGATCCCGATTCCCTAGGGATGCCAGTCCAGGTCCGTACCCACCGTCGTGAGGCGCTGGGTGGCCCGGGAGAGCGCGACGTAGAGCGTACGAATCCCGGCTTCGTCCACCGCGATGTCGGCCGGTGAAACGAGCACCACCGCGTCGTACTCCATGCCCTTCGCCTCCAGGGCGGTCACGACCTGGAGGCGATCGGGCAGCCCGGCCACCCACCCGGCCACCTCGTCGCGGCGCGGCACCGGCGTGATCACACCGACCGTGCCGTCGACGTCGGCCAGTTGCTTCTCCGCGGCCTCGCGCACCGCCATGGGAAGCGACGCCGCATCGGTGACGAGATCGACCGGCAGGACGCCGGTGCTGCGGACCGCGGTCGGCAACGCCAGATCCGGCATGATCGTCCGGATCACCGAGGCCGCCTCCGCGAAGATCTCCGACGAGTTCCGGTAGTTCGTGGTCAGGGCGTACGTGTTGCGCCGGCGCGAGCCCAGCGCCCGGTCGCGGGCCCGGTCCAGCTCGGCCGGGTCGCCCGCCCAGGCGGTCTGCGCCGGGTCGCCGACGATGGTCCAGGACGCGTACGACCCGCGGCGGCCGATCATGCGCCACTGCATCGGCGAGACGTCCTGTGCCTCGTCGACCACGACGTGCGCGTACTCGCGGTAGTCGTCGTCGCGCGGCGGGACCGCGCGGGCCGCCGACTGCCGATCCGCGAACGTGGTCAGCTCCCGCACACCGTCGCGTACGTGGAAGGGGTCCCGCTGTTTCCTCGCGGGCTGCTTCGGGCGGCCCATCGACTCGTCCAGCTCGTCGAGCAGCGCCACGTCGGCGATCGTCGGGCCGTGTTCGGCCAGCGCGTCGAACGAGCCCTGCAGCGCGGCGATCTCCTGCCGCGACAGGATCCCGTTCGCGTACGTCCGCAGCCGCGACGGCGACGCCAGCCAGCGCAGCACCCGCATCGGCGTGAGCCGCGGCCACCAGGCGCGCAGGAAGTTGCGGAAGTCGGCGCGGTCGGCGATCTCCGCCTCGAAGTCCGGCTTCTCGGGCAGGTTGCGTACGTCGAGCGCCTTTGCCTGTGCCCACAGCGCGTCGAAGATCCCGTCGAAGCCCGCGCCGCGGACCTCGTTGCGGCGCGCCCCGCGGGGCAACGCGCTCTGGCGGATCCGGTTCAGCTCCGCGGCATCCAGTCGCAGCAGCGTGCCCCGGTAGAGCAGCCGCAACTCATTGGGTCCGTCCGGCACCGCATCGTGCGAGGCCCGCTCGAGCACCCGGCGCATCAGCAGCGAACCCTTGATCGCCGCGACGTCGGTCGGGTCGACCCGGGTGGCGTCACAGCCGGCGACCAGCGAACCGAGCGAGCGCAGCGTGGCCGTGTCCTCGCCGAGCGACGGCAGCACGGTCGCGATGTAATCGACGAACACGTCGGACGGGCCGACCACCAGGATGCCGCCGCCCGCGAACCGGTTGCGATCCGAGTACAGCAGGTACGCCGCCCGGTGCAGCGCCACCGCCGTCTTGCCCGTGCCCGGTCCGCCGGTCACGATCGTCACGCCGGACGCGGGGGAGCGGATCGCCTCGTCCTGCTCGCGCTGGATGGTCGCCACGATGTCACGCATGCCGCGGCCGGTGGCCCTGGAGAGGCTGGCCAGCAGCGCGCCGTCCCCGACGATGCGCATGTCCGGCGGCGCCGCGTCCGGGTCGAGCAGGTCGTCCTCGATGCCGGTGACGCGCTCGCCGCGCGACTGGATCATCCGGCGGCGCACCACCCCGAGCGGCTCGGCCGGCGTGGCCCGGTAGAATGCGGCCGCGGCCGGCGCCCGCCAGTCCACGACCAGCGGCTGCGAGTTCTCGTCGCGGATGCCCAACCGGCCGACATGGAGCACGGCGCCCGAGGCCAGGTCGAGGCGGCCGAAGACCAGGCCTTCGTACTCGGTGTCCAGGGCGAGCCGGCGCCGGGCCGCATGGAACACCATCGCGTCGCGCTCGACGAGCGCCCCGAACGTGCCGACGCCGGCGAGCTGGTAGCCCTCCTTCTCCGCACGGGACGCGTCGCGGCGCAGCTCGGCGAGCCGGCGGTAAACCCGGTCGACGTGCTCCTGCTCGGTGGCGATCTCCTGCTGCAGGGCGGTGGCGTCTGTCAAGTTGTTCAAGCTCCCCATGACGGTTCGCGGACTGTTGGGACCACCGGCACTGCGCCAGGGGGCAATCGAATCTACTCCTGTGCGCCCCGCTCCGTCGACGGCGGCAGGCCCCGGCTGTGGCTCAGCGTCCGCCGGACCCCTACGGTGGGTCGATGACGTGGATGATCTATGGGGCGAATGGGTACACCGGCGAGCTGGTCGCGCGGCTCGCGGTCGCGCGCGGCGAGCGGCCGGTGCTGGCGGGCCGGAACGCGGCCGCGGTGGGTGCGCTGGCCACCTCGCTCGCGCTGGACGCGAAGGTGGTCGACCTCGCCAACGCCAAGGCGCTGCGCGAGGCCGTGGAGCAGGTCGACGCGGTCGCGCATTGCGCCGGGCCGTTCGTGCGGACGGCCAAGCCCATGGTCGACGCGTGCCTCGCGGCCGGCACGCACTACGTGGACGTGACGGGCGAGCCGGAGGTGTTCGAGGCCGTGCTGGCGCGCGACGCGGAGGCGGCCGAGGCGGGCATCACGCTGTTGACCGGCGGCGGCTTCGACGTCGTACCGACCGACTGCCTGGCCGGGCTGCTCGCGGCCGAGCTGCCCGACGCCACCTCGCTGGAGATCGCCTTCCGCGCCGGCGGCGGCCTTAGCCGCGGCACCGCGCTGACCGGCCTTGACATGGCGACCGGGGGAGCGCTGCGCCGGGTGGACGGCAGGCTGGTCCGCGGGCCGATCGGCCAGCCGACGCGGGAGGTCGCGTTCCCTTCCCGCACCCGTACGGTCGGGGCGATCACGTGGGGTGACGTCGTCACGGCGTACCACTCCACCGGGATCCCCAACATCACCGTCTTCGGTCCGGTGCCGAAGGTCACCCCCGCGGCCAGGCTATTGCGTTTCGGGCCCTTCCGGGCGCTCGCGGCGCGCGCCATCCGCCGCGGTGCTCCAGGTCCGTCGGCGCAGGTCCGGGCCGCGACCATGGTGGAGATCTTCGCTTCGGTACGGTCGGAGAGCGGCTCCCGCACCGCGACGCTGACCGGCCCCAACGGGTACGACATCACCGCCGACGCCGTGGTGCGCGAAATCCCGTTGCTGGCATCCGCGCGGCCCGGAGCACACACCCCGGCAACGGCCCTGGGCCCCGACTTCGTCCATTCCCTAGACGGCGTAAAAGTAACCCTCAACCCCTAACCGCCCCGCGCGGCCTCACCCGGCCTCGCGCCTGCTCGCGCGGCCTGTCGCGGCCTGTCGCGGCCTTGCGCTGCCCCGCGCGGCCCCGCGCTGCCCCGCGCTGCCTCGCGCTGCCCCGCGCTGCCCCGCGCTGCCCCGCGCTGCCTCGCGCTGCCCCGCGCTGCCCCGCGCTGCCCCGCGCTGCCTCGCGCGGCCTCGCGCGGTTGATCATGAGGTTATTACGGCCC
>DASYTU010000176.1:0-4125 GCA_036001925.1 Actinoplanes sp.
GGGCCTCATCTCCCGCAAGCTGGGCATGCGCATCGCCCGCAAGCAGGCGGTGGACTGGGTGACCGGCACCGGCACCACGTTGCCGTTCGGCATCGCCCGCGCGGCCCTGACCGCGAACGTGACCCTCGCGGCTGGTAACGCAATCACCTACCAGAAGCTCCTCGACATCGAGACCGCGCTGGACCCGGCCTACGAACAGAACGCGCAGTGGGCCATGTCGAAGCAGACGTGGCAGAACATCCGCGCCGTGGTCGGCACCGACGGCCGCCCGCTGGTCCAGGAGTCGGCGCAGGCCGGCATCGGCGGCCGCCCGAACCGGTCCCTGCTCGGCTACCCGGTGGTCATCGACCAGGCGTTCCCGGCCAACACCACCCTGTCCGCGAAGTTCGCGATCCTCGGCGACATCCGCGAGGCGTACGCAATCCGGCGGGTGTCCAACGTGGTGGTCATCGTCAACCCGTACAGCTCGGCGGCGAGCGGTCAGGTGGAGTTCACCGCGTGGGAACGCGCGGACGGCAACGTCCAGAACCGCGGCGCGTACAGCCTGGCCGCCGCGAACGCCGCGTAAGGGAGCAGTGATGGCCGAGAAGAAGACGGAGCAGCCGCAGAAGAAGAGGACCATCGCCGAGCTCGCCGCGCGCGAGGTCGAGCTGATGGCCGAGCTGGCCAAGGTACGCGTCGAGATCTCCGAACGCGCCGGGCAGAAGGACTGAGAGGAGGCGGCCGTGACCTGGGAGCCCGACTACGTGACGTCGGCGGAGCTGAAGGCGGAACTGCGCATCAGCGACGCTGTCGACGACACGCAGATCGCGCGCTGGGTCACGGCCGCCTCCCGTGCGGTGGACAACTGGTGCCACCGCCAGTTCGGGCAGGTCGCCGCACCCGAGGCGCGCACCTACCGGACGGCGGACTGGGACCGGCACATTGGTGCGTACGTCCTCGACGTCGACGACTTCTACACCATCACCGGCCTGGTGGTCACCGACCCGGGCGGTACTGCCGTCGCGGCCGCCGACTACGAGCTGCTCCCGGACAACGCCCTGCTGAAAGGCAAGGTGTACGAGCGGATCCTGGTGAAGTCCTCGGGCAAGTTCACCGTCACCGCGGCGTGGGGCTGGTCGGCGGTCCCGACGTCGATCAAGGTGGCGACGCTGCTGCAGGCGGTCCGGCTCTCGGCCCGCCGGGACTCCCCCTACGGCGTGGCCGGATCGCCGTCCGAGGGCAGCGAGCTGCGGCTGCTGGCCCGCGTCGACCCGGACGTCGAGGTCGTCATCGGCAAGAAGTTCCGCCGGGAGTGGTGGGCCGTCGGCTCACCCTCGACACCTCGGACGCAGAGCTGGTGGGGCTGGTGAACCTCGAGGCCGTCGCCGGCGAGATCGGCACCGCACTGCAGACCATCACCGGGCTGCGCGTCCCGCCGTGGGGCGTCAAGCAGATCACCCCACCCGCGGCGGTCATCGCCCTGCCGGAGCGCATCGACTACGACAGCACGTTCGCCCGCGGCTCCGACCGGTTCCCGGACCTGGCCGTCATCGTGCTGGTCGGCAAGCCGGAAGAACGCGCGTCGCGTAAGGCGCTCGCCGCGTACGCCGACGGCTCCGGCGCGCAGTCCGTCAAGGCCGCGGTCGAGGCATACACCTACACCAGCTGCTCCAGCGTGCGCGTGGCGTGGGCCGAGCCGGACAGCGCCAAGTTCGCCGGCATCGACTACCTGGCGATGATCTTCCACCTCGACGTCACCGGAAGGGGCGCGTAACCATGGCTTTCGTCCACGGAAAGAACACGTTCGTCAGCCTGAACGGCGTGGACCTTTCGGCGTACGCCAACAAGTCCGACCTGGACCGCGAGGCCGACGAACACGACGTCACCACGTTCGGGAAGACCGCGCACGTCGTGCAGGGCGGGCTTCTCGGCGGCAAGTCGGGCCTCGAGGGCATCTACGACAACACCGCCGGCACCGGCCCCCGGGCGGTCATCCGGCCGCTGCTCGGCACGGTGGTGACGCTGATCCGCCGGCCCGAGGGTACGGGCGTCGGCAAGCCGCAGGACTCGGTATCGGTGCACGTCAAGAAGTACGTCGAAACCAACCCGGTCGCCGACATGGTGACGTGGGCAGCGGAGCTCACCCTGTCCGACGTGGTCACCAGCACCACCCAGTAAGGAGAAATCGTCATGGGCGCTTTGGCCGCTACCACTCCCACCCGGGCGGGTGTCGCCACGCCGGGCGCGGCCGTCGCCGCCTCCGACACCATCGCGGTGGCGCTGCTCGGCAGCTTCGGCGCGTTCCTGGAAATCCTCAACGGCAACGCCGCCACCGACAACATGACGATCTCGGACGCGTCCACCACCCCGACGGGTGCCGCGGCCGCCGCGCTTGCGCCGTCGGTGACGAACGCCACGAACAAGGTGTTCCTCATCAGCCCGCGCATGGCCGACCCGACGACCGGGCTGGTCACCATCACCCACAGCGTGACGACGAGCGTCGTCTACAAGCTGTACCCGCTCGGCTAGGAGGCACCACTCCATGGACAAGGAAACCCTGCTCAAGCCCCGACTGCCCGAGGATGACGTGGAGATCCCCGGCGTCGGCACGGTCCGTGTGCGTGGCCTGTCCCGCGGCGAAGTGCTCCGCGGTCAAGGCCTGAAGGGTGTCGACCTGGAGGCGTACATGCTCGCCGCCGGCATGGTCGACCCGCCGATGACCCGCGACGAAGTCAAGCAGTGGCAGGCCGCGTCACCGGCCGGTGAGCTCGAACCCGTCACGGACGTCATTTCGCGGCTGTCCGGCCTTGACGAGGGCGCCGCCAAAAGTGACGTACCTGAGGTTCGAGACGACTCCGGCGATTGAGTTCGAGCACTTCCTGGCCGTCGAGCTGAGCATGACCGTTGCTGAGCTCCGCGACCGGATGGGCGCCGAGGAGTTCATGCGGTGGGGCGTCTATTACGCGCGGAAGGCGCAGCGGGAAGAGCTGGCAGCGAAGAGAGCGGGGTGAGGACGTGCCGGTCAACAGCTCCGGCGGGTCGCGTATCCAGATCACCGGCATCAAGGAGTTCCAGGCGTCGCTGCGCAAGATGGACGCCGACCTCCCGAAGCAACTCCGGCTCGCGCTGAACAAGGCGTCCAAGCTCGTCATCGGGTACGCCCAGCCGCAGGTGCCCACCCGGTCCGGTGCGGCCCGGTCGTCGCTCAAGGTCCGCTCGAGCCAGCGGGAGGCCCGGGTGGCCGCGGGTGGCCGCAAGGCGCCCTATTACCCATTTTTGGACTTCGGGGGAAGCGTCGGCCGTAACAAGTCGGTGCACAGGCCGTTCTTTAAAGAAGGTAGATATATCTACCCATCTCTCAGGAAGAACCGCGAGGAAATCACTCAGGTGATGGCCAAGGCACTGGCCGACCTGGCTCGCGATGCCGGGCTGGAAGTGTCATGACTCTCGACGTACTGGATCAGTTGCCGGAGCCGCTGGGGATCGTCGTCGACCATGCCCAACGCGACGTTGCACGGCGTGCAGAGCAACCCCCGGATGCACTTGCCGCAGATGCGCTTGGTGCGACGCGTCCCGTCGCAGCAGCGGTGGTCGTGATCGATCACCAAAGGCGACCCGCCGAACCCGCTGGTCCCAGTTGGCACTCGGCCACACGCCTTGCATCGGCCGCCCTGCTCTTCGACCATGCGGCGGAAGTCCGCGAGACGGATGCGGTAGAGGGTCCACAGCTTGCTGTCCAGCACGGCGTCCGGCGCGCTGAGGCGGTATGCCTTGGACTTGTCGTTGGCGCACGGGCGGCAGTACCAGCCACCCTTCTGCGTTCCTCGGATCCGCTGGACCATCTCGCCGGTGCACTTAGGACACGTCTTCACAGCTCCATTATGCCGAACTCTGACGCTCGGAATTCGGAGGCGCGCCGTGGCCGGTAACCAGGTAGTCCTGTCCTTCGCCGGGGAGACCAAGAACCTCGAAGACTCCTTCGGCCGGGTGGGCGGGTCCGCGAAGACGATGGGCGACAAGGTCGGCGGCGCGACCCGCGACCTGGACGGGCACGCGGGCGGGATGAAGCGGGTGGGGGATGCCGCGGACAACTCCGAACGCAACCTCATCGGCATCCACGACGTGATCGACGGCACCGCCACG
>DASYTU010000177.1:0-15278 GCA_036001925.1 Actinoplanes sp.
GAGCCGCGGCGGCATAGAGGAGGAGCTGACCCATGCGCACGATCGTGGCACGAGGCGCGCGGCGTGGCGAGTCCGCCACCCCGTCCCGCGAGCGCCGCCGATGTAAGGCGCGAGCCAGCCAGCTCGCGAGCGCCGCCGGTGAGATGTCGTGCCGGGCGCGGCGGCCGTGGGGTTTGCGGTCGCCGCGGCTGGTGCGGCATCTCAGCGGTGTACAAGGCGCGAGCCAGCCGAGCGCAGCGAGGCCAGCCAGCTCAAGTCCAGGTGAGGATCTTCTTGCGCCAGGCGTACAGGATCCCGAGCGTCAGGATCGCCACGAAGATGCCCATCTCCACGGCCGTGACCAGGCCGAACCCTGGGCGGTCGAAGACGACCGCCCAGGGGAAGAGGAACACCGCCTCCACGGCGAAAAGCACATAGAGGTACGCATACACGTAGTAACGGATCTGAGCCTGCGCCCAATCTCCGCCGACCGGGTCGACGCCGCTCTCGTAGGCGATCCGCTTGCCCGGCGGTTCGGCCGGCGCGGCCGGTCTGAGCAGGCGGTTCGCAGCGAACGCGCCGACGAAGACGAGCACGCCCGCGGCCAGCAGCAACCCGAGGGTGGCGTACGAACCCAGATACCCCTCCACGGACGCAGCCTAGCGAACCGAAGGGTGGACTCGGGTGGGACAGGGATGCCTGACGTGGCTACATTGGTCAACGGTCTACGAACAGACAGTTTCTTACCGGCAATGGTAAGGGGTGGCGACGTAGGCTGAAACTGACAACTGCGGGCCGGCTCATCGACGTGCACAACCCGCCGACCGGCTCCTACAGGAGGTTGGATCAAGTGGCCGAGCAAGCCGAGGTCGATGTTCCGGCGAAGCGCGTGGAACAGCTCGATCGGGTGGTGATCCGGTTCGCCGGTGACTCCGGCGACGGCATGCAGCTCACCGGCGACCGATTCACATCGGAGACGGCCCAGCTCGGCAACGACATCTCGACGTTGCCGAACTTCCCCGCGGAGATCCGTGCACCAGCCGGCACCCTGCCGGGTGTCTCCAGCTTCCAGGTGCACTTCGCCGACTACGACATCCTCACGCCCGGCGACGCGCCGAACGTGCTGGTGGCAATGAACCCGGCCGCGCTGAAGGCCAATCTGAGCGAGGTACCCGCGGGCGCGGACCTGATCGTCAACACCGACGAGTTCACCAAGCGCAACCTGGCCAAGGTCGGGTACGCCGCGAACCCGCTCGATGACGGCTCGCTGGAGGGCTACTCGGTACACCCGGTGGCCCTGACCTCGATGACCGTCGGCGCCCTGGCCGAGCTCAACGTGCCGAAGAAGGACGCCGAGCGGGCCAAGAACATGTTCGCACTCGGCTTGCTCTCGTGGATGTACTCGCGCCCGTACGAGTCGACGCTGCGGTTTTTGGAGCGCAAGTTCGCCAAGCGGCCCGAGCTCGTCGCGGCCAACAAGGCGGCGTTCAAGGCGGGCTGGAACTTTGGCGAGACCACCGAGGACTTCGGGGTGCGGTACGAGGTCAAGCCGGCCAAGATGCTGCCAGGCAGGTACCGCAACATCACCGGCAACGCCGCCCTGGCGCTGGGCATCATCGCCGCCGGCGTCCGGTCGAAGCTGCCGATCTTCCTCGGTGCGTACCCGATCACGCCGGCCTCGGACATCCTGCACGAGCTCAGCAAGCACAAGCGGTTCGGCATCACGACCATGCAGGCCGAGGACGAGATCGCCGCGGTCGGCGCGACGCTGGGCGCCGCGTACGGCGGTTCGCTCGGCTTCACCACGACGTCGGGTCCCGGCGTCGCGCTCAAGGGCGAGACCATCTCCCTGGCCATCGCCCTCGAGCTGCCGCTGGTCATCGTCGATGTCCAGCGCGCTGGGCCGTCCACCGGCATGCCGACCAAGACCGAACAGGCCGACCTCAACATGGCCCTGTACGGCCGGCACGGCGAGGCACCGCTCGCGGTGATCGCGCCGAAATCGCCGTCGGACTGCTTCCACGCCGCGCTGGAGGCCGCCCGCATCGCGCTGACCTACCGCACGCCGGTGATCCTGCTGTCCGACGGCTACGTCGCGAACGGCTCCGAGCCATGGCTCCTGCCGGACGTCGCGGACCTGCCGGATCTCACGGTCTCCTTCGCCCAGGCAGCCAACGGCGAGGACGGCAGGTTCCTGCCGTACCTGCGAGACCCGGAGACCTTGGCGCGGCCGTGGGCGATTCCCGGTACGCCCGGGCTCGAGCATCGGATCGGCGGCCTGGAGAAGGCGGACAAGACCGGCGACATCTCGTACGACCCGGCGAATCACGACTTCATGGTGCGCATGCGGGCCGCCCGCATCGAGGCGATTCCGGTGCCCGATATCGAGGTCGAGGACCCCGACGAGAACGCCCGTGTGCTGGTGCTGGGCTGGGGCTCGACGTACGGGCCGATCGGCGCGGCCTGCCGGGCGCTGCGGCACCGCGGCCTGCCGATCGCGCAGGCGCACCTGAGGCATCTCAACCCCATGCCGGCCAATCTGGGCGAGGTGCTCGCGTCGTACGACAAGGTCATCGTGCCGGAGATGAACCTTGGCCAGCTGGCCCAGGTCATCCGGGCGAAGTACCTGGTCGACGCCGTTCCCTTCAACCAGATCAGCGGCCTGCCGTTCACCGCCGCCAAGCTGGAGAACATGCTCGAGGACGTGGTCAAGAATGGCTAGCAGCACCATCCCGCTCAAGCTGACCGCCAAGGACTTCAAGTCCGACCAGGAGGTCCGGTGGTGCCCGGGTTGCGGGGACTACGCGATCCTCGCCGCGCTGCAGGGCTTCATGCCCGAGCTGAACATCCCGCGGGAGAACGTCGTCTTCATCTCGGGCATCGGCTGCTCGTCGCGCTTCCCGTACTACATGAACACGTACGGGATGCACTCCATCCACGGCCGCGCGCCGGCCATCGCGACCGGCCTGTCCACCTCCCGCCCCGACCTGTCCGTCTGGGTCGTCACCGGCGACGGCGACGCGCTGTCGATCGGTGGCAACCACCTCATCCATGCCCTGCGGCGCAACGTCAACCTGAAGATCCTGCTGTTCAACAACCGGATCTACGGCCTGACCAAGGGCCAGTCCTCGCCCACCTCCGAGCTCGGCAAGATCACCAAGTCGACGCCGGCCGGCTCGGCGGACTCGCCGTTCAACCCGCTGTCGCTGGCGCTGGGCGCCGAGGCGACGTTCGTGGCGCGCGCGATCGACTCCGACCGCAAGCACCTGCAGTCCGTGCTCCGCGCGGCAGCCGAGCACCGAGGCTCCGCGTTCGTCGAGATCTACCAGAACTGCAACATCTTCAACGACAACGCGTTCGAGCTGATCAAGGACCCGAACACCCGGGACGAACATCTGATCCGCCTGGAGCAGGGCCAGCCGATCACGTTCGGCTCGCAGGGCCAGTTCTCGGTCGTGCACCCGGCCGGCGGCTTCGGCCTCTCGGTCCGGGACACGGCCGATCTCCGCGGCGAGACCCCGATGGTGCACGACGCGACGGTTGACGACCCGGCGTACGCGTTCGCGCTGTCCCGGTTGTCCGGCTCCGACCTGAACACCACACCGATCGGCGTGTTCCGCAGCGTACGACGGCCCAGCTACGACGAGATCGTCCAGAAGCAGCTGGCCGACGCGAAGGCAAAGTCCAGTGGCACGCCGGAGGAGATGCTCAGCGGCCTGCTCAACACGGGCGACACCTGGACGATCCTGTAGCTCGGTCAGGCCCATTCGACTGGCCGGCGGAAAACACGACCGCCGGCCGGGTCAGACGGCGATGCCGGCGACGCTGGCTTCTTCGTTGCGGATGTAGATCAGCATGTCGCCGGTCTCGATGGTCACCGCTTGCTCGGCGACGAGCGGGAGCACCTTCCCGCGGCGGATCAGCGCCACGACGAGGGCCTGCAACTCGCGCGGATTGCGACCGACCTCGGCACGCTCGGCCGATCGCATCGCAAGTGCCATCCCCTGCCCGGGCGTCAGCAGGTCCTCGACCACGTCGATCAGCGGCGGCGCGGTGGTCGTCAGGCCGAGTAACCGGCCCGCCGTCGCGGACGACACGATCACGTGGTGGGCGCCGCTCTGCTTGAGCAGGGCGGCGTTCTCCTGCTCCCGGACTGCCGCGATGATCCGGACCTGGCCGGCGGTCAACTGCCGTACGGTCAACGTGATCAGCACGGACGCCTCGTCGCTGTCGGTGGCGATGATCACGGACTTGCAGTTCTTCACGCCGGCCTCGTTGAGCACGGCCGATCGGGTGGCGTTGCCCTCGACGGTGACCAGCCCGTTCGCCGTGGCCTGACGTAGGGCCGTCTCACGGTTCTCCACGATGACGATCCGCGACTTGTCGTAGCCGCTCTCCAGCAACGCGCCCACGGCCGCGCGGCCCTTGGTGCCGTACCCGCAGACGATGACGTGGTCCTTCAACTTTCGCCTCCACCGGCTCACGCGCAGGCTCGTGCGGTACTGATCGGTCAGCACTTCGATAGTGGTGCCGATCAGGATGATCAGGAAAAGCACCCGCGCCGGCGTGATGACCAGAACATTGACCAGCCGCGCGCCGGCTGCCGCCGGGGTGATGTCGCCGTAGCCGGTCGTGGAGAGCGACACGACCGCGTAGTAGAAGCAGTCCAGCAGCGTGAGTCCGTCGTTGTTCACATCGCGGTACCCGTCGCGGTCGGCGTACACCACCGCGACGGTGACGAGGATCAGCGCGATCGCCAGCGCCAGCCGTACGGCGAGCGCCCGGAGCGGTCCCCGACGGACCAACGGAAGGTGGATCACTGGACGACCGCCTGCACGTGCTCACCATAGCTGCCAGGTCAGGGCGCCATTCATCAGCACAGCACACCGACGGCCACTCCGGAATACCCGCCGGTAATTTGAGGCATCGTTCAGGAAATCGGCATCGACGCTGTTGTATGTGGAAAGACCAGGCTCAAAGACTGACAGCCCCGGCCCTCACGAGGGGCCGTACCGCTGGAGGTCCGAAGATGAACCGGCTCGTCCGCCGTACCCTCGTCGTCCTGATCTCTATCGTCGCCGTGCTCGCGCCCGCAAGTGCGGCCGCGGCCGTGACCCCCGCCGACAAACTCTCCGTCCTGTCAAGCTGGACACAGACCACTTCGGCCAGCTACGACGCCTGGAACGCCGCGCGCCTCAACCGCGCGCCGTGGGCCGACTACAACTTCGACTGGTCCACCGACTACTGCTCGTCCAGTCCGGACAAACCGCTCGGCTACGACTTCACGTTGTCCTGCTGGCACCACGACTTCGGCTACCGCAACTACAAGGCGATGGGCCAGTTTCCGGCCAACAAGGACCGGCTGGACAGCATGTTCTACGCCGACATGAAGCGCAAATGCGCCACCTACAGCGTCGTCCTACAGCCGCCGTGCTACAGCCTGGCGTGGACGTACTACCAGGCCGTACGCGCCTTCGGCTCGGTATCCGCGGTGTCGCAGGCGGACATCGACCGCGCCGCCGCGATGAAGCGTCAGGCCATGCGGTAGGTCACCGTAGGCTCGGCGCGAACCTGGCCGAGCCGAACTCCAGGTCCGGGTGCTCGACGTCCAGGGCCATCGCCACGATCCGATCGAAGCCCGCGTCGGCGCCGTCCGCATAGGCGGCGTCGAACGCGGCGTCTCCCAGCGTGGTCCGCAGCGCGGCCTGCCGCGCCGACCAATAGCCGGCGAACTGCGCTGTCCGCCGTGAGCCGCGGACCGATTCCGCGCCGCCGAACAGCGTGGCCGCGGTCGCCGGATCGCCGCCGATCGCGCAACGCACCGCGATCGCCGCGACCGCGTCCGCAGCCGCGCCGCGGAAACCGTGCCGCAGCCGCGACCGCAGGGCCACCACGAGGTGGTCGTGCGCGGCGACGAGATCGCCGCGACGCAGCGCCACCATCCCCAAGAGCCAGTCGACGGTACGGCGGCCGCGATCCTCCGGGCATCCGGCCTCGATCTGGCGCGCGCCGCCGAGCAGTTCCGCCGCCTCGTCGAGCGCGTCCCGGCGCCACAGCAGCTCGGCCACCGTCACGATCGCGGGCAGCGCCGCCCCCGGTACGCCGACGCGCTCGGCCCGGTGGATGACCTCGCGGCACATCCGTTCCGCCTCGGGCGTCTGCCCGAGCTCCAGCAGTGTGATCCGGTGCCCGGCCAGGGCTTGGATCAGAAGCTCGGGGTCGCGCGCCTTTCGCGCCGCGGCCTCGGCTCGGTCCAGGAAGCGGGTCCGCTCGACGCGGCCGTCGGCGAGCCCAGCGTGGACCAGGTACGCCGAGGCCAACTCGGCCGGACGGATGCGCTCGGTGTCCAGCCTGCCGTAGAGGCGGGACAGCAGGTCGCGGCCGTCGCGCGTGCCGTCGTGCTCGCGCCACCAGGGATCCAGTGCCCCGGCCAGCCGCAGGCCCGACCGCACGCTGCCACGATCGGCCGACCACCGCAGCGCGACGCGCCACTCGTCGACGTACGGTGCAAGTTCGGTGAGCGACACGGTCCGAGGCTGGCCGTCGGTGTCCACGGCGACGGTGTCGAGCGCGTGCAGCGACCAGGCCACATGCCGATCGCGTGCGGCCCGCTCCTCGCCGGCGGCGGCGAGCCGGCGGATCGCGTACCCCCGGGTCGACTCGGACATCCGGTAGCGCGGACCGGGCACGACCTCGAGCAGCGACTTGTCGGCGAGTTCGGAGAGCGCACCGAGGTCACCGCACCATTCGGCAGTCGCGAGGTCGACGGGTCCGGCGAAAACCGCGAGGCGGCGCAGCAGCGCGGAAGCGCGCCGGCCAAGCGTCCGGTATGACCAGTCCAGGCTGCCGGTCAGGCTGTCGAACCGGCTCGCCGCGTCGACGTACCCGTCCGTGCGGCCGCCGAAGTCGTCCCTCTCCCCGCGGCCGTCGCCGTGGCGGTCGCGGCCGTCGCCGTGGCGGTCGCGGCCGGCGTCGAGAGCCGCGAGCGGATCGTCCAGCCGCGACGCCAAATCGGCGGCGGACAGCAGTCGCAGCCGGACCGCTGCCAGCTCGATCGCCAGCGGCAGGCCGCCCAGCCGCGACGCGGCACGGGCCAGATCCGCCTTCTCCTCCGGCTGGGTCGCGCGGCCGCCCCGAGCGGCCGACGTCCGTTCGCTGAGCAGCGCGAACGCGTCCGCCGGCGCCAGCGGCGGTATCCGCCAGACCAGTTCGCCGTGGACACCGAGCGGCTCGCGGCTCGTCGCCAGCACATCCAGCGCCGGGCAGCCAGCGAGCAGCCGCCGCACCAGCGCACTCGCACCGGCCGGAGCCGCCTCACACGTCTCCACCACCAGCAGCATCCGGCGCTCCGTGCACCGCTCGACCAGCGTGTCGAGGAGCGGCCGGCCCGGTTCGGCCCGCAATCCAAGCGCCGCGGCAAGCATCGCGGGGAGGCTCGCCGTGGCGGTTGCGCAATCGATCACCCACACCCCATCGGGGTACGCCACCAGCAGCTGCCCAGCAGCAGCCAGCGCCAGCCGGGTCTTGCCGGCGCCCCCGGCCCCGGCGACGGTGACCAGCCGGTGCCGCTGGACCAGGTCGGTCAGCTCGGTCAGCTCGGCGCGCCGCCCGACGAAAGACGTCACAGCCGCGGGCAGGTTGTGGGCAGCGGCGCCGGGTGTGCGGGGGCGCGGGAAGTCCCGTTCGAGCCCCGGCGCCACGAGCTGGAAGAGCCGCTCGGCGTCGTCGAAGCCCCGCAACCGGTGCGGTCCGAGGTCGAGCAGGTCGATACCCGCCATCGCGGCCGGTCCGGCGTGCGGGCTTGGCGCGAAGGACAAGGCGTTCATGCCGTTCTTCGCAGTCGCGGTCACGGCCCGCGAGGACGCGAAGGACGCGGCGGTGCCGGCCGGCCGCCGGCAGGCTCCGGTCGCCATGAGCCTCTCCGGATCCTCGGACCCGACCAGCGCCGGCTCGTGGGCCGCCCGCAACGATGGCATGATCCTCGAGGCCGCCGGCGACGTGTTCCTGGCCGGCGACCACGTCGCGTTCCTTGTGGGTGACGAGGCCGCGTTCCTTGTAGGTGACGGAGCCAGGTTCCTGGTGGGTGACGAGGCCGCGACCGCCAAGGCGGTGGCCTCGGAGCAGAGCACCTGGCCACCGTGCGCCGCCGCGGCCACCCGGGCGGCCCGGTGCACCTCGGCGCTCGCGTACTCGCCGGCGACCGGGGTGGCCCAGCCCGTGTGCAGTCCCATCCGGACGCGCGGCGTCGCGTCACGGCTCGGCCATGCGTACGCCGCGAGCGCCCGTTGGGCGGCGACGCACGCGGCCACCGCGCCCGACGCATCGCCGAACGCAACGAAGAACGAGTCACCCTCAGTGAAGAGCTCGACACCTCCGAAGTTACTGAGCGCTGTTCGTAGCACAGCGCGATGGGCGCCGAGGACGGCGCCATAGGAGTCGCCGAGCATCCGGGCTAGCCTCGTCGAGCCCTCGATGTCGGTGAACATAAAGGTCACCAGCCCACTCGGCAGCTCGGTCCGCCCCGACACGGTGAGTACCTCCGCCCCCTTAGGAAGTCGCGATCCATGCTGCCGTACCGCAGTGATACCGCACATCGTAGAAACGGTCGGTAACCATGCTGCCCGCCACGGCGACCCCGTACGGGCGACACGCCAGCCATCGACGCCTGCTCTGGGCACTACGCGTGATGTAACGAGTCGGTTCACTTCTGGTTGCGCGGCACACGGACGGATCCCCAGCCGTCCGGGCGTCCGCGTACGGACTGGCTTGCGCAACGCACCCTTGCTCCCGAATCGACCGGCATCCTTGCTCCCGGATTGACCGGCATCCGGCGGGCGAAATGCCCGGCCGCCTATGACACGCAGCCGGCGACCTGCGGTTGCCGCCGACTCGCCCTCTCCCCTGCCGCGCAGCCGTCGCGGCGAGGCAGGGTGCGGCTGAGATGAGCGAGCGTTGACCGGCGAGGCAGGGTGCGGCGGGCGCAGGCGCGCCAATCAGCAGCCGCAGGCGCCGCCGCAACACCCTCCGCCCCCGCCCCCGGCCGGCACCGACGGCATGCTGCCGCCGCCGCGGCCCGTGACGGCGACCGTCGACAGCAGCTTGACCGTGTCGGCGTGCCCCTGCGGGCAAGGCGTCGGAGCGGAGGAGTCGCGCATCGAGCGGCTGACCTCGAACGTGTCGCCGCACGCGCGGCATCGGTAGTCGTAACGCGGCATAGGCACAGCGTAGGCCGTCGCTCCGACAGAATGCCGCCCCTGTCGCTGGTGGCCGCCGGGTAATCTCGGTCGGGTGGCGGAGCGGCACGAGACACCAGCGGATCGGCCTGAGTTGCGCCCACCGGTACCGCATCTGGACGGGCCGCTCGGCAGCTCCGGCGCGGCCCCAGGAGACCGCACGCCGACCCGACCGTCCAGCACCGCGCGCGATGAGCATCACTCCTCGGCGGCAGCCGCGGTTTCCGCCGACGAGGCCGAACCAGGGGCGGCGGCAGAGCGCTCCGGCGAGGCCAATCCCGCCGCCACGGCGGAACCGGCGTTGACTGCGCAGCGGCCGGACAAGGCCGAGCGTTCCGGCGAGGCTGAACCCCCGGCCGTCGCAGCACCTTCCGCCGACGCGGCAACGGTCGCCGTGCCAGAGGCCGACAGATCCGACCCCAGCGCGCCGGAGCCGATCGCGGCCGCGCCCGCATCGATCGAGACCGAGCCCGCCGGCGCCGCCGAGATCGAGCCCCCCGGCGCTGCCGAGGCCCAGCCCGCCGACACCGCCGAGGCCCAGCCCGCCGACACCACAGAGACCGAGCCCGCCGGCACCAAAGAGGCCGAGCCCAGCGGCGCCCCCGAGGCCGGATCGAACGGCGCCGCCGCCACGGTTGTCGACGACACGGCCGCTGACACCGCGGCTGTCGACGACACGCGGGTCATCCCCGTCCGGACGGCGTCCCGGCGGCGGGTCACCGGCATGCTGCGACAGGCCAATCCAGCGCGAATCGCCCGGACCGCGGGGCGTAACACGTCCGCCTGGGCCAAACGCCCCACCGGGCGGTTGATCCTTCCGGCGATCATCGCCGTCCTGCTGCTCGGTGCGGCCGGGACTGCCGGCGCTTACCTCGTACCCGAAGCTCTGCAAGCCCAGCCTGCGCCCAGGCCGACGCCCGGCTTTCCCTTGGACGCCGCTCCGCCGGCACTGCCGGCGCCGACCGGCTCGACGGTCCTGCCCAGCATCCCGGCCGCATCCGGTCTCCCGACCCCCAGCGCGGCGTCCACACTCCCCGGCGTGACCGGCGCGCGGCCGGCCGACGCCCTGGCCGGCTGGGCGCAGCAGGTCGGGACCCGGGCCGGCATCCCCGTGGTTGCGGTGGAGGCCTATGGATACGCGGAACTGGTGCTCAACCGCACCGCGCCGAACTGCCACCTGAGCTGGACCACGATCGCGGCGCTCGGCGAGGTGGAGTCCGCGCATGGTAGCGCCGGCGGGGCGGTGCTGGGTGCGGACGGATCCGTGCAGCCGCCGGTCTATGGGCTGCCGCTGGACGGCCAGGGCGGTCGGCAACTCATCCGGGACACGGATCACGGCACGATCGACGGTGACACGACGTACGACCGCGCGGTGGGGCCGCTGCAGTTCATCCCCTCGACCTGGCAGAGCAACGCGATCGACGCCGACAACAGCGGTGCGGCCGACCCGAACGACATCGACGACGCCTCGCTGACCGCGGCAAGCTACCTGTGCAAGAACGGACGCGACATGTCCAAGCCGGAAGCGTGGTGGGACGCGATCTTGTCGTACAACGCGGTCCGCCCGTACGCGCAGAAGGTCTTCGACGCCGCCAACGAGTACGGACAGCGCAGCCGCATCTGAGACAGACGTCAACGCAGAGTAATCGCTCATGTACATTTCCGCGCACAGCCCTTCCCTGACGGATGCGTTACCGGCAAGCTGTACGGGTGAGGGTGCGTGAATGGGATCCCAGGGCGGCATCGCCCGCGGAAATCACGTCGCTCGTGGAGACGCTGAACGAGGTGCTGGCAGCCGACCTCCCCGAGGATCCACCGTGGCAAGACGTGCAGGTCAGGGAGTATCTGGCCGAGACCATGCCGGGCGAGCGCCGGATCAGCTGGGTTGCTGAGGACGATCGCCTGCCCGAAGGCGAGAGCCGGATTTTCGGGCACGTCAGCGTCCTGCTGCTCGGCGACATCGGCGTGCTCGAGGTGCTCGTACATCCCGCTCTGCGCCGGCGCGGTCTCGGCCGGCAGCTCGTGGCGGTTGCGGCGCGTAGGGTCTACCTCGAGGGGTTCTCGTCGATCGGGGTGGAGGTGATCGGCGACACGTCGGCGATCCCGTTCTACGAGGCGCTGGGGTTCGAGCGGGAGTACGTCGAGACGCGCAGCGTGCTCAACTTGTCCAAGGTGGATTGGGACTCGCTGGGCATCATGGCGCGCGCGATCGGCGACGGCTACCGGATCGAATATCACCCAGGCGGCCCGCCGGAGGAGCTGCTCGAGGCGTACGCGCAGGCCAAGCTCGAAGCCCAGGACGAGGACGACGACCTCGACCTGGCGCCGCGGTCCTCGGACCCGCAGCGGCTCCGGGACAGCCTCCACACCCTGCACAAACGCGGTCTGAAGCCGTACATCGTGCTCGCCATCCACGACGCCACCGGCGTGGTCGCCGGGCTGACCGAGGTCGTCGTGCCGGCGCAGCACCCGGAGCGGGCCGACCAATACGACACCATCGTCATGCGTGCCCATCAGGGCTACGGCATCGACCGAGCGATCAAGGCACGGATGCTGTTCGAGCTGCGTAACGCCGAGCCCGGGCTACTCGAGGTGCAGACCTGGAATGCCCATGCCAACGAGTCGATGCTGAAGGTTAACGCCGAGTTGGGCTACCAGCCGGATCGGGACTGGTACGAGTACGGAGTCGACGTTGCCCAACTGGTACAGAGCCTGGAACCCACGGACTGAGCTCGGCCTTTAGGGTCGGCGTACCCCTGGCCGTTCCGCTGTGGAGGCTCCGTGCGTTACCCCCGCATACTGCCCATGCTCGCCGTGCCGATCGTCGCGGCGTCCGTCCTCCTTCCCGGCGTCGCCCACGCGGCCACCGACCCGCTCACCATCGGCGCGGCTCAGGGCAGCACGACGTCCAGCCCGCGCACCCAGCGGTCCCCGCTCGCCCCCGCCAGCGGCAACGGCTCCAGCGGCACCAAGTATCAGGTGCGCGGCGTGGTCACCCAGCTCGCTTTGTCCCGGACCGCGGCCGGTGCCAACCAGTACGGATTCTTCCTGCAGAGCCGCACCGGCACCGCGGACGGCGACCCGACCACCTCCGACGGCATCTTCGTGTACATGTCCACGTTCACGACATTGATCGGCGGCTACGCCCCGAAAGTCGGGGACGAGATCGTGATCGAGGCCCGGGTCAGCGAATTCTTCAACCTCACGGAGCTGACCAGCGCGTCGCTGGTGACGCAGTTGGACGCAAACGTGCCGGCCGAGGAGGTGGAGATCGACGACGCCACCCCGCCCGCCGACTCGGCCGCCGCCGATCTGTTCTGGGAGCGTCACGAGGGCATGCAGCTGCGGGTCCGCGCCGGCTCCGGCGTGGTCTCCGGCACCAAGGTCTTCAACAGCACGGACGACGCCGAGGTCTGGGCGATCGACCGGGACGACCCGCTGATGCAGCGCGCCGACCCGTACGCGCGGCGGGTCTTCCGCGACGCGCACCCGCTGGACGACCAGCCGGGCCTGGTGGACAACGGCAACGGCGACCGCATCCTGATCGGCCCGATGGGCGTCAAGGCGACCGCGGGCGACAGCGCCAAGGTGCTGCCGCCGGCGCGGACGTTCGACACCGTGACCGGCGACGCGGTGGGCGGCCTTTACTACGCCTTCGCCAAGTACGGTATCCAGCCCGCGAGCATCGCGTTCACGCCCGGTGTGGACCCGTCGAAGAACAACCCGCCGAAGGCCGCCGACCGTGACCGCGAGGTCGCGGTCGCCACCTTCAACGTCGAGAATCTGTACGACTTCCGCGATGATCCGTTCGACGGCTGCGACTTCGCCGGCAACACGGGCTGCCCGGGCGTGAGCCCGCCGTTCGACTATGTCCCGGCGAACGCCACCGACTACGAAGCCCGACTGGGCGTGCTGGCCGACCAGATCATCAACAACCTGCAGAGCCCCGACCTGATCCTCGCTCAGGAGGCCGAAGACCAGGACATCTGCTCGACTTCGGGCGCGGCGCTCGCGTGCGGCGACACCAACAACGCCGACGGCAAGCCCGACACCCTGCAAGAGCTGGCGCTTGCCATCGCGAAGGCCGGCGGGCCGTCCTACGACGCCGCCTTTGACCGTACGGGCGCCGACGCCCGCGGCATCACCGCGGCTTTCCTGTACCGCACCGACCGGCTGTCCCTGGCCGCGGCATCCGAGGACGACCCGATCCTGGGGTCGTCCCCGCAGGTCGACTACCGTGGCGCGGCGCTGGCGAGCAATGCCGACGTGTCCAACCCGAAGGCACTCAATGCGGTGCTGCCCGCCGACGTGGACAAGTCGACGGGCGTGGACGGCAGCAACGTCTACACGCGGGCACCGCAGGTGGGGCTGTTCGACGTCAAGGCCGCGCCCGGCGATTCCGAGCACTACCAGATCTGGGCGATCAGCAACCACTACTCGTCCGGGCCGGACAGCAGGGTGGGACAGCGCACCGAACAGGCCACGTACGGCGCCGCCGTCGTCACCGCGATCGAGGCGACCCACGCGAACGCGCGGGTGAGCTACGGCGGCGACCTGAACGTCTTCCCGCGCCCGGACGATCCGGTGCCCTCGAATCCCGGCGACCAGCTGGGCCCGCTGTACGAGGCGGGCTTGCACAACCTCTGGGACAACCTGGTGGCGGACGCTCCGGCGTCGGCGTACTCGTACGACTTCGAGGGCCAGGCCCAGACGCTGGACAGCCTCTTCGTCAACCCCGCCCTGTACGGCGACTTGATCCAGATGCGCGCCACGCACATCAACGCCGACTTCTCGGCCGACGATCCGGCCAACCCGTCGCGCGGCGCCAGCGATCACGACCCGCAGGTGGCCCGCTTCCAATCCCGCGCGGCCCTGTCGGTGGCCGACGCAAGCGTGGTGGAAGGCGACCGCGGCACCACGCCGCTGGCTTTCCCGGTGTCGCTGTCCCGTCCGCTCAGCCAGCCGCTCACCGTCTGCGCCACCGCGCTGCCGGTCACGGCCTGGCCGGTCGTGGACTTCGACCCGTACCTCGGCTGCCAGGTCGTCCCGGCGGGCGAAACGGCCACGACGTTCACCGTCAAGGTCCGCGGCGACCGCCTCCGCGAGCCGGACGAGAAGCTGGCGCTGGTGATCGCCGGGCTGGCCAACGTCCGCCTCACGGACGCCACCGCGACCGGCACGATCGTCAACGACGACTAGGCCGTGATTCGTACTCGTAGCCACTGGTTGATGGCTGCGATGGTGATGGTGGCTTCGTACACGCCGGGAATAGGGCTCAGCTCACCGCTTTCTTCACAAGCGCGCCGATCCTTGCCTCGTCGGCGGCGGTCAACTCCGTCAAGGCGAAGGCGGTCGGCCACATGGCGCCTTCGTCCAGGTTCGCCGTGTCGTTGAAGCCGAATGTCGCGTACCTCGACTTGAACTTCTCCGCGGGTGTGAAGTAGCAGACGACCTTGCCGTCCTTGGTGGCATAGGCCGGCATCCCGTACCACGTCTTCGGCGAGAGGGTTGGCGCGCTCGACCTGATGAGCTCATGGAGCCGCTTGGCGATGGCGCGATCCGGCCCCGACATCTCGGCGATCTTCGCGAGGACGGCCTTTTCGTCGTTCGCGCCGCGAGCCTCCGCCTTCCGCTCCTGGACGGTCTCTTTCAGCGCCGCTCGTTCCTCTGTCGTCAGTCCCTTGCCCTTCGTGGTGGTGCTCTTGGCGGACTTCCGCGTGGCCTTCTTCCCAGGCTTCCTCTCAGCCATGTCAGGCCGTCACCTTGTGGGCGACCTTCGCTCGCTGGAGGATCCGGATGGCGTTGCCGAAGGGATCGCGGATGCCCATGTCGGTGCCGTAGAAGTGCTCGATGGGCTCCTGGGTGAAGTCGGTGACGCCGCGCGCCTGAAGGGTCTCGTACAGAGCCCGGACGTCGTCCGAATGGAAGACGAGCGAGCTCATGGCGCCTTTGGCGATCAGCTCGCGGAGCTGCGCAGCGGTGGCTTCGTCGTGCAGTGGCGGGCCCGGCTCCTCCAGGAAGATCTCGGTGGGGTCGCCGGGAACACGCACGGTCAGCCAGCGGAAC
>DASYTU010000178.1:0-13032 GCA_036001925.1 Actinoplanes sp.
GGCTGGCCGAAATTCTGCTGGCCCGGCTGCCCGAACCCGGGCTGGCCGGGCGCCGGCTGGCCGTAGCCCGGCTGACCCGGGTACGTGCCCGGAACGCCGTATCGGGGCTGGCCGTAGACGCCGGGCTGGGGCTTCGGTCGCGGCGTGTAGAACAGGTTGCGCCAGATCTGGTACGTCGCGAACGCGGCCACCGCGAGCACGGCCAGCCACGCCGCCCGGAGCAGCAACTCCTCGAACGCGGTCCGTACGCTGAATCCGGCGATCTTGATCAGTCCGACCAGGATTCCGAACACGACGCCGAACACCGCGGCGACGCCGTACTCGACCAGCGCGATGACCGTCACCAGCTTGGCCTGAGGGTGCCGGGGCAGGACGAGCACCGACAGCAGCACGGCACCGAGCGGGAAGAAGATCGTCGGCACGTTGACGTAGCTGTAGAAGCTGTCCTGCGCACGGCTGCCGAAATCGAGCCCCACGCCGGACGGGATCAAGCGGATGATCGCCACGAAGAGCATGACGGCCGCGGCGGCCACCAGGGCGTACGCGGCGATATCGCGCAGCGGCCGGAGATACTGGCTGGCGTCGCCAGGGGCGGGCTGCGGTTGGCTGGTCACGGCTTCTCCTGAGAGTCGGCGGCAGAGTCGGCAATCGGACGCTATCGGGTCGGCTCAGCGTAGACCGGCGGGGCCAGGGAGGCCGGTGACCGACCCGCCCACCGGTCCGGGCCGGCGGTTCTATCGGACCGGGCCCTTTCTGTCGGACCCGGCCCCTTTCTGTCGGACCCGGCCCCGGCGGGCGGTTCTGTCGGACCCGTGAGCAAGGATGGTCGTATGCGGATCGTGGTTCTCACGGGGGGCATCGGCGGTGCCCGCTTCCTGATCGGCGTGCGCGCGCACGCCCGGCGCATCGGTGCCGAAGTCACGGCGGTGGTCAACGTCGGCGACGACGTGCGCCTGCACGGCCTGCAGATCTGCCCCGACCTGGACAGCGTGATGTACACGCTGGGCGGCGCCGCCGATCCCGTGCGCGGCTGGGGCCGCGTCGGCGAGACCTGGGTGGTCAAGGACGAGCTGGCGAAGTACGGCACCGAGCCGAGTTGGTTCGGCCTGGGCGACAAGGACACCGCGACCCATCTGGTACGGACCACAATGCTGAACGCGGGCTACCGGCTGTCCGCGGTGACCGCCGCGCTCTGCGATCGGTGGCAGCCGGGCATCGCACTGCTGCCGGCCACCGACGACCGCCTCGAGACGCACGTGGTGGTCGACGTGGACGGTGAACGCAAGGCCATCCACTTCCAGGAGTGGTGGGTGCGGTACCGCGGCGACCTGCCCACGCACCGGTTCGTGTTCGCGGGGGCCGATTCCGCCAAGCCGGCCGCCGGCGTGCTGGAAGCCATCGGCGGGGCCGACGTCGTGCTGGTCGCGCCCAGCAACCCGGTGGTGAGCATCGCTCCGATCCTGGCCGTCGCCCAGCTCAAAGAAGCCGTGGCGGACGGGCCGGCGCCGGTGGTCGGGGTCTCGCCGATCATCGGAGGCGCACCGGTCCGCGGCATGGCGGACCGCTGCCTGGAGACGCTCGGCGTCGAGGTGAGCGCGACCGGGGTGGGCGCGCTGTACGGCGCCCGCGGCGACCGCGGCCTGCTCGACGGTTGGCTGGTCGACACGACCGACGAGGGCGCGATCGTGCCAGGCGTCACCACCCGCGCGGTGCCGTTGTGGATGACGGACGAGGACGCCACGGCCAAGATGGTCGAGGAAGCACTGGACTTGGCGGGAGTCGCGTGATCGGGCGGCGCGATGATCGATCCGTCGCGGGCGGCATGCCGGAGCGGAGTGACGGGGTGACGGACGGCCTGGAGATCCTGCCGGTGCGCGGCATCGGCGACGTGACGGCCGGCGACGACCTGGCCGAGCTGATCACCAACGCCGCGCCGTGGCTGCGCGACGGCGACGTCCTGGTCGTGACCAGCAAGATCGTGTCGAAGGCCGAGGGCCGGATGGTCGACGTGCCGGCCGACGGGCCCGAACGTGAGGCCGTCCGCGAGGAGATCCTGGCGTCCGAAACCGCACGCGTGGTCGCGCGGCGCGGCCCGACCGCGATCGTGCAGACGCACCACGGTTTCGTGATGGCGGCCGCCGGCATCGATGCGTCCAACGTCGACAAGACCCATCTCGTCCTGCTGCCCGCCGATCCCGACGGATCGGCCCGGGAGCTGCGCGCCGCGCTGCTCCGACGCGGGCTGGACGTCGGCATCATCATCTCGGACACCATGGGCCGCACGTGGCGCAACGGCCTCACCGACGTGGCGCTGGGCGCCGCCGGCGTCGAGCCGTTCCGCGACCACCGCGGCGAGATCGACCCGTACGGCAACGAGCTCCAGCTGACCCAGATGGCCGTGATAGACGAGCTCGCGGGCGCGGGCGAGCTGGTCAAGGGCAAGCGTGACCAGGTTCCGGTTGCGGTCGTGCGTGGCTATCCCGCTGCGGGACTGGGCGATAGCGCGGGGGCAGTAGCCCTGGTGCGCGACGCAGCAAGCGACATGTTCTCGCTGGGTACGGCGGAGGCCCGCGCGGAGGGCCTCCGGGACGCGGCGGTCCTGCCCGACGACCTTTCCCGGAGCGTTCCGGGCGCAGCGATCGACGCCGCTGCGGTGGACCGCGCCCTCACGACGGTCACCGGCCACCTCGCTCCCGGTACGGCCGTGACTCCGGCGGAGATCCTCCCCGAGAACGGCGCGACGGCCAGCCTCCGCCTCACCCCGCCGGAAACGAGCCCCGCCGCGTGGCTGCGGCTGGGTGCGGACGCGCATCGCCTACGGGCCGCCCTGGCAGCCGAGGGCATGGCGTCGGCCCTGCTCCCAGAGAGCGACGGCGTGCTGCTCGCCCTCTACGCCGCGTGACAGAGCTCTACGCCGGTCTCCCGTCTCGGTAATGGTGACCCCAGGGCGGTGGCTTTGAGCTGGGCGGATCAGTTTGAGTGAGACGGGAATGTCGTACCAGCCACTTAGCGTGGTGGGCGAGGCTCCGTTCCGTCACGTGCTCGGTCGCGAGGCACCGGCCTGTGCCCAGCCCCAGCGAGAGGAGTCGACGCCATGAAGATCGCGTTGTTGGGCACTGGTTTCGGTCAGGCCCATGCTGCCGTGTATGCCGCGCGCCCAGACGTCGACGAGGTGGTCGTCTTCGGCCGGACGCCGCAGAAGCTGGCGAAGATCAGCGACCAGTTCGGGTTCGCCACCAGCACCGATATCGATGCCGTGATCACCGACGCGGCGGTGGACCTGGTGGACATCTGCCTACCCACCGGGCTGCACGCGGACACCGCCGTGCGGGCCATGCAGGCGGGCAAGGACGTGCTCATCGAACTGCCGCTGGCCACCACGCTCGACGACGCCCACCGCATCGTGGCCGCGCAACAGGCGACCGGCCGCCGGGCGTTCGTGGACATGTTCTCCCGCTTCAGCCCGGCCAACCAGCAGCTGCGTCAGGCCGCGGCCGACCAGCGGTACGGACCGCTGAAGGTCCTCGAGATCGAGGGCCGCACCGCGCTGCTGTGGGAGGGATACGACCTCGGCCTGCAGACGCTGGCGCTGGACATGATGCACGCCGACTTCGACCTGGTAACCGGCCTGCTGGGCCGGCCCGACACCGTCCACGTCGCAGGGACCGACGGCCCCGCCGGGAAGGGCTCGGTGGCCGAGGTCGTTCTCGGCTACCCGCAGGCCATCGCCCGATGCAGCAGTTCGTCGCTGATGCCCAAGGCCTACGGGATGCGCGGCGGCTACCGCGCCACCTTCACCGGCGCGGTGCTGGAATACACCATGCGCGCCGGGTTCACCGGGCAAGGCCCGAGCATTCTGACCGAGTACACCGCCGACGGCGAACGTCCCATCGAGCTGCCCACCGCCAGCCCCTACGCGGCGATGATCGACCACGTGCTGGCCTGCCTGAATGGCCACGCCGACAATCTCATCGAGCCCGCCAGCGCCCTCGCAGCCCTGGAACTCACCCTTGACGTGCACCAGCGCCTCACCCAGTCAACGGAGTAGACCCCGACCAGCGCGTCATGCGACTTATGTGTGATACTCCCGCCCCTTGGGGGGCGACGGGAGCACACAGAACCCGACGCGACTCCTCCCGGCGCACAACAAGGCCCGGCAGACCCACGCATCCGTAACGGCGCGGTCCTCACCCCGACCGCCAGGGCCCCGGACACCCCGAGGCCCGCCCGACAGCTAGATGTAGCCCAGCTCGCCTAGGTTCTTGAGCTCGTCCACCAGGTGTTTGACCTCCTGGGCCCGGTCTCGCGGACAGATCAGCACCGCATCCGGGGTGTCCACGATGATCAAATCGCGTATGCCCAGTGCCGCCACGAGCCGACCGGAGTTCGGGACCACGACCAGACCCTCGGTTTCCCGGAGCAGCACGCCGGGCTTCTCCGTGGCCTCCTTGCCGACGATGACGTTGCCGGCCGCGTCGGACGCCAGGATCTCGCCGAGGGTGTGGAAGTCGCCGACGTCGTTCCAGCCGAAGTCGCCGGGGACCGTGCCCACCCGGCCGACTGTGGCCGCGCCCTCCATCACCGCGTAGTCGACCGAGATTCTCGGCAGCGTTGGCCAGACCTCGCCCAGCACCTCCTCGCGTGCCGGCGAGTCCCAGGCCTGGGCGATGCGCGAGATGCCGGCGGCGAGCTGTGGCTGCTGGCGGGCCAGCTCGGCCTGGAACGCGTCGACCCGCCACACGAACATGCCGGCGTTCCACAGGTAGTTGCCGGACTTCACGTAGGCGTCGGCCACGTCGTACGACGGCTTCTCCTTGAACTCCTCCACCGCCAGCACCGCGCCGTCGCCCAGCGGGCCGCCGCACTGGACGTACCCGTATCCGGTCTCGGGTCTGGTGGGGGTGATACCGAGCGTCATCAGCAGGCCCTGCGCGGCGCCGAACATCGCCTCGCGGATCACCTCGATGAAGCGCTCGCCGTCGGCGATGAGGTGATCGGCCGCGAACGAGCCCATGATCGCCTCTGGGTCGCGGCGGCCGATGACCGCCGCGGCCAGCGCGATGGCCGCGCACGAATCCCGTGGCGACGGCTCGACCAGGATGTTTTGTTCCGGTACGCCGGCAAGCTGGCGCGACACCGCTGCGGCGTGTGCCACCCCGGTGACCACGAAGACCCGATCGGATGCGGTCAGCGGCGCCAGCCGGTGGACGGTGGCCTGTAACAGCGACGCGTCCGTACCGGTCAGCGGATGCAGGAACTTTGGGTGACCGGCACGCGAGAGTGGCCATAGACGTGTGCCGCTGCCACCTGCGGGGATGACGGCGTACAGGGCGCCCAGTTCCTCACTCATGCACACCGAGTGTAATGATCGGGATCAGGCCTGACCGCCCGATACCCGGTTCCACGTGTTGACGTGCACCTCGGCGCTGGACGCCCAGGTGAACTCCTTGGCCCGTTCGAAGCCGGCCTTGGCCAGGGTGAGCCGGCGCGGTTCGTCGTGCAGCAGGTCGGCCAGGTCCTCGGCGATCCGGTCCGGTTCCTCTGTCGTATATGCGACGGCGTCGCCGCCTACCTCCGGCAGTGACAGCCGGGGAGTGGTCAGGACTGGCGTCGCGCACGCCATCGCCTCGAGAATCGGCAGCCCGAAACCCTCACCGAACGACGGGTAGCACGCCACCAGCGCGCCGCCCAGGAAGCCCGGCAGGTCCGTGTACCGCAGGTAGCCCGGGCGCAGCAGCCGCAGGTGCGGCGGTACCTCGGCCACCGCCCGGTCGATCTCGTCGTCGTGACCCTGGCCGCCCGCGACGACCAGCGCAGGCGGGTGCGGCCAGTCCGACACGGCACGGGCCCAGCCCCGGATCAGGTTCGGGACATTCTTGCGGGGCTCCTTGGCGCCCAGGAAGGCCACGTACCCGGTGTCGCCCAAGCCCAGACGCGCACGGACCCGGGCCTTCTCCTCCTCGGTAGGCGCATGGAAAGCGTTCGGGTCGACCCCGTGGTACGCGACGTCGATGTGCGTCGGATCCGCGTCCAGCAGCCGGATCAACTCGTCGCGAGTGGCCTTGCTGGGCACGATCACCCGGGCGGCGCGGCGCAGCGACGTCTTGATCGCGCTCCGGAAAAACGTGCGCTTGGTGTTGTCGTAGTGCTCCGGCTCGGTGAAGAACGTGGCGTCGTGCACCGTCACCGTGACCGGGCAGGCGGCGCGCAGCGGGCACGTATAAAACGGCGAGTGGAGCACCTTCGCGCCGACCTGCTGAGCCAGTAGCGGCAGGCCGGTCTGTTCCCAGGCGAGGCGCGCGGGCCGGTGCGCGATCGCGGCCGGACCGGCGATGACCTCGGCGTCGGAGAGCATCCGGCCGTAACGCTCCGCATCCGTACGCTGCGCCACGACGGCCAGGTCGACCCGGTCGGAGCCCATCTGGCCGAGCGCGCCGAGCAATCCGTCGACGTACCGGCCCACACCACCCCGATCAGCCGGGACGCTGGTGGCGTCGACGAGAACTCGCGGGAGGCGACCGCCGGTCACGAGGCAACTCCTTGGCGTCTCAGACGTTGCGGGCACTGGGGGTGTGCCCGACATTTGTCAGGGTACGCCGCCGATGCATCGCGATGGTTACCGCGACACCGCTCCGTTACGAGGCTTTCCTCGTTCGTCCATGCATGATGACGCAGAGTGATAAGGCTAGTGTCGACGTTGATGAGCGAGACGATCCCGCAGGCCTTCGCGGCCGCCGTCCGGCGTGACCCCACCACGCCGTTGCTGACCTTCTACGACGACGCCACCGGCGACCGCACCGAGCTGTCCGGCGCCACGCTGGACAACTGGGTCGCGAAGACCGCCAACCTGCTGGTCGACGGCGCCGGGCTGGGCGAGGGCGACACGGTCGCGGTGCTGTTGCCGCCGCACTGGCAGACCGCGGCGATCCTGCTCGGCGCGTCGGTCGCAGGCCTCGCTGCGGATCTCGGCGGCGATCCCCAACCGGTCGAGGCGCTGTTCACCACGCCGGAGCGGGTCGAGGCCGCGTCGGCCTGGCCAGCCGGCGAGCGGTACGCGACAGGCCTGCTGCCGCTGGCCGCGCCGTTGCGTGACGCGCCGCCCGGGTTCGTCGACTACGTTGTCGAGGTACGCGCCTTCGGCGACCGGTTCGTGCCGGTGCAGCCGGTGAGCCGCGACGACCGGGCTATCGCGGGACCGATCGAGCTGAGTCACCTCGCGGTATGCCGTACCGCCACCGCTCGGGCCGGCGAGCTGGGCATCGTCGACGGCGATCGGGTGCTGGTGGACGCGCGCGTCTATCCGGATCCCGTCGACTGGCTACTCGCGCCGTTGCTCGCCGGGGCGTCCGTGGTCCTGTGCGCCAACCTGGACCCGGGCAGGCGGCAGAGTCACGCCGAAGCCGAAAAGGTGACCGTCACGCTTGCTTGACCGGGCGCTCGTTCGCGAACTCCTCGAATGCCGCCAGCGATTCCGGATTGGCCAACGCGCCCTTGGCAGCCGCGGTTTCCGCCGGAGTGCCGGTGAGGATGCGCTTCACCGGCACCTCGAGCTTCTTGGCCGACAGGGTGCGCGGCACCGCCCGTACCTGATGGATCTCGTCGGGGACGTGCCGCGGCGAAAGCGCGGCACGCAGCTCGCCGCGGATCCGGCCGCGCAGGGCGTCATCGAGCTCGGCACCGTCGGCCAGAACCACGAACAGCAGCAGCTCGTCGCCGTGCTCGTCGAGGTGGACGACGACCGAGTCGACGACCTCGTCGATCCCCTCGACGACCGAGTAGAACTCGGCGGTGCCCAGGCGCACGCCGCCCCGGTTCAGCGTGGCGTCGGAGCGGCCGGTGATCACGCAGGTGCCGTCGGCGCCGATGGTGATCCAGTCGCCGTGCCGCCAGACGCCCGGGAAGACGTCGAAGTAGGCCTCGCGGTAGCGCCGGCCGTCCGGATCGTTCCAGAAACCGACCGGCATGGATGGCATCGGTGCGGTGATGACCAGCTCGCCGAGCTCACCGACGACCGGCTTGCCGGTGTGGTCGTACGCCTCGACCTTGGCGCCGAGGCACCGGCAGGAGATCAGGCCCTCGATCACCGGGAGCAGCGGCGCGCCGCCGACGAAGCCGGTGCAGACGTCCGTGCCGCCGGAGAGCGACTGCAGCTGGAGGCCGTCGCCGACCGCGTCGTAGACCCAGGCGAACCCCTCCGGCGGCAGCGGGGCGCCGGTCGAGCCCACGCCCTTGAGCTGCGATTGATCGCCCGGCTCGACGCCCGCCTTGCGGCACGCCAGCAGGTACGGCGCGGACGTGCCGAAGTAGGTGATCCCGGCCTCCCGCGCCAGCCGCCACAGCGCGGACATGTCGGGCCAACCCGGATTGCCGTCGAACAGCACGATCGACGCGCCGACCGCGGGCGCGCTGACCAGGAAGTTCCACATCATCCAGCCGGTCGTGGTGAACCAGAAGAACCGGTCGCCCGGCCCGAGGTCGTGGTGCAGCGCCAGCATCTTGACGTGCTCGATCAGGATGCCGCCGTGGCCGTGCACGATGGGCTTCGGCAGCCCGGTCGTGCCCGAGCTGTAGAGCACGTAGAGGGGGTGCTGGAACGGCACCGGCTCGAAGGTCAACGGCTCATCACCGTCGAGTTCGTGCCAATCGCCGCCGCCGCCGAGATAGCCGATCGTGATCACGTGTTCGACGCTCGGCAGCGCGGCTCGGATGGCCGCCACCTCCTCGCTCCGGTCGATCGCCTTCTCCCCGTACCGGTAACCATCCACCGCCACCAGCACCTTGGGCTCGATCTGCCGCCAGCGGTCGGTCACGCTGCGGGTGCCGAACTCCGGCGCGCACGACGAGAAGATCGCGCCCAGGCTCGCCGTCGCGAGCATGAGGACGTAGGTCTCCGGGATGTTCGGCGCGTAGGCCGCGACCCGGTCGCCGGGGCCGACGCCGAGCCGGCGCAGCCCGGCCCGGACCCGCCGGACCTGATCGCGCAGCTGCCGGGCGGTGAGCGTGACCGGATCGCGGGTCTGCGAGTACGCGATGACGGCTGGGTCGTCGTCCGCCAGGCCCGGCATCCTGAGTACGTGCTCCGCATAGTTGAGCGTGGCTCCGGGGAACCACCTCGCGCCGGGCATGGTCGCGTCCGGCAGCACTGCTGCGGGCGGTGTGTGCGCCCCGATCTGGAAGTAGTCCCAGATCGAGCGCCAGAACGCGGCGAGATCCGTGACGGACCACTCCCACAACGCGGCGTAGTCGGTGAACTCCAGGCCCCGCGACTCCCGAAGCCAGGTCATGTACCGGCCGATCCGGGACGTCTGGAGTACGTCGGCCGGTGGCGTCCACAGCACTCTGCCCGTCATGCCCTCACCTTAACGTTGGCTCAGCTGGGGTGCGTCGCGGCGAGCCTTCACCCACTGGACCATCGCGGGTACCGTGCCGGTCAGCGAGCCAGGGAGAGAAGCCGTGCGTCACTTTAGATCGATTCTGTACGCCACTGTGCTGGCTCCCGCAGTCTGGATCCTGTGCGGTGTCGGATTCACCCAGAACCTCACCGGACGCGCCCGCGACGGCGGCGGCGTCGAGTCGATCACGGGGCTGCTGCTGTTGCTGCTGGCCGGCGCCACGTACGCGATCCTGCTCCTCGCCCCGATCTCCCCGGCCGGACCCTTGCTGTCCGGTCTGGTCTTCTTCGGCATCAGCGTGTGGGCGCTGGCCGCACCGTCGTCGTACGCCGGCGTCTGGGCGCCCGGCGTGTCGAAGGAGGGCTTCGACCTCAGCCGGCCCGGTTACGGGCTGGCGGCGCTGCTGGCCATGCCGCTGGTGTGCACGGCGCTGAGCGCGCGGCGCTGGGAGCGCTACGAGCCGCCGCAGCTCCCGCTGATCGGGACGCTCGGGGCGGCGCGCGGCACGGCACGGGCGGCCGGCATGCCGGCGGCAGTGCTGGAGACGGCGGTCATCGCGACGCCGGTGCCGACGGGGCCGGCCGACGCGCCCGATACGGCGGTCATCGCGAAGCCGGCGAGTGCGGATACGACGGCGGTGGTCGTCCCGGCGGACGAGACGGCGGTCATGAACGCGGTAGGCGCCGAACCGCCGACTGCGCCGGTCGCCGAGCCGCCGACGGCGGAGGTCGCGCCATCGGACGAAGCGCGGACCGAGCCGGTCCCGACAGCCCTTGCGCCCGACGCGGCCCCGACGGAAGCGGCCACGTCCACCGACGAAGCGCCGGTCCCGCCGGCGGACAAGACGCCGACCGAGCCGGTCCCGACAGCGCTCGCGCCGTACAAGGCCCCGACGGAAGCGGCCACGTCCACCGACGAAGCGCCGGTCCCGCCAGCGGACCAGACGCCGACCGAGCCGGTCCCGACAGCGCTCGCGCCCGACGCGGCCCCGACGGAAGCCGCCGAAGCACCGGTCGCGCCCGCGGACGAACCGGCCACGTCCTCGGCGGAGACGCCGGCGGGCGCGGGCGACCGGGCCGTCCCGGCTGGCGCGGATGAGGCCTCCGAGGAGGCCATCGCGACCTACGAGGTCTCCCCGTCCGGCGAGATAACCCTCGCGAATGCGACGTCGGACTCCTTGCCCGCGCCGGCGCAACGGGACCAGACGACCGGCGCCGGGGCGGCATCGGACGAGGACGAGACCGCAGCGGCCGTCGCCACTCCACCGGCGACGGACGAGAAGACCGATGTCGCGCCAGGACCCGCGCCGACGGAAGAGACCACCGCGGCCGAGGAGGAGACGGTCGCCGTCGCCCCAGCCGCGACCCCAGACCGGTCGCCCGCGACCTCCCCGGCCGTGGCCGAGGACGAGACCGTCGCCGCCGCCCCAGACCGGTCGACCGCCGCTGCGCCGGCCGCCGCCGCGGACGAGGCGACCGCGATCTCCCCGGCCGGGGCCGAGGACGACACGGGCGCCGCCGCCGCGGACGAGGCGACCGCGACCTCGCCGCCCACGGCCCAGGACGAGCCGGCCGTGGCCGCGGCGGCGTCCGATGACGGGGACGAGAAGACGCAGGTCATCAAGGTTCCGGTCGCTGGTCGACCCACTCCCGATCTGGGCCGGCGCCCTGGCGGCAGACCGACCCACGACTTCGACCGGACACAGGTCATCGTTCCGGGCGAGCGAACCCAGGTCATCCCGGTCGGGCGCGGCGAGGAGACCCAGGTCATCAAGCCGCCGGACCGGCGGAAAGGGCCGACCGGCGGTGAGGCGACCCAGGTCATCAAGCTCCCGGAGCAGCACAAGCGACCGGCCGACGGGGAACGGACCCAGATCATCAAGCTGCCGGACCGGCGCAACCAGCGCATGGTGGGTGACCAGACCCAAGTCATCCGGATCCCCACTCCGACGGTCGAACCGCCCGGCGACCGTACGCAGGTACTGAGGTTCCCCGCGGAGAGCCCGCCCAGTGAAGCCGTCACCGTGCGCCGCGAGCCTCCTAAGTCGCCCTCCATCGTCGGCGAGGAGCGCCCGAACCCGGGCGATGACCCGACCACGCGGATCGTGCCGCCGGACCGGGCCGCGAGGCTGGGTCAGGATCCCGGCGATGAGACGACGGTCGACGTGGGCGGCGGCAAGCGCATCATGACGGTCATGAACCTCGAGCGCCCCGCTGACGAGGCCGCCGACGATACCCGCCGCCTGGTCCGGCCGCCGTCGCCAGCCGAGCGCCGCCCGGACGACGACATCTGATCGGCCGCGGCCCGTGGCCCGCGCTCAATCGCCGATATGGTGATCCGCTGGAGTTGTCTGCAACAGCCACGCGAGCGGCATCTTCGCGGCGACCTCGTACTCCTTGTCGATGCTGAGCTTGTAGAGGGTCACGGTCTGCGCAGCGTCCCGATCGACCACCCAGTACTGCGGGATCCCGGCCCGCCCGTACTCACGGCGCTTGACCACATCGTCCATCGCTTCAGAGCCGGGCGAAACGATCTCGATGACGAGGAGCAGATCGGCCAGGGCAAGCCAGACGCTGCGTGGCTGGAGCCGCGCCCATACCGTCAGATCAGGAATCCGGGCACCATCGCGATCTGGACCCGGGATCCGGACACCAGCGGCCTGCAACACCTGCTCGGCCGGCCAGCCGGCCATGGCGAGCCAGACCAGAAGACGACTGGCGATCGCGGCATGCTCAGAATCGGGCAGCGGCATGACCGACAGCGCTCCCTCGGGGCTCAGCTCATACCGGTGTCCGTACTGGTCGGCCTCGATCATGGCGGCCAAGTCGTCGAGCGTAACGACGGCAGGCATGTGTCCGCCGAACGCCGCCGCACTCATGCAGCCATCCTATCGGCAGGCAGCCGGGCCAAAAGGACCACGCACCCGCAACCGCAAGGGCCCAGGCCGGCTGCTCGCGAGCATCGACTGGATCAGCCCTTCAGTAACTCCCGGGCCATGACGATTCGCTGGACCTGGTTCGTACCCTCGTAGATCTGGGTGATCTTGGCGTCGCGCATCATCCGCTCGACCGGGTAGTCGCGCGTGTAGCCGTACCCGCCGAGCAGCTGGACCGCGTCCGTGGTGATCTCCATGGCGGCGTCGGACGCGAAGCATTTCGCGGCCGCGCCGAAATACGTCAGGTCGGCGTCGTCGCGTTCGCTCTTGCCGGCGGCCACATAGGTCAGCTGGCGGGCGGCCTCGAGCTTCATGCCCATGTCCGCGAGCATGAACTGGACGCCCTGGAAGTCCGCGACCGGCTTGCCGAACTGGCGGCGTTCCTTGACGTAGTTCTTGGCGAAGTCGAGAGCGCCCTGTGCGATGCCGATGGCCTGCGCGGCGATGGTGACCCGGGTGTGATCCAGCGTACGCATGGCGGTCGCGAACCCGGTGCCCTCATCGCCGATCATGCGGTCGGCCGGGATACGGACGTTGTCGAAGTAGACCTCGCGGGTCGGCGAGCCCTTGATGCCGAGCTTTTTCTCGGGTGCGCCGAAGCTGACCCCTTCGTCGGACTTCTCCACCACGAACGCCGAGATGCCGCGGGAGCGGGCGCCCGGATCGGTGACCGCGAAGACCGTGTAGTACTCCGACACGCCGGCG
>DASYTU010000179.1:0-11319 GCA_036001925.1 Actinoplanes sp.
GTGTAGGACAGGTCCAGGTCGGCGACGTCGTCGACGGTGGCGCCGTAGCTGATGGCGGTGGCGTAGATGTCGATGCGTTTGGCGATTTCGGCGCCGCGGTGGCCCAGTAGTTGCGCGCCGAGCACTCGTCCGGTGGCGCGGTCGCCGGTGACCCGGATCTGGATGGGCGTCGCGCCGGGGTAGTAGGCCTTGTGGTCGTCGGCGGTGGTGGCGATGGTGACCGGGTCGTATCCGGCCTGGCGGGCGGCGTTGTCGCGCAGGCCGGTGCCGGCGGCGACGAGGTCGAACACCTTGACGGCCTGGGTGCCGAGCGAGCCGGCGAAGAGCGCGTCGCCGCCGGCGGCGTTGGTGCCGGCGACGCGGCCTTGTTTGTGGGATGTGCTGCCCAACGGAAGGTAGACGTGTTCGTCGAGTAGCCGGTGATACGTGTGGACGCAGTCGCCGGCGGCGTAGACGTCGGGGAGGTCGGTGCGCATGCCGCGGTCGACCGCGATCGCGCCGCGGTAGCCCAACGCCGCACCGGCCTCGGCGGCGAGCGTGGAGTCCGGTCGGACGCCGGTCACGACCAGGACGACGTCGCCGTGGTAGGCGCCTCGGTCGGTGTCGACGATGAGGTCGGTCTGGTCGGCGGTGACTGCGTGCGCCTTGGTCGCGGGATTGACGGTGACGCCGTTGTCACGCAGATGGTCGGCCAGCGGCTCGGCCAACTGCGGGTCGATCGTGGGCATGACCTGGTCGAGTTGCTCGAGCAGGGTGACCCGAAGCCCTCGGGAGGTGAGCGCTTCGGCCATTTCGAGGCCGATGTAGCCGCCACCGATGATGATCGCCGACCGTGCATGGCGCTGCTCGACCGACGCGAGCAGGGCGAACATGTCGCCGATGGTGTGCAGGACGTGGACGCCGTCGGCCGGGCCGAGATACTCGAGACCGTTGATCGGCGGCAGCGCGGGAACGGCGCCGGTGCCGACCACGAGACGGTCGTACGCAAACGCGGTGGTCGTGCCATCGGTGCGGCTCGCGGTGACCGTGTGCGCGTCGGGGTCGATGGCGGTTGCGTGGTGATCCAGGCGCAGGTCCAGCCCGGCGCGGACGAGGTCGTCGGCGCTGCGGTGGGCGAGTTGGTGCCAGTAGGGCACGTCGCCGGAGACGTGGTACGGAATGCCGCAGATGCTGAAGTTCGGGTAGCGGTCGGCGACCAGCAACGTGACCTCGGCGGTCGGGTCTACCCCGCGCGCGGCCAGGCCGGCGCTGATGCCGGCGTCGCTGCCGCCGATGACGAGCAGGCGCACATGCGTCCCTTCACCGTGCGGGAACGCCGAGGTCGTCGAGCAAGCCGCGCACGCGGCGCTCGAGTTCGTCGCGGATGGGCCGTACGTCGGCGAGGTCGAGGCCGGCCGGGTCGTCGAGTTCCCAGTTCTCGTAGCGGGTTCCGGGGAAGACCGGGCAGGCGTCGCCGCAGCCCATGGTGACGACGACGTCGGCGGCGCGGACCACTTCGTCGGTCCAGGGCTTGGGGTATTCGCCGGCGATGTCGATGCCGCGTTCGGCCATGGCGGCGATCGCGGCGGGGTTGACCTCGTTGCCGGGCTCGGTGCCGCCGGACCACGCGGTGGCGCGATCGCCGGCGAGGTGGCTGAAGAAGCCCAGCGCCATCTGGGAGCGGCCGGCGTTGTGGGTGCACAGGAAAAGCACGATCGGCTTGCCCTCGTCGCGACGTCCTTCGACCTTGGCTAGAGCCTGCAGGCGTTGGCGGCAGAAGCGTTCGGCGAGCAGCGGCAGGTAGTGCGGGATGCTGCTCCTCGTGGCGAACTGGTCGTAGCTGGTGTGCAGGAACCGTTCGATGGTCTCGGTGCCGAAGACGGTGTCGAATTCGCGGCCGAGGTTGACGGCCGCGGTGCGCAGGGCGAGCTGCTGGTCGATGGACAGGTCCTGGTGGTCGTAGGGCAGCGTGAGGTCAGTCATGGCTGGACTCCATGGTGGGCAGGGCGGAGGCGAGGCGGTCGACGCGGGCCGCGATGTCGGCGAACGCGGCCTCGAACGCGGCATCGGTGTCGGCTGGTGCCGGGTCCGGCACGGACCAGTGCAGGCGTACCCGACCGGTGAGGCTTTCGTGGGCGTTGTCGCACACGGCGATGACCAGGTCGTCGTCGCCGAGGACGTCGTCGACGTGCGCGGTCGCGGCCGGATCGAGTGTCAGGCCGTGCCGGTGAGCGACGCTGATGGCTCGCGGGTGCACCCGTGGCGCGGGGCGGGTGCCGGCCGACGCCACCGGCTGTCCGGTGCGTCGCCGCAACATGGCCGCGGCGAGCTGGGAGCGGGCGGAGTTCTGGGTACAGACGAAGACGACCCGTTGGACGTCGCGCAGCGGCGCGGGCGTCAGGGAGGCGAGGGCGTCCGGGTCGAGTCGCAGATAGGTACGCCGGCGGTCGCCCTCCGACCGCGAGCGGGCGACCAGGCCCGCGCCCTTGAGGACCTTGACGTGGTGGGCCACCAGATTGGTGGGCAGCCGGAGGGTACGGGCGATCTCGCCGGGAGAGGCGTCGCCGAGGAGGAGGGTGTCGACGATCGCCAGGCGCGCCGGCTCGCCGAGCGCAGCGTGGACTCGCGCCCGCGCCGCAAGAGAAGATCCCTCAACGTTCATTGAGTCAATACTCGTTGAGTGGATCCTCCTGGTCAAGGCCCGGGGGTGTGGAGCCGCCGGCGCGCTCGGCGGTTCCACGAGCGCGGAAATCAGCAGCAGTCCGAGTCGCAGCAGTCCGGGTCGCAGCACTCGGGGTCACAACACCTGAGTTCGCTGTCATACGGCAAGGTGGTCAGCACGGCATTCACCTCCTTTCGAGGGCGGGCACCAGGTGCCCGGGGTGGGTGGCGGGCAGTCGGACGCGGGCAATGCCTGGACCATCGCGACCATCTGCCCGCGCAGCGTGGCGAGGCGGGCCATCTCGACGTCGAGTTCGGCCAGGCGGCGGCGGAGCAGTTGCTCCGCCGGCTCGCAGGGGCACACCCCGGTATCGCGTACGGCGAGCAGGTCGGCGATGTCCCGCAGTCGCAGTCCGAGCCGCTGGGCGCCCTGGATGAACCACAGCCGGTCCACCGCATCCTCGTCGTAGGCGCGATAACCCGATGCGGTACGCGGCGGCGCCGGCAGCAGCCCCGCCCGTTCGTAGTAGCGGATCGTGTCCGCGGCCACCCCGGCGGCGGCCGCGAGCTCACTGACCCGCATGCCACGCGCGGGACGGGTGATCGTGGCGTCCATACCGACGACCGTAGGCCTTGGAGTGCACTCCAATGTCAAGCCTCCTACCTGGGGAGGAGGTCGGCGAGCAGCGTCTCGACCCGGGTACGGATCTCGTCACGGATGGGCCGGACCGCTTCGACGCCCTTGCCGGCCGGGTCCTCCAGCTTCCAGTCCTCGTACCGCTTGCCCGGGAAGATCGGGCAGGCGTCGCCGCAGCCCATCGTGACGATCACGTCCGAGGCCTGGGCGGTCTCCCACGCAAGCTTGTGCGGGGTCTGGTTGGTGATGTCGATGCCGACCTCGCGCATCGCCTCGACCGCGGCCGGGTTGATCCGGTCGGCGGGCTCGGAGCCGGCGGAGCGGACCTCGACGCGGTCGCCAGCGAGATGACGCAGCCATCCGGCGGCCATCTGCGAGCGACCGGCGTTGTGCACGCACACGAAAAGGACGGACGGCTTGCCAGTCATGCTGCTCCCTATCGATCTACGGACTCGGCGGCTTCGTGGGGGACGACGACATCCGCCGCACCCGCGCCCGCGGCCGGGTACAGCGCGACGACGAGTCCGGTACCGACCAGCAAACCCACCAGTTGCGCGACCACGTATCCCGGCACCGAGGCCGGCGCGATCCCGGCGAACGTGTCGGTGAATGCCCGCCCGACCGTGACGGCGGGATTGGCGAAGCTGGTCGACGACGTGAACCAGTACGCCGCTCCGATGTACGCGCCCACCGCGGCGGGTGCGGCGTGCGCCCGTCCGGACCGGACCAGCGCGAAGATCAGCATGAGCAGGCCGGCGGTCGCCACCACCTCGGCCATCCAGAGATGCCCGGCCGAGCGGGTTGTGGTCGAGAACGTCACCGGAGCCAGATCGAACATGAGGTTCGCCAGGACGGCACCGCCGACCGCCCCACCGACCTGAGCCAGCACGTATCCGGCCAGGTCGGCGGAGGACAGACCGGTACGGTGCCGGCGGCCCAACCACCAGTCGGCGGCCGATACGACCGGGTTGAGGTGCGCGCCGGACACCGGCCCGAATGTGAGGATCAGGGCGCCGAGCGCGAACGCGGTCGCGATCGAGTTCTCGAGCAGCTGCAGCCCGGTGTTGCCCGGGGACAGCCGTACGGCCATGATCCCGGAGCCCACGACCGCGGTGACCAGCAACGCGGTCCCGAGGAACTCGGCCAGCAGCCGCCGGGACAGGGCCGGCGACGTCATCGGCATTCCCGGAAGGTGGCCTGGTTGGCTCGCGCCTGAGCGGCCAGATCGGCCAGCTGTAGCGCCGCACCCTGCAGCGCGTCCGGGACCAGCCGGTAGTAGGTGTAACGGCCGTGCGGCTCGGCCACCACGACGCCGGCCTCCCGCAGCTGCTTGAGGTGACCCGACACGTTGGGCTGCTTCGCGCCGGTGTCGGTCACCAGATGCGATGTGCACGCCGGGCCATCGGCGAGGATTTCGACGATCCGGGCCCGCAGCGGGTCGGCCAGCAGGCGTACGACATCAGGATCTGCTGATATCACATCGCCCTGATGAGCGGCCCCGGAAACGGCCGCCGCCTGCGGCGGCGCCGCCAGCAGCAATCCGCCGAGCAGGTCGAGCGCCTCCTTCTGGGCCCGGTAGTAGACCCACGTCCCGCGACGTTCGCAGTCGACGAGGCCGGCCTCGCGCAGCACCCGCAGGTGATGGGAGATGGTCGCGCCGGTCACCTCGAACGCGTCGGTCAGGTCGCAGACGCAAACCTCCGCGGCCGAGGCGATGAGGGACAACAGCCGCAGCCGCACCGGGTCGCTGAGCGCCTTGAACCGGGGCGCCAACTCGAGCGCGGTCTCGGCTGCGAGGGCCTGTGCCGAGAGCGGCGGGCAGCACGCCGAGGCCGGCGAGACGTCCGGCACGGGGAGAACCGACATGCCGCTTAGCTTGACAGACGTCTAAGTCAGATGCAAGGTTGGGCGGTAAGTTCGACGATAGTCTAGATGAGGGATCAGTCTCCGATGATGGAACGCGGGCACCACCACAACGGGCGTATGGACGACCGCGGCGAACCGGTCATCGTCATCGGCGCGGGCCCGGTCGGCCTGGCCGCCGCCGCGCGGCTTCACGAGCGCGGCATCGCCTTCGCCGTGCTCGAGGCCGGCGATACACCGGGCGCGGCCGTCCGGCAGTGGGGCCACGTGCGGCTGTTCTCGCCGTGGCGCTTCAACATCGACGCCGCCGCTGCCCGGCTGCTCGGCGACGCCGGCTGGGTCCGGCCCGAGGACGGCGAGCTACCGACGGGCGCCCAGCTCGCCGACGACTATCTCCGGCCGCTCGCCGATCTGCCTGAGATCAAGCCGCACGTGCGTTACGAGGCCCGGGTCATCGCCATCACGCGGCTCGGCCTCGACCGCACCTGCACCGCCGGCCGCGACTCGACCCCGTTCCTGGTCCGTCTCGCCACCGGCGAGGACGTGCTCGCCCGCGCGGTCGTCGACGCTTCGGGCACCTGGGGCACGCCTAACGTGCTCGGCGCTTCCGGCATCCCCGCGCACGGCGAACTGGACGCGGCCCCGTTCGTCGAGCCGGCGCTGCCGGACGTCCTCGGTCGTGATCGCGACCGGTTCGCCGGCCGCCGTACCCTCGTCGTCGGTGCCGGCCACTCCGCCGCCAACACGCTCCTCGCCCTGGCCGACCTCGGCGAGCAGGTGGCTGGCACGACCGCGACCTGGGCGATCCGCACGGCCAGCCCGAACCGGGCGTATGGCGGCGAAGCCGCCGACGCGCTGCCCGCCCGCGGCGCGTTGGGTGCGCGGCTGCGCGAACGCGTCGCCGCGGGCCACATCGACCTGCTGACCGGTTTCGGTGTCCAGCGTCTGACCCCGCGGGGTACGGACGCGGTGGACGTCTCCGACGGCGCCCGCACCGTCACGGTCGACCGGATCGTTTCGGCCACCGGGTTCCGTCCTGATCACACCATCGCGAACGAGCTGCGCCTCGACCTGGACCCGATCCTGGGCTCCACCCGGGCCCTGGCCCCGATGATCGACCCGAACCAGCACTCCTGCGGCACCGTACCGCCGCACGGCGTCGCCGAGCTCACCCACCCCGAGCCGGACTTCTACGCCGTCGGCGTCAAGAGCTACGGGCGCGCGCCGACGTTCCTCCTGGCCACCGGCTATGAACAGGTCCGCTCCGTGGTGGCCGCGCTGGACGGCGATTGGGAGGCGGCTCGCGACGTCCAGCTCGAGCTGCCCGAGACCGGCGTGTGCAACAGCAACCCGAGCCGGGTCGCCGCGCCGCTGACCCTGCTTTCGGTCCCGTCCGGCGACGGCGGCTGCTGCGGCTGACGATGCGCCCGGCCGGGTCGCTGGCCACCCGCCCCGCGTCCGCGGGCCGGCACGCGCGGCGGATCGTTGCCGCGCTCGCGATCACGCAGACCGTCGGGTACGGGACCCTCTACTACGCCTTCGCGGTCTTCCTCACTCCGGTCGCTGCCGACCTGCACACCTCCACGACCGCTGTGACCGGGACGTTCACCGCCTCCGTGCTCACCTCGGCGGTCCTGGCCGTACCGGTAGGGCGGTGGCTCGACCGGCACGGGGGCCGCGCGCTCATGACGGCGGGCTCGCTCGCATCCTGTCCGTCACCGGTCGCCTCGCCGCCACCGCGCTGCAGCGGCGCTTCGGTACGGCGGCCGTGGTCGCCGTCGTGTTCGCGGTCCAAGGCGTTGCCGCGGCCTCGCTCCCGCTCGTCGGTCGTGACGCCGTCGCGGCGGTCATCGGAGTGATCGGGTTCGGGTTGGGGTTCGGTGTGGCCACCATCGCACGACCCGTCCTGCTCGCCGACCGCTACGACACTCGCCGGTACGCCACCATCGCGGGTCTCCTCGTCCTCCCGATGACCTTGGCCAAAGCCACCGCGCCCCTGGCGGCCGCGGCCCTGCACGCCCGCACCGGCACGTACACGCCGGTTTTCGTCCTCACCGGGGTCGCGTGCGCGGTCGCCGCCGCGGCACTCGCGGCCGCCGGCTCTCGCCGATCGACGGGAACGCTCTAGATATCTAGTACGGCAGCCGCCGTTCGGGATCTTGGTCGGGGCCGGTACGCACAGGGCAGCCACCGCGTGATCGTCTGTATGTTGTGGACAAACTTTCAGATCTTGCGGTGGCCGCTGGTCACAGCGTAGACGCTGCCAGATGGCAGCGGGTTCTGGACCGGGTATGCGCTTCGTTCGCGGGCCGGTTCGGCCGGGTCGAGCCGCGCCGTGCGGCGGCCCGGTTCGTGACCGGCCTGCTGGCCGATCTGCAGGTCAAGACGTGCTGGCAATTGGCCGAGCAGGCCGGACACGCCCGTCCGGACGCGATGCAACGCCTGCTGTATCGGGCGGTGTGGGATGCCGACGCGGTCCGCGACGACCTGCGGTCCCTGGTCGTCGAACGGCTCGGCGACCCGGACGCGGTACTGGTCCCGGACGAGACCGGTGACCTCAAGAAAGGAACTTAATGCCGAGTTCGGCATTACACACCTTATGACGAGCCGGCGGTTATGCCGCGCTGTACTCGCTAGGTCCTGGTCAGCAAGCTGATCCCGTGGTCGCCGCTCGGCATTACGTGCGGTTGTTCGTCGTGGTGGCCGGTTTCGTGTCTGTCGATGAGTTCTTCGACAGACAGGAGAAGATCATGGACTCAGGTGATGGTGCGCGCCGTCGTCGACGGATTGTGGTGGAGGGGCCGCTCGCGTCGTTCGCCGATGGACTGCGCCTGGACCTGACCGGTCAAGGGTTCGCCGCGGACACGGTTGTTGACCATGTGCACCGGCTGGCGGACCTGAGTGGCTGGCTGGTCGACCACGACGTGGCCACGGACCAGTTGACCAGCGAGGTCGTCCTGGAGTTCCGGCGGGCGCGTCGGGCGGCCGGTGTCCGGGTGGGGGTGAGTGAGCGGGCGCTCGCCCCGCTGCTGGGATATCTGCGCCGGTTGGGGGTGGTTCCGCCGCCGTCGGAAGTGGTCGCGACGGCGCCGATGGAGGTGGTGTTAGCGCAGTACCGCAGGTATCTGGAAGACGAGTGTGGGCTGGCGGCGGGCACGGTGAAGCATTACCTGCGGTGCGCTCGGATGTTCCTGGCCTGGCTGCCCGGGCCGGTGGAGCGTTCGCTGCCGCGGTTGTCGGCTGGGCAGGTGATCACCTTCGTGCGGGACTGGACCACCTGCCGTCGCAGTACCGGGTTGGACATGGTGACGCTGCCCGCGCTGCGGTCGTTGCTGCGGTTCCTGCACCTGACCGGCCACGTTCCGGTGGGATTGGCCGGTGCGGTCCCGGCCGGACGTGGCCGGCCCCGGAACCTCGCCCGGCCGCAGGCGGCCGGCCATGAGCAGGTCCGGGCGGTGTTGGCCGGTTGCGACCGAGACAGCGCGGTCGGCCGCCGGGACTACGCGATCCTGCTGATGCTGGCCCGGTTGGCGGTGCGCGGTGGCGAGGTGGCCCGGCTGGAGTTAGCCGACATCGACTGGCGGTCGGGTGTGCTGACCGTCCATGGCAAGGGCAGTCGGGTCGATGTGCTGCCGTTACCAGCCGATGTTGGCGCGGCGATCGCCGACTACCTGCTGCATGCCCGACCGGTCACCGCCGCGCGGAACGTGTTCATCACAGTGAAGGCGCCGTTCACCGGTTTGGCGACCTCGTCGGTCACCGTGCTGGTCGGCGCCGCGTGCGCCCGGGCCGGGGTGTCGCGGTTCGGGCCGCACGGGATGCGGCACGCGGCGGCCTGCGATCTGCTCGCGGCCGGCGCGTCGATGGAGGAGATCGGGCAGTTGCTGCGGCACGCCCAGCAGCGCACCACCGCGATCTATGCCCGGCTGGATCAGGCCCGACTGGCCGAGCTGGCCAAGCCCTGCCCGCAGGGAGCACCGCGATGAGCGTCCGAACCCAGGCGGAGCAGTACCTGGCGATGCGCCGCAGCCTGGGATTCAAGCTGCGCGGCGAGGGCCGGATGCTGCTGGAGTTCGCCGACCGGCTCGACCTCGCCGGCCAGAGGACCGTCACCACCGCCGCGGCAGTGGCGTGGGCGAGCCAGCCCGACGGCATCACTGCCGCGCACCGACAGCGGCGACTGGCGATAGTGCGAGGCTTCGCCCGCTATCTGGCGGCGTTCGACCCGGACTGCCAGATCCCACCGCGCGGGTTGCTGCCCGGCCGGGCGCATCGACCGACCCCCTACCACTACACCGCTGAGGAGATCGCGGCGCTGGTGCACGCGGCCGGCACGATCGCCGCGCCGCTGACGGCGGCCACGATGCAGACGCTGATCAGCCTGCTGGCCGCCAGCGGCATCCGGGTAGGCGAGGCACTGGCCCTCGACCGTGACGACATCGACGAACAGGCGGCGATGGTGACCGGCAAGAACGACCAGACCCGCCTGGTCCCTCTGCACCCCACCACAGCGGCGATGCTCGCCGGTTACGCGGTGCGCCGCAACCGGCTCTGCCCCACCCCCGTCTCGCCTGGATTCTTCCTGACCAGCACCGGCCGGCGAGTCCAGCACCGCGGCGTTCACCAGATCTTCGCCAGGCTCTTGACCGCTGCGGACATCAATACTCCGCCCGGCCGACGGCGGCCTCGCATTCACGACCTGCGACACACGTTCGCGGTCAACGTCCTGATCGGCTGGTACGAGGCCGGCGTCGACGTGTCGGCCCGGCTTCCGGTGCTGTCGGCGTTCCTCGGCCACAACAGCCCGGAAGCCACCTACTGGTATCTGCAAGCCACCCCCCAGTTGCTCGCCCTGGCCGCGCACCGCCTCGGCGCCCCAGTCCACCACGCCATCAACCCGGCCACGGCGAGGTGACCCAGCCGTGACCGCGCTCGCGCCGCTGCTGCAGGCGTTCTTCACCGACCGGCTGCTGACCCAATACGGTGCCAGCCCCCACACCATCGCCTCCTACCGCGACACCCTGCGGCTGCTGCTCACCCACGTGCACCAGCACACCGGCAAACTCCCCGCCCAGCTCGACCTGACCGACCTGGACGCCGTCACCATCGGCGAGTTCCTGCACGACCTGGAAATGGTGCGCGGCAACAGCGTCGCCACCCGCAACACCCGCCTCGCCGCGATCCACTCCCTGTTCCGTTATGCCAGCCTGCGCACACCCGAACACGCCGACCTGATCAGCCGGGTCCTGGCCATCCAAACCAAACGGGCCACCACCACCATCGTGAGCTTCCTCAACCCCGCCGAACTCGACGCGCTGCTGGCCGCACCCGACACCACGACCTGGCACGGTCGCCGAGATCACGCACTGCTCGTCCTTGCCGCGCAGACCGGGCTCCGCGTCGCGGAACTGACCGCCCTCACCGCCAGCGACCTCCAGCTCGGTGTCGGCGCACACGTCTACTGCCGAGGCAAAGGCCGCAAGGACCGCTGCACCCCGCTGACCGCGCACACCGTCAGCGTCATGACCACCTGGCTCACCGCACCCCGGCCAGCCGACACCGACCCCCTGTTCGCGACCCGCCACGGCACGCGGCTATCCCATGATGCCGTCGCCGGCCTCGTCGCCAAACACGCCGCCACCGCCGCCAGCAGCTGCCCATCACTGCAGGTCAAACACGTCACCCCGCACACCCTGCGACACACCGCGGCGATGAACCTGCTCCACGCCGGTGTCGACATCACCGTCATCGCGCTCTGGCTCGGCCACGAAACCCCAGCCACCACCCGTATCTACCTGCACGCCGACATGGCCCTCAAGGAACAAGCCATCGCCCGAACCGCACCGCCGAACACCGACCCCGCCCGATACCAGGCCGGAGACGATCTCCTCGCTTTCCTCGAACAACTCTGAGCCGGGCCCCGCCATCGGTTATGCCGCACCCGACCCCGAACAACCGCCGAGCCACACGGCCTACACACCCCGGCGCGGCATAACCGCCGGCTCGTCATAAGGGACCTAATGCCGAGTTCGGCATTACACACCCTTCTTCAGGTCGCCGGTGTCGTCGAGGATGAGCACTCCGCTCGGGTCGCCGAGCGCGTCGACGGCGTAGCCGCGCAGGTCGTCGCGTACCGCGTCGGCGTCCCAGACCGCCTCGCCCAGTAGTCGCTGCATCGC
>DASYTU010000180.1:0-6603 GCA_036001925.1 Actinoplanes sp.
GGCCGCCCACCTCGCGCTGCGGACGGTCCGGGCGGGGGGCGTCTCCCGGCGGCGGCTCGATGCGGTGGTGGACTCCGGCGTCGGTCCGCTCCGCGCCGGGGTGGTCGAGGCGCGGGTCCGGCGCCGAAGGATCGCCGACCGCGGTGTGCCGGCCCGACGGCCAGGTCCAGGACGGGTCCGGGGCCGGATAGAGCGGCAGGTGCCGGCGCGTGGCCGGGTCGAGATCATGCTGCTCGTCGGCGGCCGGGTCATACCGCACGCCCGGCTGCGCCTGATGGCGCGGCGCGCTCGTGAGGTCGCGCCACGGCCCGGCGGGAGCGCCGACCGTCCCGTGCCGGCCGCCGCTGGGAGCGCCGACCGTCCCGTGCCGGGCGCCGCTGGTAGCGCCGACGGTCCCGTGCCGGGCGCCGCTGGTAGCGCCGACCGTCCCGTGCCGGGCGCCGCTGGGAGCGCCGACCGTTCCGCGGGCGCCGCTGGTAGCGCCGATCATCCCGTGCCATGCGCCGTCGGTCGCCTTCGCGTCCCGGCCGCGTTGGGTGCCGTCCGTTTCCGCCGGGCGGCGGCCGATCCGCCACCGGCGTACGTACTCGGCCAGCGCGGTGCGCAACGCCCGCAACGCCCGGCCCAGCCGCTGCCGTTCCCGGACGCCGTTGATCGGCGGGTAACCGACGCTGGCCACCTCGACGACGCGCATGCCCTGGGTGGCCGTCCGGATGTTGATCAATGGCTCGATCTCCGGACCGTCGCCCCAGAGCGGTTGTCCGCGTCTGAGCCGGGGCGCGTCGATGGGTGGCAGCTCCAGTGCCGCCAGCACGCTGCGCCAGTAGGCGTTGTAGCCGTACCCGACGTCGGTGAAGCGCGTGCCGAACAGCGCATTCACGAGCCGGCTCAGCAGGGCGTTGCCCAGGCGATCCAGCCGGCTTCCGCCGAGATCGCCGCCGCCGTCGCGGTATCGCGAGCCGTGTGCCACCTCGGCGCCGCAGAGCAGTGCGTCCACGTACCGCGGGATCTCGCCAGGGTCGGTGGACCCGTCCCCGTTGAGCGTGATCACGATGTCGCCGCGGCTGGCCGCGAAGCCGCAGGCGAGTGCGTTGCCCTTGCCCGTACGGGTCTGGCGCACGACGACCGCATCGGGGCGGACCTCGCGCGCGACCGCGACCGTGTCGTCGGCCGATCCGCCGTCGACGATGACGATCTCGTCGACCGGCGGCAGGCCCTCGAGGACCACCGGGAGATTGTCTTCCTCATTGAGCGCCGGGATGACGACGGTTACCGTCGGTGAGCGTCGTGGGTCACGGTTCGTCGCTGGCCATGGCGGCGGAGGGGGCATGGCGGTGGCTCCTGGGGGGTCGACCGACGGGCCGGTGGCGGCCGGCCCGTGCGGCAGGTGCGGTTGCAACACCGGCCACAAATTTACCTGCTGGCTACCCACCGTCAATTCATCAAAACGGCGACCGCCCAAGACCAACTGGCCATCCCGGCGATGTGCTGCGGATTGCCGGGTTGGACCAGGTCGATCACTAGCCAACTCTGTCTGTTCCGCCGGTACGGAGAGTGACGAATAGCGGGGACGAGGCGGCGGAGAGGGGATATATCGGGCGCGCCGGCGATCCGGAAGATCCTCAACGCGAAGATGCCGCGCGAGTCCGTTTCGACACAAGGGAAGCGGCACGCCGACTACCTTGCGTACCGATGTATGTGCTTGGTGTGCGGCTTCTCGCGCCGCGTCGCGAACCTCGCTGGTCCTCCGGAGCGGCGTGGGTCGGGGATAGGGTTTTGGCGGATCGCCCGGCGATCCGCCTCACGTCGCGAAAGGACGTCGCAGTGAAACTTGGCCTGCACATCTCCAACTTCACGTGGCCCGAGGGCGCACCGCGACTGGGCGCGGTGCTCGCCGACGTCGCCTCGACCGCCGACGAGGTCGGCTTCGAGCGGATCAGCGTCATGGACCACCTGTGGCAGATCCCGGTCCTCGGCCCGCCCGAGCACGAGATGCTCGAGGCGTACACCGCGCTCGGATACCTCGCCGGGCACACCAAGCGGGCGAAACTGCTCACGCTCGTGACCGGCGTCGTCTATCGCGAACCTGGGATGCTCGCCAAGATCGTGACCACGCTCGACGTGCTCTCCGGCGGCCGCGCGATGCTGGGCATCGGCGCCGCGTGGAACGAGGACGAGGCCAGGGGACTGGGCCTGCCGTTCCCGCCGACCGCGGAGCGGTTCGAGCGGCTCGAGGAGGCGTTGCAGATCTGCCGGCAGATGTTCGACGGCGACGAGACGCCGTTCAACGGCACGCACTACAAGCTCGCCCGCCCTCTCAACTCGCCTCCGGTGCTCAGCCGTCCGCGCCCGCCGATCCTGGTCGGTGGTGGCGGCGAGAAGAAGACGCTGCGCCTGGTCGCGCAGTACGCCGATGCCTGCAATCTGTTCCCGGGGCCGAACGTGCGGCACAAGCTCGACGTGCTCAGGCAGCACTGTGCGGCGGTCGGCCGCGACTACGACGAGATCGAGAAGACCGTGCTGTTCAACTTCGACCTCGGCGAGAAGGGCGAGCGGGTCGGCGAGATCGTCGACGGCCTGCGGCGCTTCGCGGGTCTGGGCTTCACCGTCGCGCATGGCGGCGTGCGCAACGTGTGGGACACCGCGCAGTTCGAGTTCTTCCAGAACGAGATCATTCCGGCCGCGGAGCAGCTGTGAGGGCGGCGCCGTGACCGGCATCCAGGCGGTCGTCTTCGATCTGGATGGCGTCATCATCGACAGCGAGGGCCTTTGGGAAGAGGTGCGCCGGGCCTACGTCGCCGGACACGGCAAGCGGTTCCTGCCCGACAGCCAGCAGCGGATGATGGGCATGAGTACCGGCGAATGGTCCCGGCACCTGAGCGAGGACATCGGTGTCGGGCTTCCGCCGCAGCAGGTCGCCGAGGAGGTGCTCGGCGAGATGGCGGCGCGGTATCGCACATCGTTGCCGCTGATTCCCGGTGCGGTGGAGGCCGTCCGGCGGCTGGGTTCGCGGTTTCCGCTCGCGCTGGCCAGCTCGTCCGCGCGGATTCTCATCGACCAAGTCCTGGCCACGGCCGGCCTCACCGACGCGTTCCGGGTCACGGTGTCCACCGAGGAGGTTGCGCGCGGCAAGCCGGCGCCCGACGTGTACCTCGCGGTGGCCGAGCGGCTCGGCCTGCCGCCGGAGGTGTGCGCGGCGGTCGAGGACTCGAGCAACGGCCTGCGCTCGGCCGCCGCGGCGGGCATGGTGGTGATCGCGGTGCCGCATGGCGTCTACCCGCCGGCACCGGATGCGCTGGCGGCGGCCGCGCTGGTCGTCGACAGCGTGGACGATCTGACCGTCGACGCGATCGAGAAGCTGCGCTGATCCCGGCTACCCGACGAGCGACTCGTACTCCGGGAGCTCGATGTTCGTGCTGCGGTCGTTCGCGATCTTGAAGGTCAGACTCATGAACCACTTCTGGTTGAGCAAGGCGTTGCGCATCTTGATGCCCCGTGCGGTCCTCGGCGCCAGGAACCGGCCCGTGGTGTCGCCGCCCTTCTGGGTGCCCCGGGCGAAGTCCGCGACCAGGCGCTCGTACCGGGGGAAGGCGACGGTGTGGTCGCCGCCCGCCGATGCGAGTTCGCCGGCGAGTGCGTAGGCCGCGACGATCGCCGTGCCGTTGCCCATGCCGCCGATGGTCGCGCCGCACGCCGCGTCGCCGACCAGCGCGACCCGGCCTTTCCACCACGGCCGGATGTCCACCCGGCAGATCTGGTCGAAGTAGAGGTCCGGCGCGACGTCCAGCTCGGCGAGCAGTCGCGGCGTCTGCCAGCCGAGGTCGCCGAAGCGCTCCCGGATGATCCGGCGCTGCGCTGGCAGGTCGTGCCGGTCGTAGCGCAGTGGCGGCGACGCGAACGCGGCGAACGCGGCCGCTCGCGCCGGATCGCGTTCATCGCCGCTGACGCTGATCATCCGGCCGGGCATGTTGTAGGCGCGCCAGTCGCGGCTCAAGCCCCATTCGTTCGGTACGTCCCAGCCGGCCACGTAGTAGCCGAGGTGCTTGACGTACGGTGACTCCGGCCCGAACGCCACCCGCCGCACCATCGAGTGCACGCCGTCCGCGCCGATGACCAGGTTGAACCGGCGCCGCAGCCCGCTGACGAACGTGACGTCCACGCCGTCCGGTGTCTCGGTCATGGTCGCGATGCTGTCGCCGAACAGGTATTCCGTCCGGTCGCCGGCTGCCTCGCAGAGGATCCGGGAGAGGTCGCCGCGCCGCACCTCGATGTCGCCGCCGGCGAAGTCGGATGGCATCTCCATCAGCTTGTCGCCCCGCTCGTCGACGAACCGCATCGCGGTGCCGAAGGTCTGCACCTTCTCCAGCTCCTCGAGGATGCCCATCTTGCGCAGCATCCCGAGGTGTAGCGGGCCGCGGAAGTCGACGGCGTTTCCGCCCGTCCGCAGCGCGCGGGCGATCTCCACGATCGTCGGATCGAAGCCGTACCGGCCGAGCCAGTACGCCAGCGCCGGGCCCGCGATGCTCGCCCCGGAGACCAGGACCGCCCTGTTCTTCATGATCGGCTCCAAACTGTGTCCGCCGTACTCAGTTATTTCTGTGTACGGTAGATACAGTTATGGCGGAAGCGCAAGAGGGTGTCGGATGGCGGTCGAATTCCTGTGGGGCGAGCGGGCGGAACGCACCCGCGGCCCCAAGCCGAAGTTGAGCCTCGACCAGATCGCCGACGCCGCGATCGGGATCGCCGACGCCGAAGGTCTCGCCGCCGTCTCCATGCAGCGGGTTGCCGCCGACCTGGGCTACACCAAGATGTCTCTGTACCGCTACCTGCCCGGCAAGACCGAGCTGGTCGCGCTGATGGTGGAGCGCGCGCTGGGCGAACCGCCGCCGCTCGCCGGACAAGATTGGCGGGCGGCGCTCGCCGAGTGGTGCCGCCAATTGCTCGCCGGGTTCGTCCGGCATCCCTGGACGCTGGAAGCCACCGTCGGGGTCCGGCCGCTCGGGCCACACGAGGTCGGCTGGATGGAGAGCGCGCTGACCGTGCTCGCCGGGACGCCGTTGACCGGCGGTGAGCGGCTCGACGCCATGGTGCTGCTGGTGGGCCACGCCCGGATGCTGGCCGAGCAGACCGCGGCCCGCAGTCCCGAGGTCGTCGCTTCGGATCGGCCGCGCATCGCCACGGCCCGCAGTCCCGAGGTCGCTTCGGATCGGCCGCGCATCGCCGCGGCCCGCAGTCCCGAGGTCGTCCCGGATCGGCCGCGCGCCGCCGTGGCCGCCGGTTCCGAGGAGCAGCTGAGTGCCGTGATCGCGACCGTCATCGCCGAGCACGGCGACCGGTTCCCGCAGCTGAAGTCCGCGATGGCCGAGGCCGCCGCGACCGGCGGACAGAACCAGGCGTTCCACTTCGGACTCGAGCGCATCCTCGACGGCTTGGAGACGCTGATCCGCAGCCGCTCGCCCAACCGTTCTGACTAGGCCGCCAGCCGGTGGGCGATCTGGAAGACGTTGCCGTACGGATCGCGTACCATCGCGCGCCGATCGCCGTAGGGCGTGTCCATGGGCTCCTCGATGGACGCCGCCCCGGCGGCCAGCGCATCGCGATAGGTGGCGTCCGCGTCCGCCACGTAGACGTAGAGCAGCGCCGGGAACGGTTCGCGCACGCCGGCCTGCGTGACCATGATGACCGAGTCTCCGATTCGTATCTCGGCCGGGCGGCCGTCGGGAGCGTCTCCGGTGGCGCCGAACGCGGCGCGCAGGAACCGGACCGCACCGGCTGCGTCGCCGACCACCATGCGTGGCGTGACGGTGTGGTAGCCGGTGGGTAGCTGGCTGGTCTTCTCTGGTTCGAGATCTATCTTCAGATCTGTCGCGAGTAGCGACCAGACCTCGACGTCGTGGCGGGTGCCGTTCAGCTCGAGCGCCTCCCGGAGGACGCCGTCGCAGGTCATGCCCAGGCGCCGCGCCACCGCCCTGCTGCGGACGTTGTCCGGAACGGTGTGCCACTCGACGCGGGCGATACCGCGTTCCCGGATCGCCCAATCGATCATCGTCTGGACCGCCCTGGTGACCAGGCCGCGGCCCTGCGCGTCCGGCGCCAACCAGACGCCGATCTCGCACACCCCCGCGTCCGCGTCGAACACCCGGAACAGTGCACCGCCGACGAGGACGCCGTCGAGCCAGATGCCGTAGATCCGGCCGGTGTCGGCCGCCTGGCGATCGGCGTACGCCTGCAGCCAGCGCCGCGCCCCATCGGCGTCGGTGATGCTCGTGGCCCAGGGGAGCCACGGCGCGAGGTGCGCGCGATGGCGCTCGACATATGCGGCGAACTCGCCGGCCCGCCACGGCTCCAGCGCGCCCAGCTCGGCCCCGTCCTGCAGCGTCGATGTCAGCATTCCGGCCTCCCCACCTCGTACACAACGCTTGTTATGTACTCTAGCCGCATGCCCGCACGCAAGGACCACGACCTTCGCCGCCGCGACATCTCCGGGGCGGTGTGGCGCGTGCTGGCCGAGCATGGCTTCGGTGGTCTGACCCTGCGCGCGGTCGCCGCCGAGCTGAACGCGACGACCGGCCTGCTCACGCACTACTTCCCGGACAAGCGGAC
>DASYTU010000181.1:0-26596 GCA_036001925.1 Actinoplanes sp.
ACGCGGCTGCCCGCGTCCGACTAACCCACGACCTCATCCGGACCAAGCGCAAACGACGTCAGCGGGCGACCAGCACCGATTTTCAGCCCGGAACGGGCCGCCCGCCAGAGGCGACAAGGACTAACCCCATGATCAACGAGCCGGGGTGGTCGGGCACGTCGACCCGCCAGGGTTCGGGCAAATCAGGCGATCGGGCACGGGCACCGGGCAGCCGGCCACGGGTAGACACCGGACTGCGGCGACCGTGCACCCGAAGTCACCGCCAGACCAACCCGGCCGTCCTAAGTGGAAGATCGGTGGTGTTCCGGCGCCGCCGATCTTCCGCGCAGGCAGGACGCTCGCCGTAGCGGTCGCGGAACGTAGTCGCAGCCGGGGTTGGGTGAAGCCCCATCGGGGCGGGCCTATCGCGAACCCGGCGATCCGCGCCCCCGACACAGACGACCAGCCCACGACCGGCCGCCCGCGCGCCCCCGACACACAGACGACCGGCCCGCGCCCGGCCGCCCGCGCGCCTCCGGACACAAGCGACCGACCCGCGACCGGCGACCCGCGCGCCACCGACACAGACGACCAGCCCGCGACCGGCCGCCCGCGCGCCCCCGACACACGGGCGACCGGCCCGCGACCGGCCGCCCGCGCGCCCGCCACACACAGGCGACCAGCCCGCGACCGGCTGCCCGCGCGCCCCCCTACACGCAGACGACCGGCCTGCGACCGGCCGCCCGCGCGCCAATGACATCGACGGCCACCCGTGTGCCGCAGGGCGGCGTCACGCGGCCGCCGGGACATCGCCCGTGACCCTGCGGATGTGGATGTCGCCGCTGGCCGTACGGATCCGGAGCTCGAGCGTGGCGGACGACTCCCCGACCGTGCCGGTGGTGGAAGTGCCCCCCATGGACAGCTCGTTGACGGTGTCACCCGACGCGGTGCTGACGTCGAGCCACACGCCCGTGCCGGCGGCCACGCCGACCTCGACGTCGCCGGAGGCCGAGCCGAGCCGGGCCTGGCCGCGACGGACCACGCAGATCCGCATGTCGCCGGACGCGGTGTCGACCTTCGCGGAGCCGCCGACGCTGTTGATGGTGATGTCGCCGCTCGCGGTGCTCGCCATGACGTCACCAGTGACGTCACCGACCTCGACGTCACCGGACGCGCTGCCGACGTGCAACGCACCACCGATCCGGACGGCGCTGAGGTCGCCGCTGGCCGCCTGGAGGCGGGCGTCGCCCGTGGCCTCCTCCAGCCAGGCGTCGCCGGAGGCCGTGCTGACCTGGGCAGTGGCGTAGCGGCCGGCGGCGCGAACGCCGGCGGACGCGGTCTTGGCTGAGAGCGAGCTGCCGGTCGGAACCCGGATCGTGATACCCAGCCTGGGCGCGCGGCGCCACCGCCAACCGGGCGAGTCGGGCGTGTGTACGACGAGCGTGTCACCCTCGAGCGCGACACGGGTGTTGCGGGCAGCCTCGGCGGCCCCGTCGGAGCTGTCGAGCGGGACGACGTCGACCTGGACGGCCGCCTGGTCCGCGGCGGTGATGTCGACCTTGCCGCGGTTGGCGCGCAGGGCGACGGTGACGGGCGTGGTGCGTTCGAACTGCTGCATGACGATCTCCTTGAGCGTTGGTGAGGGGTCAGGCCTGCGCGAACCCGGTGATCCGCCGGCCTGAGCGTGATCCGGGCGACGACGGTGGCGGTGACGACGGGCGGTTGACCGCCGCGGCGACGGCCCGGACGAGCCATGCGTTGACCGAAATGCCTTCGACCGCCGCGCTCTGCTCGACGTGCGTCTTGAGTGCCTCCGGCATCCGCAGTGTGAGGCGCGCGAGATCGCCGCCGTCGGACATGGGCACGTCCGGTGTGGCCTCCGCGACCGCGGCGGTGTGGTTGACCACCAGGTCGGCCTCGCGGCCGCGGAGCCGGACCTCGACACTGGCGTCGCGGAGCCGGGTGGTGATCTCGGCGGCCGCGTCCGAGAGCGCCTCGAGCAGCGCCAGCCGTACGGAGGCTTCGAGGGAGTAGCCCAGCATCTCGGCGGCCCGGGCGACGTCGGGACCGCCCGGCGCCGCGGCGGCGGCGAGATCGGCGCGGAGCGCTTCGAGGTACGGCGTCAGTTCCATGACATCACTATGACGTCGTCGATGACGTCAGTCAAGCGTCATAGCGGCGTCGGGCCGCGATATCCGGGCGAACCCTGAGCCCCGGATGGGTGGTACCCGCACCGAAATATCCGCGTCCCGCTCCACCCGTGGGCGGACGTACCGCCGCAGTCGCGCCGAGAGACTGGTCAGGCCGGCCGGGCGTGGTGCCCGGCCGGACCACATACCGGGAACGAGGGGGCAACAGTGACGGCGATGAACGCCGGCGGGCCGGTGGCGGCACGCGCGGACCAGCTCTGGAAGGTGTACGGCTCCGGCGAGACCCGCGTCGTCGCGCTGCGCGGCGTCAGCGCCGACTTCGGGCGGGGCCGGTTCACGGCGATCATGGGCCCGTCGGGCAGCGGTAAATCCACGCTGATGCACTGCCTCGCGGGACTCGACACCGCCACCCGCGGCACCGTGCACATCGGTGGCACCGAGCTCACCAACCTCGGTGACAAGGCGCTGACCCGGCTGCGCCGCGATCGGGTCGGCTTCATCTTCCAGCAGTTCAACCTGCTGCCGACGCTGACCGCCGGGGAGAACATCCGGCTTCCGCTGGACATCGCCGGGCGCAAGCCCGACCGGCAGTGGTGGGACATCGTCATCGACACGGTCGGTCTGCGCGACCGGCTCTCGCACCGGCCCAGCCAGCTCGCCGGCGGCCAGCAGCAGCGCGTTGCGTGTGCGCGTGCGCTGATCGGCCGCCCGGACGTCATCTTCGCGGACGAGCCCACCGGAAATCTCGACTCCCGCTCGGGCGCGGAGGTGCTGTCCTTCCTGCGGGCCAGTGTCCGCGAGCACAACCAGACGATCGTGATGGTCACCCACGACCCGGTGGCCGCGAGCTACGCCGACCGGGTCGTGTTCCTGGCCGACGGCGAGATCGTCGACGAGCTCGCCGACCCGACACCCGACACCGTCCTGGACACGATGAGGCGGCTGGACACCCACGCCGACCCGGTGATGCTCTGATGGTGCGCGCGACGCTGAAGAGCCTGCTGGCCCGCAAGCTGCGGCTCGTGCTCTCCGGCCTGGCCGTCGTGCTGGGCGTCATGTTCGTGGCCGGCGCGTTCGTGGTCACCGACACGCTGAGCCGCTCGTTCGACGCGGTGTTCGCGAGCGCGTACTCGCAGACCGACGTCGGCGTGACCGCGAAACCCAAGATCGCCGTGTCCGAGATGGAAGGCGAGGAGGTGCCCGCCCCGCTGCCCGCTTCGGCCGTACGGAAGGTCGCCGGGGTTGACGGGGTGAAGAGCGCGACCGGCCTCGTCGAGGCCGACGGCGCGCGGGTGATCGGCAGCGACGGCAAGGTCCTGACCTCGAGCGGGCCGCCGCGGCTCGGCATCAACTGGACCGGCACCGACGATCTCGTGCAGCTCCGTGCGGGAAGCGGCCCGCAGACCGCGGACGAGATCGCGGTCAACGCCACCGTCGCCAAGCAGGCCGGGCTGAAGGTCGGCGATCGGGTGGGCGTGTTGACCCTGGCTCCCAAGAAGGAGTTCACGCTCGTCGGGATCTACGGCTACAGCGGCGACCGGGACAGCCTCGGCGGCGTCCAGGAGATCGCCTTCACCGAGCCGGTCGCGCAACGGCTCATGCTGGGCACAACCGGGGCCTACACCTCGATCCGGGTACGCGCGGACGGCGGCGTCACGCCCGAGCGGCTGCGCGACCGGATCGGCGCGGCGTTGGGTCCGGACTACGTCGTGAAGACTGGCGACCAGCTCGCCAAGGACAGCGCCGCCGGGCTGCAGGAGGGGCTCAGCTTCTTCAACAAGATCCTGCTGGGCTTCGCCGGCGTGGCGCTGTTCGTGGGCGTCTTCCTGATCCTGAACACGTTCTCGATCATCGTCGCGCAGCGCACCCGCGAGCTGGCTCTGATGCGCGCCCTCGGCGCGAGCCGGCGCCAGATGATCGGTTCGGTGATCGTCGAGGCGGTGGTCATCGGCCTGGTCGCCGCGGTACTCGGCCTGGCCGCCGGCGTCGGCGTGGGCTCCCTCCTCGCGTACCTGTTCGGCTCGTTCGCGGGCGGCGATCTCCAGCTGGCCCCGGTCGGCGTGCCACCGGCGGCGATCATCAGTTCCTTCATCGTGGGCGTCGTCGTCACGGTGGTGGCGGCCGTGCTGCCGGCGCTGCGGGCATCGCGGATCGCACCGGTCGCGGCGATGCAGGACGTCGCCACGCCGGACCGGCCGTTGACCCGGGTCACGGTCGCCGGCGCGCTGGTCGGGGCGGCCGGCGCCGCCACGCTCGGAATGGGCCTGTACGGCGGCTCCGGCGACGCGACGCTCACTCTGATCCTGGCCGGCGTGCTGGTCACGTTCGTCGGTATCGCCCTGCTCACGCCGCTGATCAGCCGCCCGGTGGTGGCCGCGCTCGGCCGCCTGTTCTCGTGGTCGCTGCCCGGGCGCCTGGGCCGGCTCAACTCGGGTCGCAACCCGCGCCGGACCGCGATCACGGCCGCCGCGCTGATGGTCGGCATCGCGCTGGTCACCGGCGTGACCGTGGTGATGGACTCGGCCAAGAGCAGCCTCTCCGCGAAGGCCGAGGACACCATCAAGGCGCAGGTGATCATCAGCGGGGAGCAGACCGGGCCGCGGCCGCCGTCGTTCGACCCCGCCGTTCTCCGCGAGGCCGCGTCCATTCCGGGGGTACGGGCGGCCGCCGGCGTCTGGAACGACCAGGCGATCATCGACGGCCGGCGCACCTACGTCTACGCCGCCGACGATCTCGCCCGCCTCGCCGACGCGTACGGCGCGGCCGCCACGTCCGGCAGCCTCGCCACGCTGCGGCCGGATCAGATCGCGGTCAGCACCGAGGAGGCGCGCGAGCACGGGTGGGCACTCGGTACGAAGCTGAGCGTGCAACTGTCCCGGGGCGAGGCGCGGACGTACACGATTGTCGCGACGTACGCCGAGGACGCCCTGCCCGGCGGCTACCTGCTGCCCGGCGCGGCGGCGGCCGACTTCGCGGTTCCCCAGCCGCTGTTCGGCTATGTCCGGCTGCGCGACGGCGTGCCGGTGGCGCAGGTGCTGCCACAGGTCAAGGCGCTGCTCGCGGACAGCCCCGAGGTGTCGGCGACCGACCGCAGCGGGTTCGTGGCGCAGCAGACGAGCTCGTTCGACACGCTCATCACGATGGTGCAGATCCTGTTGGCGCTCGCCATCCTGATCGCGGTGCTCGGCGTCGTGAACACGCTCGCGCTGTCGGTGCTGGAACGTACCCGCGAGCTGGGCCTACTCCGCGCGGTCGGCCTGGGTCGGGCGCAGACCATGCGGATGGTGACGGTCGAAGCGGTGGTCATCTCGGTGTTCGGCGCTCTGCTGGGCGTGGCCGTGGGCGCGGGCATGGGCACCGCCGTGGTACGGGCGTTGCACGGCGAGGGCATCACCGACCTGGTGCTGCCGTGGACCCGCATGGGCACGTACCTGCTGCTGGCCGCGCTCGTCGGGGTGATCGCCGCGGTCGTACCGGCGATCCGGGCGGCCCGCCTCAACGTCCTGGGCGCCATCGCGCACGACTAGACGTCGGGGGCGTGGATCAGGCGGTCGCGGCGGCCAGTAGGTCGGCGAGGTACGCCGGGTCCACGCCCTGCAGCGTCGTACGGAGGTGGACGCCGTCGGTCTCCGGGAGCTCCAGCTCGGCCGGGACCGCCAGGACCGCGGCGCCCGAGGCCACCGCGCTGGCCACTCCCGTCGGCGAGTCCTCGATGGCCACGCAGTCTTCGATGGCGACGCCCAGCAGTTCGGCGGCCGTCCGGTACGGCTCCGGGTCGGGCTTGGGCATGCGCACCTCGTCACCGCTGACCACGACGTCGAAGTTCTCCCGGCCGAGCGTGTCCAGCGCGACCTCGACGAGCTTGCGGCCGGTCGAGGTGACCAGCGCGGTGGGTATCCCCGCCGCCCGTACGGCGTGTAGCAGCTCACATGCGCCGGGACGCCAGACCAGCCCATGGGCGAACAGCTCGAACACCCGGTCGGTCAGCCATGCCACGTCCGGCGCCTCGGGACGGTCGGGCTGGTTCAGATCCGCGCGCAGAATCTCCAAGGTCCGGCCCATGTTGCTGCCGATCATCGCTTGCCGCGCGTCGACCGAGAGCGTGCCGCCGGCCCGCTCGGCCAGCTCGTTCAGGGCGATGTCCCACACCTTCTCGCTGTCGACCAGCGTCCCGTCCATGTCGAACAGCACCGCGGCCGGTGGTGATGAGTTCAGGGCGCGCCTCCCGGGCCGGTGGGTCGAGCCGATGCGTTCATTGTGCGCCGCCGGATCGGGCAACGGCCCACCGTGACCGATGAGGCGCGGGTCACCACACGTTGCACGGCCGCAGCGACTCCTCCAGGCCGCTCCGGAAGGCCTGCGTACGCTGCTCCGCGGTGCCGTGCGCGCCTTCCGCGAACCACGGCTGGCCCGGGTCGTCACCCACCGCCTCCAGTCCGCGGGCCAGCTCATCGAGGTCACCGTCCTGCAGCGCGAGCTGCCCATCGCGCACCGAGTCGCCGATGTACGCGCCGGCCATGCAGTCGGCCTGCAACTCCTGCTGGATGGTGTACTGCTTCTGGATCCCCAGCCGCAGCTGGATGCCATGGCTGTACTCGTGGCCGAGCAGGTAGTAGATGAACGCGTCGCCGATCTGCCGGAACGCGGCGAACGCCCAGTTGACGTCGTACGCGATGAAGTCACCGGCGGAGCAGTACGCCGCGTTGTTCCGCCCCAGCGGCTGACCGCCGCAGTCGACCTCGCCGTCCCGGTCGTACGGGATCACCCGCCTGATCGGCCGAAAGTTCAGCCCGGCGGCGTCGAACTGCTTCGCCCAGTAGGCATCTGCGACCTGCCGGGCACCGTCGATGTCCTGCGCGAACTCCTGTGGTGTGTCCGTGCCCTCCGGCTGGTTCCTGCCGTCCGACCCAGCGGTCCCGGTGGATGTCGCGCGGGTGGGCCGCGGCTCGTCGGACGGCGCGCGCGGCGCGGACACGCAACCCAGAGCGATCAACGCGGCGGCGAGCGGCGCCAGGATCGCGAGGCGGAAACGGTGGGACGCCGGCATGCGTGCAATAGTGCCCATGAAACGCGCGGGCGATGCGTATCCGGCTTCTGTGGCACGCCGTGGCGGCGTAACAACAGCGGCGACGGCGGATCCCTCCGTACCATCCACCGCGCCGGACGGGCCCCGAATCAGGTGAGCGTCTCCAGGTCGATGCGGATGGTCAGCGGCTGCGAGGCCATCAGGCGGCCGAGCGCCGCGTCCAGCTTGTGCGGCAGCGTGCGTGAACGGGCGCCCGGGTCGTCACCGTCCAGGATGGCGGCGGTCCCGGTCCACCACTGACGACCGATCTTCACCCGCACCATGGGCTGTTGCTCGATGTTGCGAACGTAGTCGGCCTGCCGGCCGTGCGCGGCGACCAGCCAGAACGTCTCGCCGATGCGGCCGTTGCCGATCGGCGTGTGCCGCGGCTGGCCTGATCGACGGCCGGTGGTCTCGAGCAGTGCCCACGTGGCCGGCGCGACGCCGCGCTGGAGGGCCCACCGGATGGTCCGGTTGCTCAGCCGCTCGACCCGCGTCACGAGCCGGTATTTGCGCGTCCGCATGCCCACCTTTGTAGCGCGCCGCGGGCATCATGAGGTCGTGCGGATCGAGGACGTCACACCCGAGACGGTACGGCCGGTGCGCCGCCCGTGGCTGGTGCAGCGCTGGCACGATCTGGCGTTCCTGCACTGGGCGGTGCCGCCGGCGACCGTGGCGCCGTTCCTGCCGGCCGGGACGGTGCCGGACACGCTCGACGGCGTGACCTACGTCGGGCTGATCGCGTTCCGGATGGTCGGTCTCGGGCCGCTGCGCGGTCCCGGCCTGCCGTATCTGGGCACGTTCTGCGAGACGAACGTGCGGCTCTACAGCGTCGACGGCCGGGGCCGGCGAGCGGTGGTGTTCCGGTCGCTGGACGCCGAGCGACTGCTCCCCGTGCTGGCCGCCCGGGTCCTGCTGCGGCTGCCGTACATGTGGTCCCGGATGCGCCTGGAGTCCGGCGGCGGCGTCCTGCGTTACTCCAGCCGGCGCCGATGGCCCGGGCCGCGGAGCGCGACCAACCGCATGACGGTACGGGTCGGGCCGGCGATCGAGGCACCGACGCCGGTGGAGCACTTCGTGACCGCCCGCTGGGGCCTGCACACCCGGGCGTGGGGGCGCACGCTGCACCTGCCGAACCAGCACCCCCGCTGGCCGTTGCACCGCGCCGAGCTGCTCGACCTCGACGATTCGCTGGTCAGCGGGACCGGCCTGCCGGCGCCGCAGGGACCACCGGTCAGCGTGCTCTACTCCCCCGGCGTCCCGGTCACGTTCGGCCCGCCCGAACCGCTGCCCGACCGTTCCTGATCGTCGGTTGGAGCGTGCGGGCGCACGGACATAGTAGGGCCGGGCGTCCGAGGTTGGTCCGCGCCGGTCGCCGTGTCAGGATTCCCCGATGACCGTAGGGGGTGGCCGTGGACGCCAGCTACGTGGCGGATGATCTCGAGTCGGTGCTGCTCACCGAGGAGCAGATCCTGGACCGGGTGGGCGCGCTGGCGAGGGAACTCGGCAAGGACTACGCCGGGCGCGAGCCCATCCTCATCGGCGTCCTCGGCGGCGCGGCCACGTTCACGGTCGATCTCGCCCGGGCGTTCGAGGGTCAGGTCGAGGTCAGCTGGATGGCGATCCGGTCGTACACCACGTACAACCGCGCCTCGGGGTCCGTACGGCTGCTCAAGGATCTCGACGTGGATATCGCCGGCCGCGACGTGATCATCGTGGACGGTGTCATCGACACCGGCCTGACCATGTCCTGGCTGATCACGAACCTCGCGCAACGCCGGCCCGCCTCCGTCGCGGTGTGCGCGCTGCTGCGCAAGCCGGAGCCGCCGGCGTTCCCGGGCACGCCGACGTACATCGGTTTCGACGTCGGTCCGGGCCTGATCGTCGGGTACGGCCTCGACTATCGCGGGCAGTATCGCAACCTGCGGTGTGCGGCGGTCCTGGCGCCGCATGTGTACGGCCCGGTCGAAGCGCGATGACCCTTACCGCTACGTGGCCTTCTGCCAGACCGAGACGTGCGCCCGGCTGTCGCTGGTGAAGGGCTCGCGGTTCCAGGTGCCCCAGCGCTCGCGCAACGTCATTCCCGCGAGCCGGGCCATCAGGTCGAGTTCGGACGGCCATACGTAGCGAAACGGCGCCGAGAGCGTTTCCACCTGGCCGTCGACGAGCCAATAGTGGTGCGAAAACGCGATCTGGTTCGCGACGTCATACTCCTCGAAGCCGAAATGCGTGGGCGTCGCCGTAAACGCACGGATCGTTTCGCCGGGCGGGAGACGTCGAAGCTCGGGCACCATGACCTCGATGACGAAAAACCCGCCCGGCTCCAGATGTCCGGCGACGTTGCGGAAACACGCCACCTGCGCGTCCTGAGTGGTCAGGTTCATGATCGTGTTGCGAACCAGGTACGCGAGGGTGAAGGTGCCGTCCACCGTGGTGGTGGCGAAGTCGCCGATCGTCACGCTGATGTCGTTCGCGCCTGGCTTCGTTCGCAGCTGGGCGACCATGGCCGGCGAAAGCTCGATCCCGTGCACACGAACACCGCGCCGGCGCAGCGGCAACGCGATCCGGCCGGTGCCGATGCCCAATTCGAGGGCCGCACCCGTCCCGGCCAGGTCGCTGAGGAAGTTCACGGCCGGGTCGACGACCGCGGGCTCGAACAGCTCTGGCCATTTGGCCTCGTAGCTGCTGGCTATCCGTTCGTCGAAGTAGTTCTCCGGCACAGGCCGCACTATGGCAGCGGTACGTTGTCCACCGCCACCGAATACTCGGACGTACCGGTGGCGGGGCTGTCAGGTGCCGCGCGTGGCCGGCTCGGGGGCGTCCGACAAGTCGGGCACGCCGAGCTGGCGCGCGGCATCGAGCGCGGCCCGGCCCAGGACGTTGGTGTAGGTCGGGAAGGACAGCGGGATTCGGGCGAACTGCTCCACCGGCATCGCCGCGGCGACGGCGACCGCCGCCACCTGGGCGAGCTCGACCGCCCGCTCGCCGACGACGTGGCAGCCGAGAATCCGGTGCGTGCCGCGGTCGACGATGAGCTTGCAGAACCCGTCGGGGCGCCCGTCGATGATCGGCCGCGCCACCACGGCGAACGGCACGGTGGCCACCACCACGTCGTGGTCGCGGCGGGCCTGGGCCTCGGTGGGCCCGACCTGGGCGTACTCGGGGTCGGTGAAGCTCCCGATCGGCGTGGCCGGCGGGCTGAGCGTGGCTCCGCGGTCCTGCACCGCGTTGGTTGCGGCGAGGTAGCCGTCCTCCACCGCGTGCGGTACGAGCATGATCCGGCCGGTGATGTCCCCGGCGGCGAACACGTTCGGTGCCGTGGTGCGCAGGTGTTCATCGACCTGCACGTAGCCGCGGTCGGTGGTCGCCACGCCGGCGGCGGCCAGGTTCAGTCCGGCGGTGTCGGCCAGCCAGCCGATCGCGACGACCGCCATGGTCGCCTCGACGCTGTCGACCACGTCATCCTTGGCGAAGACCATCCGCACCCCGGCGGGCGTCTTCTCGAACCCGCGGATCCGGCCGAAGTTCTCGCGCACCTCGATGCCGGCGCCCCGGAACGAGGCCGCCATGGTCCGCGAGACGTCCTCGTCTTCGGTGGCGAGAATCCGCGGACCGGCCTCGAACAGCGTCACCCGGGTACCGAGCTCGGCGAACACCGAAGCGACCTGGGCACCGGTCGCCCCGGCGCCGATCACGAGCAGGGATTCAGGCACGGTGGTCAGCATCCACGCGTCGCGGTGCGAGCCCGCCAGCTCGGCGCCCGGCACCGGTAGGGGCCGGTGGGTGCCGCCCGCGCAAAGAATGATCTTGTCTGCGTTCAGGCGGATGCCTTGCTCGGCTTCTATGGTGTGGGGGTCGACGAACCGCGCGGTCCCGGCATGCTCACGCAGGGACACGCCCGCGTCCTGGAGCTCCGTGCGCAGGACGGAGTGCCGGGCCACATCGGCGACCACCTCACGCACCCGCGCGAGCAGCCGGCGGTAGTCCAGGGCGGCGTCGCTCACCTCGATGCCGTACCGGTGCAGGTGCCGCGCCTCACGGCGCAGCCGGGCGGCCTGAGCCAGCGTACGCACCGGAACCGGGCCGTCGGCGGCGGCCATCCCGCCCACCGTATCCCGGGTGACCAGGGTTGTCCGGGCGCCCAGCCGGGCCGCCCGCAGCGCCGCGACGACCCCGGCGGGCCCGGCGCCAATGACGGCGACATCGGTACGCTCCGCGGTCGTCATGAGCTCGCCTGGTGACGGGCCCGGTGGACCGACCGCAAGATTCGGGGATTGGCGCGCAGTGCGCTGTGCATGACCACGGATCCCTCGCCCTCGCCCATGACGGTCTGTATGGCATGGTCAGCCTGCGTGGCCCAGGACGCCCGCACATCCCCCTACGCGGATGAGGCGCCGGCCCGGGCACCGGTAGGACGGCCACCGGCGGCGCCTGGGCGGCGACCCCCGGATCGGAACGAGGTGGCGATGGCGGTGCGGACGCTTCAGGCGGAGCCGGTGCTACTGGCCGGGGCCGAGCTGGCGGAAGGCCCGCGGTGGGACGCTCGGACGCAGCGGCTGCTGTGGGTGGACATCCTGGCCGGGGCGGTGCATGCGTTCGACCCGGTCAGCGGTCGGGATGTCCGCCGCGACCTGGGTCGACACGTCGGTGCGGTGGCGCCGTACGGCGAGGATGGCCTGGTTGCTGCCGTCCGGGAGGGATTTGTGCGGCTGAACGCCGACGGGTCCGAGCAGGTCCTGGCCCCGGTGCTCGCCGAGCATCCCGGGCTGCGCTTCAACGACGGACGAGCCGACCGGGCCGGCCGGTTCTGGGCCGACACCCTCTCCTACCGGATGGAGCCCGGGCGGGCCGCGCTCTTCCGGCTCGACGGCGCCGGCTGCACCGAGGTGGTCGATGGTGTCGGGCTGGGAAATGGCCTGGACTGGAGCCCGGACGATCGGACGTTCTATTTCGTCGACACGCTGGCGCAGACCGTGGATGCCTTCGACTTCGACCTGGACACCGGAGCTCTGGCCCGGCGCCGGCGTTTCCTCGACATCGACCCGGGGCTGGGCAGCCCGGACGGACTTACGGTCGACGCCGACGGCGGCGTCTGGCTGGCTCTCTACGGCGGCGGACAGGTGCACCGCTACACCCCGGACGGGGTGCTCGACACCATCGTCGCGGTGCCCGCTGCCACCCAGACGACGAGCGTGGGGTTCGGCGGCCCAGGACTGGACGTCCTGTTCGTCACCACCGCCCGCGAGCATCTCGACGCCGCTGCCCGGGCGGCTCAAACGAACGCCGGCGGGATCTTGGCGGTCCGGCCAGGGACGGTCGGTCAGCCCACCGCGTCGTACGCGCCGTGACGGACCGTCGCCGCGGTCCTCCCGGACGTTCTCGCCGAACGCCGACCTTCAGCCGACCGGGTCGTGCCAGGTTTCGCCGTCTGGCAGGAGCGCGTCGGCCTCCGGGGGCCCCCACGTGCCGCGGTGATACGGGTAGACGGGACCGACGTTGCCCAGGACCGGATCGACGACCAACCAGGAGGCTTCGACAGCGTCCTGGCGGGCGAACGGCACTTCATTCCCGTCGAGCGCGGCACCGATGAGCCGGTCGTAGGGCCGCTGGTCCATGCCCGGTTGCTGGAAGAACGCCAGCTCCTGCAGTTGCGGCCGTCGGGTGGCGCCGGGCGCCTTGCCGGCGAGGCGAAGCCCCATCTCGGCTTGCGGCCAGATCCGGAACCGCAGCGCGTTGGTGACACCGTGGTCCCCGAGGCCGAAGACGTCGTACGGGGCGGGTCGGAACCGCACGGTCACCTCGGTGGCAGTGACCGGCAGCGCCTTTCCGGCACGGATGGTGATCGGCACGCCCGCCCATCGCCAGGAGTTCACTACCGTCCGCGCCGCGATGTAGGTCTCCGTCGTCGAGTCCGCGGCGACGCCGTCCACGTCGTGATAGCCCGCGTACTGGCCCTTCACGACATCGGCAGGGGACAGCGGCCGCAGCGAGGCGATGACCCGGGCCTTGTTGTCCAGCCAGGAATGCGGACCGGATCCGTCCGGTGGGTCGGCCAAGAGGCTGGCCAGGACCTGCAGCAGGTGGTTCTGTAGCACGTCACGGCCCGCGCCGGTGCGGTCGTAGAACCGGCCCCGGCCGGCGACGTCGAACGCCTCGGCCATCGTGATCTGGATGCTCTGCACGTACTGGCGGTTCAGCAGCGGCTCGATCACCGCGTTTGCGAACCGGGCCACCAGCATGTTGTTCAGCGGTTCCAGGCCGAGCCAGTGGTCCACCCGGTGGATGGCGTCCTCGGCGAAGACCTGGTGCATCGTCTCGTTCAGCGCCCGGGAACTGGCCAGGTCGGTACCGAAGGGCTTTTCCACCATCACCCGGGCGCCCCGGGCCCGGCCGGCGCCGGCGATGCCCTGGGCGATGCGCCCGAACAACGATGGTGGCACCTCCATGTAGAACAGCGCGCGCGTCCCGTCACCCATCTCCCGGGACATCGCCGAATAGGTGGCGTCGTCGTCCAGGTCACCGTCGACGTACCGCAGGAGCTTCACCATCTTCTCCGCGGCCGGGCTGGCCGGATCCATCCCGTTCAGCCGCAACGACGCGGTGGCGTAGTCGCGGAACTCGTCCAGGCCCCAGCCGCTCTTCGCGACCCCGATCACCGGCACATCGAGGACCCCGCGCTCCACCAGCCCCACCAGGGCGGGGAAGGTCTCCAGCTTCGCCAGGTCGCCGGTAGCGCCGAAGATCACCAGGGAGTCCACACCCTCGGCCACCGTCAAGCTCCCCTCATCGGAGGGCGATGCAGCACACCCTGTGCCGTACCGTCCTGGGACGCCTCATCCCGGCCGGGTGAAACGGCAACCGGCGCGGGGGGCCACGAGTCGTCGACGTCGGCGAGGCCGAGGCGACGGTGACAGACCTACGTGGCGTTGCATCGATCAAGGGCCTGGGCGTACTGAAGCCCACCGACCATGCGCCGCCTGAGCTCCGGCTACGTCGGTCGCTGGCGCTCGATGCTGGGCACTTCCGAGCTGCGTTCCACGGCGTGGTCTGGGTTTGCGGTCACCGCGAGCGGTGCCGGTGTGGTGTCGCGTGTGGGCGCGTCACCGGCCGCGGCTGGTCACCGGGGCATGATCGCGGGCGGGTGCTGGTCGGCCTGGCGGTGCTGATCCCCGATGGGGGTGAGGCGATCGCCGACATCGACGTGCTGCGCCACCAGCGAGAGGTGCTCGGCGCGATGGCCGCGCCAGCGACCCGCTGGCGGGCGCTGGACGAGCTCGGCGACGCCCAGCGGCGGCGCATGGCCAGGGCGCAGGGCGAAGGTGCGGGCCCGAGCCTGGGGCTGGTCGACCGGCTGCCGGCGGCGAGAGCGGCCAGCCGACCGGTTGGCGACGTGGACTGTGGGGCAGGTCGGCGCGTCAGCCCGAGGCTTCCGGCCTCGGCTCCAGGATCACCACCGCGGTCTCAGACGGGCGGAGCGCCGCATAGGCGTCCAGGTCGGCGTCGATCTCGCGCCAACGCGCCCAGAGGCGCGACCGCTCGGTGCCCCTCGCGGCGCGAGCCCGGACCAGCCGCGTCCCTTCGGCGAGATCGACTCTGGCGTCCGGGTTCGCCCGGAGGTTCAGCCACCAGGCGGGCTCGCCCGCACCCCAGCCGTTCATCGCCAGCGTGACGAGGTTCGGACCATCCTCGAAGTACCCGAGGATCACGCCGCGCTGCCGGCCGGTGCGACGCCCGGTGGTGGTCAGGCGCAGCGCGCCCCAGCGGTTGACCCTCGCCCGCCACAACCCGAGTCGGCCACGGCTCACGCGGCAGATGCCGCGATGCACCCTCCAGGCGAAGCGGATGAACCAGCGAGGAGGAAGCCGCGGCGTACGCTCACCGGTCATGACCGAGATGGTAGCTTCAGCCCGGTGTGACGCCCGGCCTCGCCGCCGCCTGAGGCGGCTGATGGATGACGGTAGCCGGAGCACATCAACCGGCTGGTGCTGGTAACCCCCAGTCCGCGGCTCGTCGGAGTGGAGGTCACGGCGATCACGTTGTCAGGAGCTCGTGAGGATGACGAGTTGCTGGGTCGCTCGGGTCATCGCGACGTAGCGGTCGACCGCTCCTTCGATGCCTTTGCCGAATGCCTCTGGGTCGATGAGGACGACCAGGTCGAACTCGAGCCCCTTCGACAGCTCCGGGGTCAGCGACTGGACGCGGGACGTCGCCCGGAATGTGGGATCGCCGATGACGCAGGCGATCCCGTCGGCGTGCGCGGCGAGCCAGGTGTCGAGGATGGAGCCCAGATCCGAAGCAGATCCGTGTACGACGGGGACGTCGGTGCTGCGGATGGAGGTCGGCACGTTGACGTCCGGTAGCACCGCCCGGATGACCGGCTCGGCCTCCGCCATGACCTCTTGCGGCGTCCGGTAGTTGACGCTCAGGGAGGCCAGGTTGATCCGGTCGAGCCCGATCCGCTCGAGCCGTTCCTGCCACGACTCCGTGAACCCGTGCCTGGCCTGGGCGCGGTCCCCGACGATGGTGAAGCTCCGGGACGGGCAGCGGAGCAGCAACATGTGCCACTCCGCGTCGGTCAGTTCCTGAGCCTCGTCCACGACGATGTGCGCGAACGGGCCGGCGAGCCGGTCCGGGTCGGCACCGGACAGTGCGGTCTCGTCGACCAGGGCGTCCCGCATGTCTTGTCCGTGCAGCATGATCAGCACGCCTTCGCCGTCGTCATAGGCATGGGCCTCGAGCAGGTCGTCGACGACCGTGGCCATGCGCTCGCGTTCGGCGGCGACAGCGGCGTCGTGCCGGCGCTGACGTCGTGGCGCCTCCGGGTCGCCGAGCCGCTGTCGTGCCGCGTCGAGGAGCGGCAGGTCGGACACCGTCCAGGCCTGGGCGTCTGCGCGCTGCAGCTTCCGGGCGTCGTCGGGGCTGAGCCAGGGTGCGCACTTCCGCAGATAGGCGGGTACCGACCACAGATCTCCGACGAGGTCGGCCGGGTCGAGCAGCGGCCACGCGCGGTTGAAGACCGTGCGCAGCTCCTTGTTCCGCAGCAGCGACCTGCGGAGGAGATCCGGCGATTCGTCGCCGTCGTACCTGTCCACCAGGATCGTGAGCAGCTCCTCCCAGATCTCGTCGCGCGCCTCGTTGTGCGGGATACCGGGTCCTGGCGCTTCGAACGCCTCGGCCCAATCGTCGGCGCTCAGCCGGATGTCGGACTCGTCGGTCGCGATCCTCATCCCCTTGGTGGGCGGCTCCTCGTAGAACCGGACGGCCGTCTCGATCGCCTTCACCAGGTCCGCGGACGACTTCAGACGGGCCACGTCCGGGTCGGTCTCGACCGCCGCAGCGGCCCCCTCGGCGACCAGGTCGCGCAGGGTGCAGGTCTGCACGTCCTCCTCGCCGAGGCTGGGCAGGACGTCGGAGACGTAGGCCAGGTAGGGCTGGTGCGGACCGACGAACAGCACGCCGCCCCGGCGGTGACCGAGACGAGGGTCGGCGTAGAGGAGGTACGCGGTGCGGTGCAGAGCGACGACGGTCTTCCCCGTGCCCGGACCGCCGTCGACGACCAGAGCGCCGCTGGATCCCGCCCGGATAATGGCGTCCTGATCGGCCTCGATGGTGCCGAGCACGTCCCGCATCCGGGCCGACCGGCTGCTGCTCAGGCTCGCGATGAAGGCGGACTGGTCGTCGAGCGCGGCGGCGTGCCCGGTGAACCCGTCCGGGGTGAACACCTCGTCCCAGTAGTCGCTGATCCGGCCGCGGGTCCAGCGATATCGGCGGCGGCTCGTCAGACCCATCGGGTTGGCGTGGGTTGCTCCGAAGAACGGCTCTGCCGCGGGCGACCGCCAGTCGACCAGGAGCCGGCGGCCCGCGCTGTCGGTGAGGCCGAGCCGTCCGACGTACACGGGCTCGGGGTTGTCCGCGCCGACCATGTGCCCGAGACACAGGTCCAGACCGAAGCGGCGCAGGGTACGCAGGCGGGCGGTCAGTCGGTGGACCTCCTGGTCCCGGTCGAGCGCCTGCCGGCCCATGCCGCCGGGCGCCTTGCGCGCGGCGTCGAGGCGGTCGGACAGGTCGGTGAGCATCTGCTCGAGGCAATCCGCGATGGCCGCGAAATGCTGCTCGTCGCGGGCGATCAGCATCGGGTCGGCCTTGGGAGAGAGGTGGTCGGGAAGGTCAAACGCGCTGGTAGTCAGGGGGTTCACGTCATCAGCTCCGATCTGAGGTCGCTTGCAACGGGAGGCCAGGCGCCCCGCGGACCAGCGCATCATCGCGGTGTGGAACGCGGCGCCCGTCACGGCGGCGACGACCTGCGCATACGCGTCGTTGCGCGGCCCAAGAAGTGGTCGCGGACGTTGTGCACCGGTGGCAGGCCGATCGACGCCCGGTGGATGTTGAGCGCCGCGCCGAACGGCGCCTTATAGCTCTGGGCCTACAGGTCCCACAGCACCCGGTTGTCGGTCACGTCCGGCGGGAACGGCCGGCCCGGCAGCGGGTGCGGCGGGTGGTGCGGCGACGGCCGCATGACCACGACTGGCACGTCGCCCGACCGGTCCAGGCGCGACAGCATGGCGAGCGGCCTCCGCAGGCCCGCTCCACCGCGTGTGCTACGTCGCCATCCCCACCCGCTCAGGCTTGTGTAGCCCCGTCCTAGCGAGATTTCACACCGAACGGCTCGCTCGCAGCCCGTCCAACCCCCACGAGACGATCTTGGTAGGTGTGATCATGATGATCTCCCGGGATAAGTACGGCAGGGGCGGCTCGTGGTCCGTCAGCGCCACCGCCGCGCCCCGGATCTCGATGCCTCGGGGCGCCCACGGATCGACCGTCGCCAGGTCGTCCACGACGAACGCGACCGTGCTGCCCTGCTGGACGTTCCGGAACTTCTTCGACGAGCCCAGCGCGCCCCCGCCGATGACGATCGTGCCGGTGCCGGCATCGACGAAAGAAGTTGGTCGGGTTGTTCTGCACCTGCCCGTCAGCCGAGACGGTGGCCAGCCGCCCGATGCGCTGCGTGGCCAGGTAGTCGAGTTCTGCTTGGGTGAAGACCATGCACGTCAGCATGAAGCCCCGGTTCCCGCGCGACCCGATCGTCGACAACAACACACGCATTTTCGCGACTCCCATTTCCGTAGGTTCTGGCCTCAGCCGACGATTCTGCGGCACGACCCGGGTCTTGCCGCAAGTCCCCCGGTGCGGTATATGTTGGAAGTGGAAAGGAGTGTGTACTTTCCTTTCCCTTGATCGTCCGCTGGACGGACAAACTCCCCGGCGAAGCGGCGGCGCGCCGCGTACGGCTCGTTCTTCACCCTCTTCGGCAAGGCCGGCTCGAATGTCGTCGAGAGCGTCGCCATTCTCTTTGGAGTTCGTCGCCGCGCCGCACGAGCGCTCGGCGGAGCCCGCCAAACGCATGCACGACACCGAGCACGCCGGCGACGACACTCGGACTCAGCGGCGCAGGGCGGTCTCCCGCTCGACACGTGACAGCTTCTCGGGATTGCGCACGGCGTAGAGCCCGGTGATGAGGCCGTCGTCGATGCGCGCCGCGATGGCGCTGTCGATCTCGCCGTTGAGGCGGAGAATCAGCGCGGGTAGCCATTGATCTGTGCTGGCTGCAGCGACGCCGCGGCTATCCTGCCCAGCCCCGCGGCCAGCACGGGGCAGGGTGTCCGGGTGTCGTCACGCCGCGGTTACCCATTCTCAATAGATGGGCAGGAGCGAGGGTAATGCAGAGAATTAATCATTCGACCCTTCTTCGAGGACGGGCGGCATTACTGCGTAGAGGACTGGCACGCCTCAGTAACGGCGCTAGCTGTTGACGAAGCGAATGACGGTGTAACTGATGTGGGGGAGGCTAAAGCGATCCGCTCGATCCCGGGGTACAGGTGTACACGAGTCAGTTCTTCATCGACGCAGCCGGCATGGGGGTTTGTATCTAGCCTGGCCTAGAACCTACAACCCTGCCGATCCGGAACCGGAAAGCCAATCGACCTCCGCGAGGCCAGCGATGAGACCCAAGCCCGTCAAACAGCGCCGGAGACCGTTCCGTCAGCGATCAATGCGAAGCTGCCAAGAGTCTCCGGAGGACAGCGATGTCTTCAATATCCTTGTCCCTCCAGGGCCCGCCGTTGCGCAGCGTCGGGAACTGTTCCTTCATCGCCAGCATCCCGGCGACACTCATCGCCGGCATCGGAACGCCGTCGAGCAGCCCGGCATCCTCACCGAACGAATCGGCGGGAAATGCCCAGTCCGAGTATCGTCCCCGCAGCTGAGCGAAGGTCCCGTCCGCTCGGCGGTCGAAGTAGGCGGTGCTGAAATCGACGTCATCCCACACGAACTCGCACGCTTCTTCCGGAGGCTGCGTAGCCAGCGCCGTCGCGCCGGCACCAACCAGAGCCATCTTCGACCGGACATCATCGGTTCGGGGCACCCAGAACTCGACATCGCCGTGGCTACGAGTGACACGTCCGATTCGGGCGTCGAGCCCCCAGCCCCCGAACAGCCATGTCGAGACGTTAGCCGCCGACAGCACGTCCACCACGCGATGAATCACGCGCAGCTGAGCCTGCGTTCTTCCATCCACGATCGGAGGCTATGCCGCAGCACCGCAGCGTTCCAACGGGCTCCGGCATCAAACGATGAACGACTACGCTGCCGATCCGGAACCTGAAAGGCCAACCGGCCCCGCAAGGCCGGGCAACGAAACCTAGGCCCAACGTCAAGCGACAGCTGGGACGCATCCGTCAAGCATCAGGTGGGACTAGACAAGGGCCTGCTAGACAAGGGGCTGCTGGCGTGTGTCCTCCGTCGACTGATGCGCGACACTCTTCCGCCAACTGATCTGCAACACAGTCGGCGCGCGGCGCGACGCCGCGTCTTTCCAGATCGTCTTGTCCGGGATCCCTGCGATGCCGGAGCGGCCCTCCCACAACGCCTTCGCGGTCGGCTTCAGTAGCGTGGCGCTGGCTCCACGCCGGAGTCGAGGCCGGCGCCGATGACGCCGCGCATGAGAGATCTTGCATCAGCGCCTCACGGTACGCGTCTGTGCACATGGCTGCGGTAGCCGGCCGCTCAGCGCAGTTCCTGGATGCGGATCAGGTTGCCTGCGGGATCGCGGAAGGCGCAGTCGCGAACCCCGTACGGCTGCTCGACCGGCTCCTGGACGACCTCGGCGTCGCTGGCCTGCAGCCGCTCGAAGGTGCCGTCGAGGTCCTTGGTGGCCAGCAGGATCCAGCCGTAGGTGCCCTTGGCCATCATCTCGGCGATGGTGCGGCGCTCGTCGTCGGTGATGCCGGGGTCGGCGGTCGGCGGCGCCAGGAGGATGGACGTTCCGGGCTGGCCGGGAGGGCCGACCGTGATCCAGCGCATCTTGCCGGATCCTACGTCGGCGCGAACCTCGAAGCCGAGGGTGTCGCGATAGAAGGCCAGAGAGGCATCTGGATCGTCGTGCGGGAGGGAGCTCGCGTGAATGGTGATGTCCATGACGGTCACGCTAGCTGCGGCTCGGAGACTGGCGCTTCTCGATTCCTGATCGGTTTGGTCACCTGGCCTGGCGACGGCCTGATCATCGAGAATCGGAGGTTTCGACGCACTCCGCCGCAGGTCAGACCGGGTGTACCGGCTACTTGGCGTTGAAGTAGTTGGCGTCCGGGTGGTGGACGATGATCGCGTCCGTCGACTGCTCCGGCTCGAGCTGGAATTCCTCCGAAAGCGTCACGCCGATGCGGCCCGCACCCAGCAGATCCACGACCTTTGCCCGGTCCTCGAGGTCCGGGCAGGCCGGATACCCGAACGAGTACCGGCAACCGCGGTAGTCGTTCTTGAGGATGCCGGCCAGGTCGGGCGGGTCGCCGGCGCCTACCGAAGAACCGTCCGGCAGGATCAGCTCCGAACGCACCCGCCGGTGCCAGTACTCCGCCAGCGCCTCGGTGAGCTGCACCGACAGGCCGTGCACCTCGAGGTAGTCGCGGTACTCGTCGCGGGCGAACATCTTCGCCGTGTACTCGCTGATCGGCTGGCCTACGGTCACCAGTTGGAGGCTGACCACGTCGAGACCTTCGGCGCGCGGCTTGAAGAAGTCGGCGAGGCACAGTCGCCGCTCCTGGCGCTGGCGCGGGAACGTGAAGCGCGCGCGTTCCGACGTCCCGTTCTCGTCGAGCACGACCAGGGTGTTGCCCTCGGAGTACGCCGGGAAGTAGCCGTACACCACGGCCGCCTCGAGGACGTGGTCCGCGGTCAAGCGGTCCAGCCAGTAGCGCAGCCGGGGGCGGCCCTCGGTCTCCACCAGCTCGTCGTACGAAGGGCCGCTGCCGCCGCGGGCGCCGCGCAGGCCCCACTGGCCGAGGAAGGTCGCGCGCTCGTCGAGCATCGAGGCGTACTCGGCCAGCGGTATGCCCTTGATGACGCGGGTGCCGAAGAACGGCGGCTTCGGGACGTCGTTGCCGGTCGCGATGTCGGAGCGGACCGAGGTGTCGTCCAATGGGGGCAGGTTGTCCGTGACCAGAGCACGCTGCCGGTCGCGCCGGGCGCGGCGGGCGGCCAGCGCGGCCTCGCGTTCGGGATCGACCACGGCCGTGCCACCGCGCTTGGCGGTCATGACCTTGTCCATCAGGGACAGACCCTCGAACGCGTCCCGCGCGTAGTGCACCTCGCCGGCGTACTGCGAACGCAGGTCGTCCTCGACGTACGAGCGGGTCAGCGCGGCACCGCCCAGCAGCACCGGGAAGCGGTCGGCCACCCCGCGAGCGGCCAGCTCCTGAAGGTTCTCCTTCATCACGACCGTGCTCTTCACGAGCAGGCCGGACATGCCGATCGCGTCGGCCTGGTGCTGCTCGGCGGCGTCGATGATGGCGTTGATCGGCTGCTTGATGCCGATGTTGACCACCTCGTAGCCGTTGTTGCTGAGGATGATGTCGACCAGGTTCTTGCCGATGTCGTGCACGTCGCCCTTGACCGTGGCGAGCACGATCCGGCCCTTTCCGGCCTCTTCCTCATTCCTCTCCATATGCGGCTCGAGGTAGGCGACCGCGGCCTTCATCACCTCGGCCGACTGCAGCACGAAGGGCAGCTGCATCTGGCCGGAGCCGAACAGCTCACCGACGGTCTTCATGCCGTCGAGCAGGACGTCGTTCACGATGGCCAGTGCCGGCTGCGACTCGAGCGCGGTGTCGAGGTCGGCCTCGAGCCCGTTGCGCTCGCCGTCGATGATCCGGCGCTTGAGCCGCTCGTCCAGTGGCAGCGACGCCAGCTCCTGCGCCCGCGTCTCCCGGGCCGAGGCGACGTCCACGCCCTCGAACAGCTGGAGGAACTTCTGCAGCGGGTCGTAACCCTCCGTACGCCGATCGTAGATCATATCCAGTGCGACCTGGCGTTGCTCCTCGGGGATCTTCGACATCGGCAGGATCTTGCTGGCGTGCACGATCGCGCTGGTCATGCCGGCCTGGGCGCACTCGTTCAGGAACACGGAGTTGAGCACCTGGCGGGCAGCTGGATTCAGCCCGAACGAGATGTTCGAGATGCCGAGCGTGAAGTTCACTCCGGGATACAGCTCGTTGATCCGGCGGATCGCCTCGATGGTTTCCAGGCCGTCGCGGCGGGTCTCCTCCTGGCCGGTCGCGATGGGGAAGGTGAGGCAGTCGACCAGGATGTCCGAGCGCGCCAACCCCCACGTACCGGTCAGGTCGTCGATCAACCGCGACGCCACCCGGACCTTCCAATCGGATGTCCGGGCCTGGCCCTCCTCGTCGATGGTGAGCGCGACCACCGCGGCGCCGTGCTCCTTGACGATCGGCATCACGCGCGCGTAGCGCGATGCCGGGCCGTCGCCGTCCTCGTAGTTGACCGAGTTGACGATGCACCGGCCGCCGAGCATCTCGAGGCCGGCCTCGACCACCGGCGGCTCGGTCGAATCCAGCATGATCGGGAGCGTCGACGCGGTCGCGAACCGGCCGGCCAGCTCGCGCATGTCCTGGGTGCCGTCGCGGCCGACATAGTCGACGCAGAGGTCGAGCATGTGCGAGCCGTCGCGGGCCTGGCTGCGGGCGATCTCCACGCAGGCCTGCCAGTCGCCGGCCAGCATCGGCTCGCGGAACGCCTTGGAGCCGTTCGCGTTGGTCCGCTCGCCGATCATCAACACGCCGGCGTCCTGCCGGAACGGGACCTCGTGGAAGATCGACGCGACGCCCGGGTCGTGCGACGGTGTACGCGGCGCGGCCTGCGCGCCGTGCAGCTTGGCGACGACCGCCTCGATGTGCGCGGGAGTGGTTCCACAGCATCCGCCGACCAGCGACACGCCGTACTCCCCGGCGAAACGCTCGAGAGCGTCCGCGAGCTCATCGGGGGTCAGAGGGTAGTAGGCGCCGCCGGCCGCGAGGACCGGCAGGCCCGCGTTCGGCATGACAGACAGGGGTACGCGGGCATGCTGCGACAGGAAACGCAGGTGCTCCGTCATCTCCGCCGGGCCAGTCGCGCAGTTGAGTCCGATGAGGTCGATGCCGAGCGGCTCCAGCGCGGTCAATGCGGCACCGATCTCGCTGCCGAGCAGCATCGTGCCGGTCGTCTCCACGGTGACGTGGCAGATCAGCGGCACCTTCTGGCCGACTTCGGCCATCGCCCGGTGCGCGGCGACCACGGCGGCCTTGGTCTGTAGCAGGTCCTGGCAGGTCTCGACGATGAGCGCGTCGGCGCCGCCGAGGATCAGGCCGGCCGCGTTCTCCTGGTACGCATCCCGCAGTGAGGTGTAGTGCGTGTGGCCCAGCGTGGGCAACTTCGTACCGGGTCCCATCGATCCCAGGACGTACCGGGGCTGCTCCGCGGTCGTGAAGGCATCGGCCGCCTGGCGCGCGATCCGCGCGCCGGCCGCGGAAAGCTCGCGGATCCGGTGTTGAATGTCGTAGTCGCCGAGATTGCCCAGGTTGGCGCCGAACGTGTTGGTCTCCACGCAGTCCGAGCCGGCCGCGAGGTACGCCTCGTGCACGCCGCGAACCACGTCGGGCCGGGTGACGTTGAGGATCTCGTTGCAGCCCTCGAGCCCCTGGAAGTCCTCTTCGACGCTCAGGTCCGCGGCCTGCAGCATCGTGCCCATCGCCCCGTCGGCAACGAGGATGCGGTCGGCTAGCGCGGCACGGAAGTCATTCGGCACCTTGTCAGGTTAATGGCTCGGCGTCGCTGCGCCGAATGGCTTACTTCCGGGCCCGGCCGAGTGTGACGGGGCTCTCGGCGCCCGACCCCGGCTCCGCCGCCCGGCGCGGCCGCCGGGTGGGACACCGGCCCGGCACGTAGGCTCTGGGTACGTGAGTACCGAAAGGTTGGCACCGTGACTGAGTTCGACGGCCTTCCCCTGCTGCGCTCCCCCGTGGCGATCGCCGCGTTCGAGGGCTGGAACGACGCGGCGGATGCGTCGACGGCGGCCGTGGAGCACCTCGAGCAGGTGTGGCAGGCCCGCGAGATCACCACCATCGACCCGGAGGACTACTACGACTTCCAGGTCAGCCGGCCGACCATCACCATGTCCGAGGGCGAGACCCGCAAGATCGAATGGCCGACTACCCGGTTCGCGGTGGCGAGCCCGCCCGGCACCGAACGCGACGTCGTGCTGATCCGCGGCATCGAGCCCAGCATGCGCTGGCGTTCGTTCTGCGACCAGATCCTGGAGGTCTGCCACAGCCTCGAGGTCAACCGGATCGTGCTGCTCGGCGCGCTGCTGGCGGACGTGCCGTACACCCGGCCGCTGCCGATCAGCGGGACGGCGTCGCACAGCGAGGTCGCCGAGAAGTACAAGGTCGTCCCTACCCGGTACGACGGCCCGACCGGCATCGTCGGGGTGCTGCAGGAGGCTTGCGGCCGGGCCGAGCTGGATGCGCTGTCGTTCTGGGTACACGTGCCGCACTACGCGAACAACCCGCCGTGCCCCAAGGCGACGCTGGCGCTGCTGCACCGCCTGGAGGACGTCCTCGACCTGCCGGTGCCCATGACCGACCTGGCCGAGGAAGCGGACGAATGGGAGAAGCGGGTCCGCGCGGCCGCCGAGCAAGATGCGGAGCTGGGCGAGTATGTGCGTGAGCTCGAGGAGCGCGTGGGCGATGCGGGGATCCAGCCGCTGACCGGCGACGAGATCGCCAGCGAGTTCGAGAAGTACTTACGGCGCCGGGGCGGATCGGCCGGCCCGACCGCCGGCTCCTGGTAGACCCCCACACACACGCCGGTACGGCCACCGACAACTCCGTGGCCGTACCGGCGGTCAAACCAGGTCGAAGTCTCCGAGCCGCATTCCCTCTCGAAATGCGTCCCACTCGGCGCGCGTGAAGCACAGGACCGCACCGTCCGGCACCTTCCCATCACGGAAATAGACGTAATCCTCATCGCTGGCAACCTCGGCGCATGCACCATCCGAGCACGTGCTGCTGCGATGCCAGTCCAAGCCGGGGCTTGCGGCCTCCTGCATCGATGCACCTCCCCAGACACCTCTGCTACACACGGTACTGGGCAGACGCACCGAAAAGTAACCGGCCGACAACCAGACTCGAGGTCGGCCGACCGCGGAAGACTTCGAGGCGCGGGAGTCAATGAGGCGCCGCTGCGCCGTCTATCGGAAGCGGAATTCGCCGGCGGCGACGGCGTCGAGAAAGGCGTGCCATTCGTCTCGCGAGAAGCGCAGGAGCGGCTGATCGCGGTGCTTGCCGTCCCGCATGACCACGTCACCGTCGAACGTGGCCGCCTCAATGCACGCGGTATCCGAGCAGAAACTGCTCTTCACCCAACTCACCGCGAAATCCGACATAGGTTCTCAGGGTCCTCCGGTCAATGGCGACGATCCGGACTTAACCTAGTGGCGTTCGCAAGATCATAAGTTTGCCGAACACGGACATATCACCCGCGAGGATTGGTTACAGTTGGGTCTCAGGGACGGCCGGCCAGGTCGCTGCCGTCAGCGGCCTGGTCGTCGTCCAAGGAGGACCGTAGGTCAGCCGCCTCCGCGATGATCACGCGAAGCGTGTCCTCCTCATTCAGCGACACCTCCCAGAGGCTCTCGAACGCTTCCCGGTGAAAGCGAACCTCGTTCGGGTCGTAGACCACTTCGTCGCGGTTGTAGGTCTCCCGATACAAAACCGCGTCGTCATCGTCTTCGTCACTCAGGTCCAGAATTTGAAACGGACCGAGCGCACCGATATAGGCTCCCTTGGCGAACGGCACGACCCGAATGTGCACATTCGGTCGCCGGGCCACGTCCGCGATGACCTCCAACTGTTCGGCGGTTGTCCTGGCACCGCCGATGCGCCGCTTGATGACCGACTCGTCGAGGATCAGCAGGTAGTCGGGACCGTCGTCGCGTTCGACGAGCTGCTGGCTCCGCATCATCCGGACCTCGTATCGAACGCGGCGGTCCTCGTCCGACAAGCTCTTGTTCCACCAC
>DASYTU010000182.1:0-14020 GCA_036001925.1 Actinoplanes sp.
CGGTGCCGCGGTCATGCCCGGGCCGTGGCCGCTCTCAGTAGCCGCCGCCCGAGTAGCCGCCCCCGGAGGAGCCGCTGCCCGAAGTGCCGTCCCCGCCGCCGGGCGGGCCGCTCACGCCGCCTCCGCCGTCGCGATCGGGCCCGGCTGGCGACGAGCCAATCGCGCCGAGCTGTGCCAGCACGCCGACCAGGGCCAGCGCGCCGACCACCACCGCGACCGCCACCGTGACGGCCGGGGAACGGGCCGGGGATCGCGCCGGACCCCGCCCCCGGACCAGCAGCACCGCCGCGCCGACGACGGTCACCGCCTCCAGGGCCGTGGCCAGGGCGTCGGGGAACCCGACGGGCAGCCTGATGCCGGCGTACTCGCCGACCGGCAGGCCGACCGTCCTGGACACCACCCAGGTGGCCACCACCACCAGGTTGCCCACGGCGCCAAGCGCCAGCCACCAGCGCGGAGCCCGGGCCAGGGCGACCGCACCCCACACCAGCTGCGCCGCGGCGACCGCCACGAAGAACGCCAGGTTCTCGGCGCTGTCGCGCCCGACGGTCGCGGCCGCGGCGGCGTTGATCGCGCCGGCGGCGATGCTGGCCAGGGCGATCGCGGGCAGGACCCGGCCGGGGGTTCGCTCCGGGTCCGCCCTCGGGCCGCTCGCCGGCACCCGGACCAGGAGTGGCGTGGGCTCGGTCAGTTCCCGTCGAGGCTGTGCAGACATGTCTTTCGACCTCCCTGTTGTCCCTGCTGGATTCACCTCTCGATGGGTACTACGACGGAGGGCGGCGTCCGGGATTGCCAGGATCGTCATCGCGGTCGTGTTCCGGTTCGTCAGGCTTCGGACCGCGGCGGGAAGTCGCTGACGCTGCCGCACGCGGCGAGCAGCGGGGAGAACAACGCCAAGACGATGGTGGAGGTCCCACCGTCGGCGAACCGGTCTACTGGTGGATACAGGACGGGGCGGCCGGGGGATTTCTCGCCGCGCGAGAGATCCCGGCGCGCCCCGCGAGGCGTACGAATGGATATGGGGCTGTCCGACGACGAGGCGCTACTGGCCGGGATGGCGGCCGGCGACGCGCAGGCGGCGGCCGCGTTCGTGCGGCGCTACCAGGCGCGGGTGTACGGCCTCGCGCTGACCGTGGTCGGCGTGCCGGCGGTCGCCGAGGAGGTCGCGCAGGAGGCGTTCGTGCGGGCCTGGCGGTTCGCCGGCGGGTACGACCCGCGGCGCGGCGCGGTGGCCACCTGGCTGCTGACCATCACCCGCAACGCCGCGGTGGACGTGCTTCGGGTGACGCGGGACTACCCGTACCGGCCGGACGCGCTGCTGGCGGTGGTGGCGGCCCAGGAGCCGGCCGAGGACCGGCTGGCCGACCAGGTGGCCGACACCGACCGCGTGCGCGCCGGCCTGCGCGCCCTGCCGGCGGCGCAGGCTACCGCGGTCGTGTTGGCGACCTACTACGGGATGACGGCGCACGAGATCGCCGACCGCGAGGGCGTGCCGCTCGGCACCGCAAAGACGAGAATCCGGCTCGGGTTGGCCCGGCTGCGCGAGCTGATCGAGGTGACCGATGGCTGAGGAGTACGGCTGCGAGCACGTCCGTTCGCTGCTGGTGGAGCTGGCCACCGGCGTACTGACGGGCCACGAGCGCGGGCAGGCGCTGCGCCACGTGGCGGGCTGCGCCTCGTGCCGGCAGGAGCTCGCCGCGCTGGCGCAGGTCGCCGACTCGCTCCTTCTGCTGGCCCCGGTCGCGGAGCCGGTCGCCGGGTTTGAGGGCCGGGTCATGGCCCGGCTCGGCGCCGCGGCGTGGCCGCAGCCGGAGACCACCGCGGACGCGACGCGGGCTGCGGACCCCACCGGGCCCGCCGCGGGCGCCGCCGGACCCGCCACGCCCGCCGCTCCGCCCGCCGGCCGCCACCGACCGGCCTTCTGGCGGCGCCGGCCGCGCCGGCCGGCCCGATGGCCGCGGTTGCACATCCGCCCGGCCCTGGCCGCCGCGCTGGCCATCGTCGTCGCCGCCGTCCTCGCCGGCTCGGCGGTGTACTGGCGCGCCGGGGAGGACCGCCATCTCGCCGAGCAGTACCGGCACACCCTGACCGTCGCGGACGGCCGCTACCTCACGGCGGCCACGCTGACCACGGACGCCGGGGTGGTGGCCGGCACCGTATTCCTCTACGAGGGCCGGCCGTCCTGGGTGCTGGCGTCCGTCAGGGCGGCACCGGCGGACGGGGCGTACGCGATGACCGTGATCGACCGGGACGGCGTGCCGCATCCGGTCGGCGTATGTCCGGTGGCGCGCGGCCACGGCACATCCGGGTACACCCTCTACATGCACGTCGCCGACGTGGCCGCGGTGCACCTGCGCGGGCCCGGCGGGGAACAGCTGACCGCCCGCACCACGTGATCGCCCCGGCGGGGCTCGCAATCGCCTTGAGCGCCCGCGCCGGCCGCGTCGATGATGGCGGAACACTCCATCGCTCACCTGGGGGACGCATGACGTCAGCCGTCCGGAACGTCACCTTCGACATCGCCGCGCCGCATGAGCCGTACGAGATCGCGCAGTTCTGGGGGCGGGTGCTCGGGCGGGCCGTGTCGCCCGAGGACAAGCCCGCCGACGACGAGGTGGGGCTGGACGGCGAACCGAGGCTGCTGTTCATCGGCGTACCCGAAGTCAAGACGCTCAAGAACCGCGTCCACGTCGACCTGCAGCCCGACACGACCCGCGACGAGGAAGTCGACCGCCTCACCGGGCTGGGCGCGCGGCTCGTCGACGACCAGCGGCGATCGGACGGCAGCGGCTGGGTGGTGCTCACCGACCCGGCCGGCAACGAGTTCTGCGTGGAGCGCAGCGCCGCCGAACGGGCCTGAAATTCGGTTGCCCGTGCCGGGGCACGCGGACAGGCTACGGGAAGGGCCGGCGAAGGGAGAGAGCAGTGCGAGCAGCGTTCATGTCCATCCGGAAGGGATCCGCCTATTCAAGGGACATGACGCTTGGCACGCACACTCAACCTCGGCATCCTCGCGCACGTCGACGCCGGTAAGACCAGCCTGACCGAGCGGCTGCTCTACGCGGCCGGGATCATCGACGAGGTCGGCAGCGTCGACGACGGCAGCACCCAGACCGACTCGCTGGAGCTGGAGCGCCGCCGCGGCATCACCATCAAGTCGGCGGTCGTGTCGTTCGTCGTCGGCGATGTCACGATCAACCTGATCGACACGCCCGGCCACCCCGACTTCATCGCCGAGGTGGAGCGGGTCCTCGGCGTGCTCGACGGCGCCGTTCTGGTGATCTCCGCCGTCGAGGGGGTGCAGGCCCAGACCCGGGTCCTCTTCCGGACGCTGCGCCGCCTGCGCATCCCGACGCTGATCTTCATCAACAAGATCGATCGTACGGGGGCCCGCCGCGCCGGCGTCCTCGCCGAGATCGCGACCCGGCTGACCCCGGACATCGTGCCGATGAACGACGCGCACGACCTCGGTACCCGGCAGGCCGACGTGGAGCCGCGCCGGATCTCGCACGAGGCCCTCGCCGGGCACGACGACGCGCTGCTCGCCGCGTACGTGCAGGGTGCGCCGATCCCCGCGGACCTGCTGGAGAAGGCGCTCAAGGCCCAGACCGCGAACGCCGAGGTCCACCCGGTCTACTTCGGCTCGGCCATCACCGGCGCGGGCGTCGCCGCGCTGCAGGCGGGGATCGCCGAGCTGCTGCCGGCTGCGGCCGGGGATCGGGACGGGCCGCTGTCCGGGACCGTCTTCAAGGTGGAGCGGGGACCGGCGGGGGAGAAGATCGCATACGTGCGCATGTTCTCCGGTACCGTCCGGGTCCGCGACAAGATCGACGACGCCAAGGTCACCTCGATCAGCGTCTTCGACCGCGGCGCGGCCGTGCCCAGCTCCACCGTCTCCGCGGGACAGATCGGCCTGCTGAAGGGGCTGGGCGGCGTCCGGGTCGGCGACGCGATCGGCGACGGGCCCGCCGGCCAGGCACAGTTCGCGCCGCCGACGCTCGAGACGATCGTCGACGCGTCCCGGCGCGCCGACCGGGGTGCGCTGCACAGCGCGCTCGCGCAGCTCGCCGAACAGGACCCGCTGATCAACGTGCGCCAGGACGACGTACGCAACGAGGTGTTCGTCTCGCTCTACGGGGAGGTGCAGAAGGAGGTCATCCAGGCGACGCTGGCGCAGGAGTACGGCCTGGACGTGACGTTCCGCGAGACCACGACGATCTGCATCGAGCGGCCGATCGGCGTGGGGGAGGCCGTCGAGCTGATCGGCGTGCACCCGAACCCGTTCCTCGCCACGGTCGGCCTGCGCGTCGAGCCGGCGCCGGTCGGTTCCGGCATGCGGTTCCGGCTCGGCGTCGAGCTCGGGTCGATGCCGATCGCGTTCTTCCGGGCGGTGGAGGAGACCCTGCACGAGGCGCTGCGGCAGGGCCTGCGCGGCTGGCAGGTCACCGACCTGACGGTGACCATGACCCGATCCGGCTACTGGCCGCGGCAGAGCCGGATGCACGGCACGTTCGACAAGAGCATGTCCAGCACGGCCGGCGACTTCCGGAACCTGACCCCGCTGGTGCTGATGGCGGCGCTGCGCCGGGCCGGCACCCGGGTGTACGAGCCGATCCACGCGTTCCGGATCGAGCTGCCCGCGGACACGCTCGCCGCGGTCCTGCCGGCGCTCGGCCAGCTGCGTGCCGTGCCGCTGGCCACGACGACGCGCGGCGCGGTGTGTGTCGTGGACGGGGAGGTTCCAGCCGCGCGCGTGCACGAGCTGCAGCAGCTGTTGCCCGCGCCGACCCGCGGCGAGGGCGTGCTGGACAGCGCGTACGAGCGGTACGAGCCGGTGCGCGGGCCGGCCCCGTCACGGCCGCGTACGGACCACAACCCGCTGGATCGCAAGGAGTACCTGCTCCGGGTGGTGCGCCGCACGGGCGCGGCAGCGTCAACTGACGGTTGACGACCGCGCCGCGTCAACCTATGGTTGACGGCATGACGCAGATCGACCCGCCGGTACGGCTCGACGACCTCATCGCCGCGATCAACAAGAACCGGCCCGACGCGCTCGACCGGCTCACCGACGCGGTCCTGCTCGCGGACCACATCGGCGACATCGCCGACCACCTCATCGGGCATTTCGTGGACCAGGCCCGCCGCTCCGGCGCCTCCTGGACGGACATCGGCCGCAGTATGGGGGTCACCAAGCAGGCCGCGCAGAAGCGGTTCGTGCCCAAGGGCGACCTCGATCCGTCGCAGGGCTTCAACCGCTTCTCGGAGAAGGCCCGCAACGCCATCGTGGCGTCGACGAACGAGGCCCGGGCGGCCGGCAACGCCGAGATCGGCCCCGCGCACCTCGTGCTGGGCGTGCTGGACGTGCCGGACGGCGTCGGCGTACGCGCGCTGGTGGCTCAGAACATCGATGTGGACGAGGCCCGGCAGGTCGCCACGCGCGCGCTGCCGCCGCGGGTCGAGGAGGTGCCGCCGGTCATCCCGTACGACGGGAGGGGCCGCAAGGCACTCGAGCTGACGTTCCGCGCCGGGCTGCGCCTGAACAGCAACGGCATCGGCACCGGGCACATACTGCTCGCGCTGCTGGAGGAGGACCCGGGCAGTGACTCGGTGCTCGGCCGCCTCGGCCTGGACGCGGACGCCGTCGAACGGTTCGTGGCCGCGGCGGAGCCGGAAGTTTAGACCCGGCGCATGACGGCGTCGTACGCCGAACCGGGGTGGACCGGCTGGCCCGGGTCGGGGACCCAGCTGCCGGTGATCACCGTGCCGTCCGCGCTGATCGTGCCGGTGTACGTGGCCCCGGCACCGGCATGCACCAGCGTCGACGGCCCCCGGCCGCGCCCTGACTGCTCCTGCTTCATCAGGTCGTCGAGTTTGCGGTACGTGCCGCGCATGCCGCCTTCCATGCCGGCGTTGACGTGCTCGTCGCGGGCGGCGATCGACTCGTGCCGCGAGACGCCGGAGACCAGCGTGCCGCCGCCGACCGCCAGGAAGTCGGCCGCGTCGACGGACTCGCGGTCCGGCGCCGGGTCGCGGGTGAACGTGTTGACCAGCCGGCGGCCCGGTTCCACCTCGAGATAGCGGCCCCGGCTGCCGTACTCGACGCCGCCCGGTCCGCGATGGACGAACCGGTAGCCGCCGCCGACCCGCAGGTCGACCTCGCACACGATGAGCTGGTACTCGGCCGGCCCCCACCAGCGCCGGAGCAGTTCCGGCTCGGTCCAGGCGCGGAACACCAGCGCCGGTGGCGCCGCGACGAACCGCTGGAACCGGATCACCGGCTCGTCCGGCGGAGTCTGGATGGTCAGGTCGCCGTGGATCATGCCTGTTCCTGCCGCACCAGGTCGTCGAGGCGGGCGAAGCTCGCCGCCCAGAACCGCTCGTACGGCGCGACCCACTCGGCCACCGGCCGCAGCCGTTCGGGCCGCAGCCGGCACAGGTTGCGCCGGCCGTCGCGGCGGCGGGTGACCAGGCCGGCCTCCACCAGGACCCGCAGGTGCTTCGAGACCGCCGGCTGGCTGATCGGGAACGCCGCGGCGAGCTCCACCACGCCGGCGTCCCCGTCGACCAGCCGGCTCACGATGGCCCGGCGCGTGGGGTCGGCCAGGGCGCCGAACACCCGGTCCAGTTCCGCCGTCGTACCCATAACCGGAAGGTTATAAGAAGCTCTCGACCAGCGCCACCCGCTCCGCGACCGGCGCCCGCGGCACGTCGACGAGCGTGAATCCGTACTCCCGGTACACGTCCTCGTGCACCGCGGCGAAACGCAGCGCGTCCGCGTACGAGATCCGGCGCGCGGCCGTCGGCGTGATGAACCCGAGCGGCTGCACGAGGAACACGGCCCGCTCGTACATCTGGGCGGCCCGCTCGACGTGCGCGATGAGTGCCGCCGGCGGCGCAACGCGCAGATACCGGGCCAGCGCGAGCGTGCACAGCGGCGACCGGTCGAATACCTGCACCGGGCCCGTCGCGGCCCGCTCGCGTTCGATCTGCAGCGCCAGGATCGCCTCGAGAAAACCGTCGCCGTCCAGACCGCGGGCGATCACATCGGTGGCCGCCTCGGGCACGACCGTGTGGTTACGCCGCCGCAGGGCATCGGCAAGCGTGGTCTTGCCCGCGCCGGGCGCGCCGGTCAGCACGTACCGTCTGATGGTCATGGTGGTCTCGCTTTCCGGGCATGATCGACCGCGCGCCGGACCGGCGCGGCGAAGAGGGGGAACGTGCGCGATGATGGGGAGCGTCGGTCCCGGCTTGGAGGACGTAAGGGCGGAGTTCGCCGCGTTCCTCGCCGGGCGGACCGAGAATCCCGGTGCGCAACTCGCAGCGTACGTCTACGGCCGGCGGGCCGTCGATCCCCGGGGCGGCGACGACATCACCCGTTGACGACCGGCGCTCACGCCACGGCGAGGACCCTGGCCTCCAGGTCGGGGCTCAGGCCCACCGGCGGGCGGTCGGCGCGCTGTGGCGGCGTACCGGGAAGGGTTTGCAGCCAGGACCAGGTGTCCGCGACGGTGTCGCCGACCGGCCGCAGCCGGAGTCCGGCCGCGACCGCCTTGCCGACGTCGCCGTTGTGCATGAAGTCGTGATCCGGGCCGGGCGGCAGCCAGATGGGCAGGTCGGTCCAGGGCTGGACACCGGCGGCGAGGATGGCGTCGGGGTCGGCCCAGCGCAGCTCGGCGCGGCCGCCGGTGACGGCGGCGGCGATGTCGAGCAGTTCACCCATGGTGGTGTGTCCGGGCGGGCTGACCACGTTGTACGCCCCGGTCCGCCCGTCCGCGGCGGCGTCCAGGACGAACACCGCGAGGTCGCGGGCGTCGATGTACTGCAGGGGCAGGTCGCGCGGGCCGGGCGCGAGCGTCGGTCCACCGCGGGCGAGACGCCGCAGCCACCACGGGAGCCGGCCCACGTCCTCGTACGGGCCCAGGATGAGCCCGGCCCGGGCCAGCAGGACATCGCCGCCGAAGTGCAGCGCGGCGAGCTCCCCGCCGCGTTTGGCCGCGGCGTAGTCGGCCTCGTCGCCGGCGTCCGGGGAGGCGTCGACGACCGGGGCGTCCTCGGTCAGCGGCGCCCCGGCGGCGCCGTCCGCGTAGACGGAACGGCTGGAGACGTACGCGTAGTGCCCGGCCCGGCCGGCCAGCGCGGAGGCGGCGTCGCGCACCGCGCGCGGGGCCCCGGACCAGGTGTCGACCACCGCGTCCCAGGCGCCGCCGGCGAGCGCGGCCAGGCCGGACCCGGTGGCACGGTCGCCGACCAGCGCGGTGACGCCGGCGACCGGCGGGCGGTGACCGCGGTTCAGCACGGTGACCTCGTCGCCGCGGGCTCGGGCTTCGTCGACGACGGCGCGGCCGACGAAGCCGGTGCCACCGAGCACGAGGAGTCTCATGCCGGCGACGATGCCGAATGTCGTACCCCTTCGGGAAGATGTGATCGCTCAAAGCGCAACGGAGGAGCGATGATCGATCTCACGTTGGACTGTGCGAACGCCAAACGGCTCGCCGAGTTCTGGAAGCTGGCGCTGGGTTACGAGGACGAGCCACCGCCGCCCCCGTTCCGGACCCGGGAGGAGTGGGCGGCGTCGTTCGGGCCGCCCGAGGAGGACGAGGGCGACGGGGCCTGGCTGCAGGATCCGGCCGGCGTCGGCCCGCGCCTGTCGCTGCTGGAGGTCCCGGAGCCGAAGGTGGCCAAGAACCGCCTGCACATGGACCTGCGGGTCCCCGGCGGCTGGGCCGGAGTCCGCGCGAAGGTGGCCGAACTGGAAAAGGCGGGCGGCACGGTGCTGTACGAGTACCCCGACCATCACGTGACCATGGCGGACCCGGAGGGCAACGAGTTCTGCGTGGCGCAGCAGTTGGCTCAGTCGCCGTCGCCGTCGCCAGAGAGGTAGTCCTCGATCGCCTCGACGACCAGGGCGTGGTCCTCGGCCTGGGGCAGGCCGGACACGGTGACCACGCCGACGACGCCGATGTGCGGCACCCGCAGGGGGAAGGCGCCGCCGTGCGCGGCGTACTCGGCCGGGTCGAGGCCCATGCCCGCGTCGACCTCCTTGCCCTGGGCCGCCAGGCGCCGGCCGACGAGGTACGACGACGCGCCGAAGCGTTCCACGACCCGGGCCTTGCGCTGGGCCCAGGCGTCGTTGTCGGCCGTGCTGCCCGCCAGGGCGGCGTGGAACAGCTGCTGGGTGCCGCGCCGGATGTCGATGGCGATGGGCAGGTCGCGGCCGGTGCCGAGGTCGACGAGCATGCAGCCCAGCGCCCAGGCGTCGTCGTTGTCGAAGCGGGTGAACGTGAGGCGGTGTTCCTGCTCTTCGAGCTTGCCGATCAGCTCAGTGAGGTCGTCGGTCACGGTCCCATTGTGGCCCCGGTCACCGGCCGCGGCGTCGCTGAAGCCAGATCCCGCACCCGGCCAACGCCACGAACACCACCGCCGCGCAGCACAGCGTCTTGATGAACATCGGTACCTCACGTTCGTTAGGGTCGAGCTCGTGCGCCTGGCCACCTTCAACCTGCTGCACGGCAGGTCGCTCTCCGACGGCAAGGTACACGCCGACCGGGTGGCCGCGGCGATCGCGGACCTGGACGCGGACGTGCTGGGACTGCAGGAGGTGGATCGGGCGCAGCCGCGCAGCGGCCTGCTGGACCTGACCGGGATCGCCGCGGAGGCGCTCGGCGCGCCGGTGCACCGGTTCGCGGCGGCGGTGGTGGGCACGCCGGGGGAGAGGTGGCAACCGTGGCGCAGCGACGACGACAACGCGCACCCGCTGTACGGGATCTCGCTGGTCAGCCGGTTTCCGGTGGCCCGCTGGCAGATCACCCAGCTGCCGGCCGCGCCGATCCGCTCGCCGGTGTACGTGCCCGGCTCGGGAGGCGGGTTGACGCTGCTGCGCGACGAGCCCCGAGTCGTGCTGGCGGCGGTGCTCGAGACCCCGGACGGCCCGGCCACGGTGGCCACGACACACCTGTCGTTCGTACCAGGATGGAACGTGCGGCAGCTGCGGACCGCGATCCGTGCCCTACGCTCGCTGCCGGCGCCGCGGGTGCTCCTCGGTGATCTGAATCTGCCGGCCGGACCGGCCCGCGCCTTCACCGGCTGGCGGCCGCTGGCCCGGACGGCGACCTATCCGAGCCCGGCGCCGAAGGCGCAGCTCGATCACGTGCTCGCCGACCCGCACGGCCTCGAGTCGCTCGGCCGGGTGGTACGGGTCCGCACGCCGCAGGCCGCGGTGTCGGACCACCGGCCGCTGGTCGTGCACCTGGACCGTCAGGCGGGACGCAGGTAGACGTCCTCGAGCCCGTCCTCGGGATCCCACTGCTCGCCGACCTTGGTGAAGCCGAACCCGGCGATGGTGGCGAGCGAGCCCGCGTTGTCCGGGCGGATGCTGGCCCGCACGGCGTGCACGCAGGGGTCGGCGTCCGCGCGCGCGAGCAGCGCGGCGAGCATCGCCCTCGCGTAGCCGCGGCGACGATGCGCCGGGTCCACCGAGTACGCGACCTCGACCGTCCCGTCCGCGTCGGGCGGACCGTGGAAGCCGCCGTGGCCGACCACGATGCCCTCGGGCTCGGCCACCGCGGCGCGGGCGATCCAGTCGGTGCTGGCCGGGTCCGCCCGGATCTGTTCCAGGCGGATGCGCCACAGCCAGCTCTCCGACACCAGGTAATCGGTGAGTGGGGTGCCGGCCGCGGCGCTGGCCGCGGGCAGGTCACCGGCGACGAGCGCGGCCAGCGCCTCCGGGGTCAGCTGCACAAATCGGATATGCGGCACCGAGGCATGATCACACGCTGTGCGTGACGCACGCCATCATTGCATTGTGCACAACCTAATTGTGAGCTAGCGTTCCCGGCGTGAACGAGACCACCGGGCTCGAGCAGATGGTGTGTTTCAACCTCTACGCCGCCTCCCGCGCCACGACCAGCCTCTACCGGCCCGCCCTCGAAGCGGTCGGGCTGACCTACCCGCAGTACGTCGCCATGCGGGTCATCTGGCACCGCGGCAGCGTCACGGTCAGCGACCTCGGCCGGGCGCTGGACCTCGACAGCGGCACACTGTCACCGCTGCTCAAGCGGCTCGCGGCCCAGGGGCTCATCCGCCGCGAGCGCGGCACCCAGGACGAACGCACCGTCTGGGTCACCGCCACCGCCAAGGGCGCGGCGCTGCGCCGCCGGGTGGCCGATCTTCCGGAACGCCTGGCCTGTGCGGTCGACCTCAGCCCGGAGGAGTTCGCTCAACTGCACCACCTGCTCTCGCGTGTCCGCACGTCCGCCGCCGTCAACACCATCTAAAAGGGGAACCAGCATGCAGGTCATCTACACCGCGTCCGCCACCGCGACCGGCGACGGGCGCAACGGACACGTCCGCTCCAGCGACGGCGTCCTGGACCTTGACCTCGCCGTACCCAAGGAGATGGGCGGACCCGGCGGCGCCCTGACCAACCCCGAGGAGCTGTTCGCCGCCGGCTACGCGGCGTGCTTCCACAACGCGCTCAAGGGTGTCGCGCGCCGCCAGAAGATCACCCTCACCGACACGGCGATCACCGTCGACGTCGGTATCGGCCCACGCGACCAGGGCGGGTACGGACTCACCGTGGCCATCGAAGCGGAGATCCCGGACGTCGACGAGGCCACCGCGAGAGACCTGATCGAGCGGGCCCACCAGGTGTGCCCGTACTCGAACGCCACCCGCGGAAACGTCGAGCTCGCCGTCACCATCGCATAGGGCGCTGTTTCTCGGCCCTCTCAAGCGTCAGGTTGACATAATGTACATTATCGACCTGGCAGTTCGCCGATGCGCTCCTTCCTCGGGCTGTGCTACCCCGTTGACTTGGCGGACAGGCGGATCACCGGCAGGGTCCGGTCGGTCTTTCGCTGGTAATTGGCGTAGCGCGGCTGGGCGGCGATGACGCGCTGCCACGCCGCCTCGCGGCGTGGTCCCTCAAGCTTCTCCGCCGCCGCCGGAACGGATCGGCCCGCGACCTCGATCCACACCTGATCCGGGTGCGCCATCAGGTTGTGATACCAACTCGGGTTGCGTGACGAACCGCCGTTCGACGCCACCACGATCCAGGCGTCGTCGCCGTCCGGAAAGCGGGTGACCGGCGACAGGCGTTTTTCACCGGTCTTCGCGCCGACGGTGGTCAGGTAGAGCAGGTCCATGCCCATGAACCGATCACCGCTGCGCCGGTGCATCTTGATCATCATGTTCTTCAGGAATCCCATCAGGTATTTCTACGCCTCTTGATGGTTCCTGGTAGAAACAACACGTTCATACAGACGTACGAAGTGACGAGGGGTTGGCGATGGCCGCGCGCACCGGGGTTCGGGGACTCAGCACCGAGGAATTGCAGTCGATCCGGGACGGGCTGGCGGCCGGCCGGCGCCCACGGGTCGAGTTCACGGCGGCGGCGGGGCAGATCGCCGGGCAGCTCGGCCAGGTCGTGGCGCTGACCGATCCGGCGCAGTCGGACGACTGGGTGGTGGTCCGGTTCGGCCGCGACGAGCTGCCCTTCTCCCCCGGCGACCTGCGGATCGCCCCCAAGGGCGCGGCCCGTAAGACCGCGGTGTCTCCCCCGGCCGCCGGCCCGTCGGCGGTGCGGTCGCGGCCGGCGCCGGAGTTCGTCATCGACAAGCCGGTGCGCGGCCCCTCAGCGTCGCACGCGTCCGGCAACCGTCTCGGTTCCGCGGCGTCCGCTGGCGCCTCGGACCTCTCCGCGCGGGCCGGCACGAACGAGACGCCGCCAGTGCCCGAGCCGCCGGCTTCGGCCGGCGGCGCCGCGTCGGGGACGTCCACGGGCGATGGTGTGCCGGCGCCTGCGCCGCGGAAGTCCACGCGCGGCGGCGTGCCGACGCCGGGGAGGTCCACGCGCGACGGCGTGCCGACGCCGGGGAGGTCCACGGGCGACGGCGCGCCGGCGCCTCGCAAGGCGGCGCCGCGCAGCGGCAAGGCCAAAGCGCCCGCCGGCCTGACGGTGACGCTCGCATACAGCGACGGCGAGTGGACGGTGGCGGCGGCGCAGGGCGCGAAGGCGCTCGCGAAGCCGTATGTGATCCGGCCCGCGGAGGCACTGCGGATGGTGTCGCTGGTGGACGTGCCGGGCGTACAGGAGGCAGTCGAGCAGATCCTGGCGGCCGAGCGTGCCGAGGCCGAGGAACAGGCCGTACGGCTGCGTGCCGAGCTGGCCGAGATCGAGGCCCGCCTGGAGGAGCTGCGCGACGCCGGCTGAACCCGTGAGATCATGGTCGGTCTGATGGAGACGTCGTGGCGGGTGCCGTGGTTGTGGCGGCTGTTGCTGTTCGTGGCGCCCGCCGTGGTGTTCCCGATATGCCGGCTGCGGGTTTCTGGCGGCGTACCGGCCGGGTTGCGGGAGGGTCCGCTGATCCTGGCGGCGAACCATGTCAGCCCCGTCGACCCGATCGTCATGACGGCCGCGTGCCGCAAGGCCCGGCTGGCGCCCCGGTTCATGGCCACCGGCGGCATCTTCAAGGCGCCGGTGGTGGGTGCGGTGATGCGCCGGTGCGGGCACATCCGGGTGGATCGGCGCACTGCCCACGTTGCGCAGGCGTTGCCGGACGCGGCGGCCGCGCTGAAGGCGAACTCGGTGGTGCTGTTGTATCCGGAAGGCCGCATCGGGTTGGACCCGTGGATGTGGCCGGAACGCGGTAAGACCGGTGTGGCGCGGATGGCCGCCCTGTCCGGGGCGCCGGTGGTGCCGGTGGCGCAGTGGGGCGCGCACCGGGTGCTGCCGTACACGTCGCCGCAGCACATCGTGGCGTCCGTGCTGAAGGCGATGATGCGCAGGCCGGTGGTGCAGGTCCGGTTCGGTGAGCCGGTGGACCTGTCCGGGCTGACCGGTTCCGCGGGAGCGCAGGCGATGCGCGCGACCCAGCGCATCATCGACGGGATCGACAAGACGCTGGCGCCGCTGCGCTCCGATGAGCCGCAGATGCCGCACTTCGTGGACCGCACCCGCCCGGTCGACATGTCGCGAGTACGCCCCCGCCCGGGCGAGACGCGACCCGATCGCCGGGGTGCG
>DASYTU010000183.1:0-6338 GCA_036001925.1 Actinoplanes sp.
GGGTGCGGATACGGCGAAGTTGTGTCGGTGTCACGGGGTACCACCAGCGGCGGTGGCGCACTCCCTTTCAGCTCAGGGGATATCACTTCACAGGTACACCCAGCAGCAGCACTTTCGCAAGACCTAACGGAGTACTGCTAGGAGGCAGCGTTGGCTTGGCATTCAGCTCTGGCCGTCGAGGCGTCGGGCCTGATCAAGGCGTTCGGCAAGACCCTGGCCGTCGATGGCGTCGACCTGGCGGTACCCACCGGTTCGGTGTACGGCGTCCTTGGGCCAAATGGGGCCGGCAAGACCACCACCATCCGGATGCTCGCCACGCTGCTCCGTCCAGACGGCGGAACGGCACGGGTCCTCGGACACGACGTCGCGGCGGAGGCCGATGTGGTGCGCAGCTTGGTTACCCTGACCGGCCAGTACGCCTCGGTCGACGAGGACCTGACCGGGCGGGAGAACCTGGTGCTGCTGGCCCGGCTCCTCGGCTTCCCGCGGCCACGCGCCCGGGCGCGGGCGGGCGAGCTGCTGGACGCCTTCGGGCTGGCCGAGGCGGCCGGGCGGCAGGTCAAGACCTACTCCGGGGGCATGCGACGGCGGCTGGACATCGCCGCTAGCATCGTCGTCACCCCCCAGCTGTTGTTCCTGGACGAGCCGACCACCGGGCTGGACCCGCGTAGCCGCGGCCAGGTCTGGGAGATCGTCCGGGCGCTGGCCGCCGGCGGGACCACGGTGCTGCTGACCACCCAGTACCTGGACGAGGCCGACCAGCTCGCCGACGACATCGTGGTCGTCGACCACGGCCGGGCCGTTGCCTCCGGGTCGCCGGACGAGCTCAAGGCCATCGTCGGCGACCGGCTCGACGTGCTGCTCGCCGACCCGGCGCAGCTCGACCGCGCGGCCGGGATCCTCGCCGTGCTCACCGGTTCGGTGCCGGTCACCGAGCCGCCGGACCGGATCAGCGTGCCCGTCGCCGGCGGTGCCGTCCGGCTCGCCGACGTGGTCCGCCAGCTCGACCTGGCCGGCGTCACCGCGGCCGACGTGGCGCTGCGCCGGCCCACCCTCGACGAGGTGTTCCTTCGGATCACCGGAGACCACCGGGAAAGGCAGGTCGCCTGATGACCACCCTGCGCTGGACCGTCGCCGACGGGCTCACCCTGATCGGCCGCGAGGTCGGCCACCTGCGCCGCGCGCCCGGCCAGCTGGTCGGCGCGCTGATCTTCCCGGCGCTCATGGTGCTGATGTTCGGCTACGTCTTCGGCAGCGCGATCACCGTGCCGGGCGGCGGAAACTACCGCGAGTTCCTGATGCCCGGGCTGTTCGCGATGATCACGTTCGCGGCGGTCATGAGCACCACGATGGTGGTCGCCGCGGATGCCGGGCGCGGCGTCATGGACCGGTTCCGCGCCATGCCGGTGGCCCGCTCCGCGGTCCCGCTCGGCTGGGCCGGCTCGGACGCGATCCTCGGCGGCACCGGCACCCTGATCATGGTCGGCTGCGGCCTGCTCGTCGGCTGGCGCGCCCACGAGGGCCTGCTTCGGGCCCTCGCCGCGTTCGGCCTGCTGATCGTGCTGCGCTACGCCCTGTCCTGGGTCGGCATCTACCTGGGACTGATCGTGAAGAGCGAGGAGACCGCGGACCGGATGATCCCGCTGGTGTTCCCGGTCTCCATGATCTCCAACAGCTACGTGCCGACCCAGGGCATGCCCGGCTGGCTCCGCACCATCGCCGACTACAACCCGGTCAGCGCCGCCGTCGCCGCCTGCCGCGACCTCTTCGGCAACCCGCGGGTGACCACCGACCTCGCCTGGCCCCAAGCCCACCCCATCGTGGCCACCCTGCTCTGGTCGGCACTCCTGCTGGCGATCTTCGTCCCGCTCTCGATTCGCCAGTACCAACGCAAGGGCCGCTAGCCGACTTGTCGCGGGTTCTTCCCACGACAGGTCGGACTTGTCATGGGAACTTCCCGCGACAAGTCGCTCAGTCGGGGCCGCGGCGCGCCCAGCTCCAGGCGTATTGGGGGTCTTCGCAGGCGTCGGCCGCTTCGCCGAGATCGAGGGGGCGGAAGGTGTCGACCATGACCGCGGTCTCGTCGAAGAACTCGGCGCCGATGGAGCCTTCGGGGGCGCCGGGTTGGGGGCCGTGGGTGAAGCCGGACGGGTGCAGGGAGAGCGAGCCGAGGCCGATTCCGGAGCCCTTGCGGGCCTCGTAGTCGCCGCCGACGTAGAACATCAGCTCGTCGGAGTCGACGTTGGCGTGGTTGTAGGGGACCGGGATGGCCAGCGGGTGGTAGTCGACCTTGCGCGGGCAGAACGAGCAGACCACGAAGTTGGGGCCCTCGAAGGTCTGGTGCACAGGCGGCGGCTGGTGGACCCGGCCGGTGATCGGTTCGAAGTCGCGGATGTTGAACGCCCACGGGTAGAGGCAGCCGTCCCAGCCGACCACGTCGAACGGGTGGTGGGCGTAGGTGAACCTGGTCAGTCCCGCGCGGTGGCGGACGAGGACCTCGACGTCCTCACCCTCGACGGTCAACGGCTCGTCGGGGCCGCGGAGGTCGCGCTCGCAATAGGGGGCGTGCTCGAGGAACTGGCCCTTGGCGGACAGGTACCGCTTGGGCGGGCCGATGTGGCCGGTCGCCTCGAGGATGTAGAGCCGCAGCTCGCCGCCGGGGACGACGCGGTAGGTCGTGGAGGTCGGGATGATCACGTAGTCGCCCTCGTCGACCGGCAGCGCGCCGTAGATGGTCTCGAGGGTGCCGGCGCCGGCCTGGACGTAGAGCAGCTCGTCGCCGCCGGCGTTGCGGTAGAGCGGGCTGGGGGTGGTGGCGGCGGCGAACGCGATCGTCACGTCGGCGTTGCCGAAGAGGGTGCGCCGGCCGGTGACCGCGTCGACGTCGGCGGGCGACTCCCACTTGAGGTCCTGGGTGCGGAAGTGCCGTGGCTTGAGCGGGTGGTTCGGCGTGAGCGGGCCGCGGAAGTCGGGCACCACCTCGGCGTTCACGATCGCGGTCGGCAGGTGGCGGTGGTAGAGCAGGGCCGAGTCGGAGGAGAAACCCTCGACGCCCATGAGCTCTTCGGCGTAAAGCCTGCCCTCCGGAGAGCGGAACTGCGTGTGCCTCTTTCGGGGTATCTCGCCGACCCTTCGGTAGTAAGGCATGGTCCCTCCATGCGTCCGATAATCGGACACCTTTGTTCATATGGTGATACACCACTAGCGTGTCAGCCGTGTCAAGCGCCGCCTCACTCCCTGCGCCCCGTCACCGCGGCATTCCGCCCCTTCTCGCGCGCCTCGTGGACGACGCGGCGCTCTTCCCGCCGGGCAATGCCAGCATGCCCGATGCGGTCCGGCTGCACCTGGAAGGCCGGACCTCGGAGCACGCCGGCGTCGTCGGGTTGTTCCTCTGCCCGGCGTCCCGGCTGCCCGAGCTGATCACCGAGCTGATCAAGGCCAAGCCGGTCAAACCGGTGGCGCTGTCGCTGGTCATCGACACCGGGCTGGGCGGCGTGCCGAAGGCGCTGTCCATCGTCGAGTCCCGGGTCGAGTTGCTGGCCCTGCGCATGGTGGAGATGCCCGCACCGTCCGATGTGGACGACGTATGGCTGGAGCGGGTGTCCGAGTTCGTGCCCGAGGACGTGGTCCGGGTGATCGAGCCGCGGCGCGGCGGGCGGGAGTGGCTGGACGGCATCCAGCGCGTGGTGGAGCACGGCAGCTGGCCGAAGCTGCGCTGCGGCGGGCTGTCCACGCAGAACTTCCCGAGCATCGACGAGGTGGCGGACTTCCTCACAGTGATCAACTCCGGCGGAGCGTCGTTCAAGGCCACCGCCGGCCTGCACAACGCGGTGCGGCACACCGACCCGGTGACCGGGTTCACCCACCACGGGTTCCTCAACCTGCTGGTGGCCACCGCCCGCATGCAGTCCGGCGGGTCGCGCGAGGACGTGCAGGAGGCGCTCGGCATGACCGGCGGGGCGGAGCTCGCCGAGGAGGCCGCGGCGCTGTCCGACCGGGCCCAGCACGCCGCGCGCAGCGTGTTCGCCTCGTACGGGTCCTGCTCGCTCACCGACCCGGTCGCCGATCTCGCATCACTGGGGCTGCTATGAGCTGGATCGACGACCCGGCGTTCGTCGCCGCCGAGCCGTTCGGGCCGCAGACGCTGCCGTACGGCGTCGTGGACGGCGGGGCCGGCCCGGTCGTGGCGGTCCGGGTCGGCGACCACGCGCTGTCACTGCCGTCCCTCGCGCCCTCGCTCGGCGACGACCTGGCCGTGCTGGCGTTCGCCGGGTCGCTGGACCCGCTGCTGGCCGCGGGTCGCCCGGTGTGGTCGTCGCTGCGGTCCCGGCTGGTCGAGCTGGTGACGGCCACCGTGGCGCCGCCCGGCGCGATGCTGCTGCCGCTGGCGGAGGTACGTGCGGTGCTGCCGTTCACCGTCGGCGACTACGTGGACTTCTACTGCTCGCGCAACCATGCGGAGAACGCCAGCCGGATCTTCCGGCCGAACGCCGACCCGCCGCTGCTGCCGAACTGGACGCACCTGCCGGTCGGCTACCACGGCCGGTCCAGCACCGTGGTGGTGTCCGGCACCGGCGTCGTCCGCCCGCACGGCCAGCGCGCCGGGGTCGGCGGCCCCACGTTCGGCCCGACCCAGCGGCTCGACGTCGAGGCCGAGGTCGGCTTCGTGTGCGGCGGCCCGGTCGCGCGCCGGGTGCCGGTCTCGGCGGCCGCCGACCACATCTTCGGCGTGCTGCTGGTCAACGACTGGTCGGCGCGGGACATCCAGGGCTGGGAGTCGCAACCCCTCGGACCGTTCCTCGGCAAGTCGTTCGCCACCTCGGTCTCCGCCTGGATCACGCCGCTCGCGGCGCTCGCCGCGGCCCGGATTCCCGTGGTCGAGCCGGAACACGAGCGCCTCGAGTACCTGGTCGAGGACCAACCCTGGGGTCTCGACCTCGCGCTTACCTTGTCGCTCAACGGAAACGTCGTGTCCCGCCCGCGGTTCGAGAACATGTCGTTCTCCTGCGCCCAGCAGCTCGCGCACCTGACCGTCAACGGCGCGACCGTGCGTCCCGGCGACCTGTTCGCCTCCGGCACCGTGTCCGGCCCGGAGAAGGAGCAGCGTGGCTGCTTCCTAGAACTGTCCTGGGGTGGTAAGGAACCCTTCACGCTTGCCGACGGCGGCACGCGGACCTACCTGGAGGACGGTGACACGGTGGTGATCACGGCTGTCGCACCCGGCGAGTCCGGTTCCGTCGTGGGGCTCGCGGAGGTCGCGGGCACCGTCGCACCGGCAGAGGAGACCTGACATGACCCGGCCGGTCCGCTCGGTATCGTCCCCGCCGTCGGCGTCCCCACGTCCGGCCGGCAAGGAGAGCTCGCTCACCCTCGAGCGCGGCCTCGCCCTCCTACAGGCCGTCGCCGACTCCGAATCCGAAGCCCCCACCATCAGCGACCTCGCCGCCACCATCGGCGCCAGCCGCGCCGCCGTGTACCGGCTCCTGGTCCCCCTTCAGGAGCGCGGCCTCGTCCGCCGCGAAGGCTCCCGCGTCCGCCTGGGCCTCGGCCTGCTGCAGCTGGCCGCCAAGGTGGCCCCCCAGCTCCGCCTGGCCGCCCTCCCCGCCCTGCGCGAGCTCGCCGAAACCGTAGGCGCCACCGCACACCTGACGGTGGCCGACGGCGACGAAGCCCAAGCCGTCGCCGTCGTGGAACCGTCGTGGACCGCCTACCACGTCGCCTACCGCGTCGGCACCCGCCATTCCCTCCGCCGCGGCGCCGCGGGTAAAGCGATCGGCCTCCGCCCCGGCGGCCCCGGCTGGATCGCCACCACCGGCGAGCTGCAAACCGGCGCCCACGGCATCGCCGCACCCGTCCGCGGCGTCCCGGGCCTGCGCGCCAGCGTCGGCGTCGTGACGTTCGAACCCCTCGACGGCGACGTCGTCGGCCCCCAGGTCATCAACGCCGCCGCCGCCGTAGCCAACGCCCTCCACTGAAGGCTCTACCTAGGTAGACTTCGACGGCTCTATCTAGGTAGAGTTCGCCGGTGGCCCGAAGTTTCTCAGCGCAGACGTTGTCCGTACTCGCGGTGCTGTGCGCCGAGCCGGCGCAGTGGCGGCACGGCTATGAGATCGCGAAGGCGACCGGTCTCAAGTCCGGCACGCTCTATCCGATCCTGGTCCGGTTGGCCGACCGCGGGCTGATGGAGGCGTGCTGGGAGGCCGAGCAGCCCGCCGGGCGGCCGCGCCGGCACCTCTACCGGCTCACCGCTGAGGGGCAGACGCAGGCCGCGGCCGCGCTGGCGCGGGCCACGCCGCGCCGGCGGCCCGGCCACCGGGTCGTGGTGGAGGGGGCGTGAT
>DASYTU010000184.1:0-30870 GCA_036001925.1 Actinoplanes sp.
GAACCGTCGTCGAGGGCCACGATGTCGAGGCTCGGTGCGCCCCGCTGACCGAGCAGCGCCTCGAGGCACGACGTGACGCGATCGGCCTCGTCGCGAAGCGGAAGGAGGACCGCGATGCGTTCGCTCGTTGTGGCGGGTACCGGCCGTCGCAGCAGGGCGGCGTTGACCATCGTGTGCCCGGTCAGCGCCAGCCACGGGAGCAGCAGCGCTCCGCTCAGCACGCGCGGCTCAGCTTGACCACCAGCGGGATCACCGCGGCACCCATGATCACGCCGCCCCACGCCGCCGACGCCGGCAGGCCGAGGAACACCGCGTGGGCGAGCACGGACGAAGCGTACGTCCAGAACCAGAGCGTCAGCAGCGGCCGGTCCCGTGCGACCGGTGTGAGTGCGGGCGGTCCCGCGACGAGCGACAGCGCCGCCATCAGCAGCACCGCGAAGCCGAGCCAGCCCAGGTAGTTGCCGATGGGGACGCCCGGGACGCCGGGCAGCGCCGGGGTGGGATCCCGCCAGGTCCAGTAGCCCTCGGCGACCATCTGCGGGTCGAGGAAGAGGTCCCAGGCGGCGAGACCGGCCGCGGCGAGCAGGACCCGGGCCGCCTGGGATCCGGCGAGGCGCAGCGCCGCCAGCCACGCGGGCCACGCCATCCAGGTCCAGGCGAGCGGGATGATCAGCGGCACTCCGAGCACCTTCGGCCCCAGCTGTCCCGAGTAGTCGTAGGTGCCGAACGGGAAGCCGGTGGCCACGCCGAACGCCTCCACCGCGAAGCCGCCCGCCGTGGCGGTCGCGACCAGCGCCGCCGCGGTTCGCGCGCCGCGGGTCAGCAGCGCGTGCGAGACCGAGAGCAGGTAGCCGAGAACCACCGTCACAACGGTCAGGCCGGCCCGCACGCCACCGCCGGTCAACGGATAGCAGATCTGCGCCACCACCAGGGCGCCGAGCAGGGCCCACGGCAGCCCGGCCGCCATGCCGGCGGCTAGATGCCGACGATGCCCGGCGCGTCTTCGGCCGGGCGGTCGGCCAGCGGCAGCTCCCGGCCCAGGATGGCGAAGGGCCGCTCGTCGCCGGGGAAGACGAAGTCGCGCAGGACGTCCACGAAACCGAACCGGCGGTACAGCCGCCAGGCCCGGGACCGCTCCTCGTCGGCCTCCGGGGTCGACAGCAGTACGGTCTTGCCGTCGGCCATCGCGAGCAGCGCGCGCAGCTGCCGGGTGCCGACGCCGTGACCCTGGGCGGCGGGACGGACGTGCAGCTCCACGACCTCGAAGCAGTCCGACAGCCACATCGTGCGGGACGGCTCGTCCAGACCTGACCGGACCTGGTCGTGCCACCACTGTCCGGGGCCGGAGGTGTAGCCGTACCCGAAGCCGGCCAGCCGGCCTTCGGTGGTCAGCGTGGCGACCGCGCGGAAGCCGGCCCGGCGGACGTGGGCGCCGATGTAGCCGCGGCGGGTCTGCAACAGCTCGGCGCGGTAGCCCATCGCCTCGCCGTACACGCTCACCACGTCGTCGAGCCGGCGGAGCAGGTCCTCCGGCAGCCACGCCACGAGCCTCATCGGTCTGGCCTCATCGGTCCGTCTACCCTCCTTCACGCCACCCCAGGACGTCCCGGTCGCCGCTGACGTCACGTACCGCGAACCTCGCGAACAGATCCTCCGCGTACCACCGGTCGGTCGGCGTACGGGCGATCACCGCGCGGTGCTCCGGCTGACGGTACGCGAACGCGGCCAGGTCTGCCGCGCTCCGCCACATGCTGACCGTGCCCTGCCAGCCGATCGGTGCCTCACCGACGCCGAACGTGGCGAGCAGGCCGGGCGCGCGGGCGAGTTCCCGGGTGACCGGCGGTACGGCCCGCCAGAACGTCAAGGCCTTGCTCGGCCGCAGCCGGGCCCGGGTCAGTGCCAGCACGGGTCCGTCGGCCCGGCCGCGGGTGGGTTCGCCGAACGGGGCAGTCCGGGACCAGCGGCCGCGGCTGGCCAACGGGCTCAGATCGAGGCGGGCCTTCCGTACCGCGATCCGCGCCCAGCCCCGATCCACCTCGTCCGGTTCGGCAGTAGCGTCCCACACCACCAGGGCCGCGTACCGGGTCAGATCCGCATCGCCGGGGCCGAACGTGGCGCCGGTGCCCGTGCCCAGCAGCTTGGCGAACCGCACCCCGGGCAGCGCGCGCAGCCGGCGCCGATCGCGGGCCATCCGCAGCAATGCTGCGCCGACCGCCCGGCGCGGCACCCGCCACACGTGCAGCGCGACCAACATGATCCGGCTAGGCCACGTCGGTGGGCGTGCCGGCGGTGACGCGCAGCAGCTCGGTGTACGTGATCGGGAAGACCGCCCGCGGCACGCCGCCCGCGGCCCAGATCACCGGATACCGCTCGAGGGCCGTGTCCACCAGCGTGCGGACTGGCTTCGGGTGCCCGATCGGCGCGACCCCGCCGATCGCCTGCCCGGTGTGTTCGCGGACGAATTCGGGGGCGGCACGCTTGAGCTTCGCGATACCCAGGCCGGCCGCGACCTTCGCGGTGTCGACGCGATGCGCGCCGGAGGTCAGCACGAGCAGCGGCTCGCCGTCCGCGTCGAAGATCAGCGAGTTGGCGATCTGCCCCACCTCGACGCCGAGCGCCGCGGCCGCCGCGGGCGCGGTGTGCACGGCCTCGTCCAGCAGGATCACCTGCGGTGCGGTGCCGTCCGGGGTACGCGCGCCGGCCGCGTCGAGCGCGTCCCGGACAGCCTGCACGTTGGGATGATTCTCCATGACGTCATTCTGCGCCCTTACAGGCCCACGGCTTTCGCGCTCGCTTCCCACAGGCGGCTCGCGATCGCCGGGTCGGACGCGCCCGCGTCCGGCTGCTGCACCTTGTGCCCCACGTAATAGCTGCCGTCGACCAGTTCGGCCTCGGGCGCGGTCGCCAGCCACACCAGCAGCGCGCCGGCCTTCTCCGGCGGGACCAGGAACGGCGCCACCCGGTAGAAGAGCCTCGTGAGCGCGCCGGTGCCGAAGTTGCTGCGTACCACGCCAGGGTGGAACGACACCGAGAAGATGTCCTGCCAGCGCCGCGCGGCCTCCGCGGCGAACAGGATGTTCGCGGCCTTGCTGGCGCCATAGGCGCGCCACGTGTTGAACCTCTCCGGGCTGGAGACCAGGTCGTCGGGGTCGAGGTCGCTGCGCCGGTGCGCGTCGGACGCCGTGTTGACGATCCGGCCGCCGCGCAGCCGCTCGCGCAGCAGGTTGGTCAACAGGAACGGGCCCAGGTGGTTGCCCTGGATGGTGGCCTCGAAGCCGTCCGCCGTCCGGCGGTAGCCGGCGACCGTGCCGCCGGCGTTGTTGGCCAGGACGTCGATCTTTTCGTACGAGTCCAGCAGGTGCGCCGCCAGCGCCCGGACCTCGTCGAGCACCTCGAAGTCGGCCCGGAACTGCCCCGGTTCGCGTCCGCCACCGGCGGCCCGGACCCGGTCCACCGCGTCGGCGAGCCGCCGCGGGTCGCGGCCCACCAGCACCACCTCGTCCCCTCGCGCGGCGAATTGCTCGGCGGCGGCCAATCCGACGCCGGAACTGGCACCCGTGACGACGATCGTGCGTGGCATCTCGTACCCCCTTTGTTGGTCTCTGGGGCGCGCCCTTCGCCCCCATCGTGCATCCTGGCACCGGCGATCGACGACCCGGCGTCGGCCTGGCGGGAAAGAGACGATGAGCACCGATATCAATGTTCCGGCGTCCGTGCCGACCCCGGCCGGACCGCACGAGCCCGGCAACCGGGTGACACGGTGGTTGCTGGCCCATCGGGTGCAGCCGGTCGGCCCCGAGGCGGAAGAGGGCAGCGGCCACCGCCCCCAGGCGTGGTGGAAAGTCATGACCCTGACCGGGGTGGATTACTTCTCCACGCTGTCCTACCTGCCGGCCATCGCGGCGCTCGCGGCCGGCGCGCTGTCGCCGCTGGCGACGCTGCTCATCGTCGCGCTGACGTTACTGGGCATGCTGCCCATGTATCGCCGGGTGGCGCAGGAGAGCCCGCACGGACAGGGCTCGGTGGCCATGCTGGAAAACCTTCTGCCCTTCTGGTACGGGAAGCTGTTCGTGCTCGTGCTGCTCGGCTTCGTGGCCACCTCGTGGATCATCACGATCACGCTGTCCGCGGCGGACGCCACCGTGCACTTGTCCGAGAACCCGTATGTGCCGGACCTCCTGCACGGGCACGCCGTGCTCATCACGATCGTGCTGCTGCTGATCCTCGGCTTCGTCTTCCTGCTCGGCTTCAGCGAGGCGGTCGGCGTCGCGATCCCGCTGGTCGTGGTGTTCCTCGGCCTCAACGGGGTGGTCACCATCGTGGGGCTCGTCGAGGTGTTCAACACTCCCGGCGCGTTCTCGTCATGGGTCCACGCGCTCACGTCGGGCCGCGGCGGATTCGGTGGTGTCATCGGGCCCGCGGTGCTGGCCTTCCCGGCGCTGGTGCTCGGCCTGTCCGGCTTCGAGACCGGCGTCAGCATGATGCCGTTGATCGCCGCGGACGGGAAGACGCCCGAGGAACGGATGCAGTCGCGGATCCGCAACACGCGCAAGCTGCTCACCACGGCCGCGGTGATCATGAGCGTCTACCTGATCGCGACCAGCTTCGTCACCACCGTGCTGATCCCGCCATCGGCGTTCCAGCCGGGGGGGCCGGCGAACGGGCGCGCGCTGGCGTACCTGGCGCACGAGAAGCTCGGCGAGGTCTTCGGCACGGCGTACGACATCAGCAGCATCCTGATCCTGTGGTTCGCGGGGGCGTCCGCAATGGCCGGCCTGATCAACATCGTGCCGCGCTACCTGCCCGGCTACGGCATGGCACCCGAGTGGGCCCGGGCCGTCCGGCCGGTCGTACTCGTCTACACCGCGATCAGCATCGGCATCACGATCGTCTTCCGCGCCGACGTCAACGCGCAGGCCGGCGCGTACGCGACGGGCATCCTGGCCATGATGGTCTCCGGCGCGGTCGCGGTGACGATCTCCGCGGCGCGCCGCCGGCAGAAGCGCGCCACCGCCGGGTTCGCGCTGCTCACGCTCATCCTGCTGTACGCGCTGGGCGACAACATCATCGAGAAGCCGGACGGGATCGCGATCTCCGCGATCTTCATCGCCGGAATCATCGTGGTGTCGCTGGTGTCGCGGATCAGCCGTACCACCGAGCTGCGCGCGGACCGGATCGAGCTCGACGAGGCGGCCCGCCGGTTCATCGCGGACTCGATCGCCAACGACCGCGAGCTGAACATCATCGCCAACCGCCGGCAGGCGGGTGACGTCGCCGAGTACTCGGCGAAGGAGAAGGAACAGCGCGGCATGAACCCGGTGCCCGGCGCCGGCGATGTGCTCTTTCTCGAGGTGGACGTGGTGGATCCGTCCGAGTTCAGCGGCGTGCTGCACGTTCGCGGCGTCGAGGTGGACGGCTACCGCGTCCTGCGGGCGCAGAGCCCGGCCGCGCCGAACGCGATCGCGGCCATCCTGCTCGCGCTGCGCGACGGCACCGGGATCCGGCCGCATGCCTACTTCGAGTGGGCCGAGGGCAGCCCGCTGGTGCACCTGTTCCGGTACCTGTTGCTCGGCCGCGGCGACACCGCGCCGGTGGTACGCGAGATCATCCGCAAGAGCGAGCCGGACCCGGCCCAGCGACCCGGGATTCACGTGGGCGGCTTCTAACCGGTCTGACCTGCCCGCTCGCTGGTCTTGCGTTTTTGTCGGAGGGTGGTGTTACGCTCTCCCTAGTTAGAACGGGTGTTCGATAAGTTCGAACGGTCGTTCCAACGGCTCGGGAGAGCGATTCGCGGCGCGGCTCCCGAAGTGCGACACCCGCGAAGTGCCGCACACCAGGTCCGGGCATTCGCGGGTCCGGGCCTTCATAAGGCAGGACCGTCGTCCGCCGCCCTCGACCCCCGGGCGGCGGGCGGCGGACCCGCCGGGACAGTCGGCCGGGTGTGGTGTGGGGAAGCATCCGCACCCGGCCGGCTGTTCCACCGCTGCGCCTTCCTCCGCGGCGGTCGTTCGACCCGGCACGTCGGATGCGAAGCACGCGAGGAGAACGATCATGGTGATGCCCGGTTTGGCGCACGCGCCGACGGCCGCGGCCCAGGCAGAGCGACCCACCGTACCGGCGCACATGCTGCCGCATCGCACACCCACCCAACTGCTGGCCATCGCCCGTCAGGGCCTGGCCGAGGCGGCGCACACCGGACCCGAGGGCCTGCGCTACGCCACCGCCCACCTGGCCGCCCTGCGCGCGGCGGCCGCGGTCCTCGCGGCCCGCGCCCGTCCGGCCGCGTCCACCCGGCGCAGCCGCGTCACCAGCGCCTGGTCGCTGCTCGTCCTGGTAGCCCCCGAGTTCAGCGAGTGGGCCAGCTACTTCGCCCTGGGCGCCGGCAAGCGGGCGGCTGCCGAGGCCGGCATCCCCCGCGTGGTAACCGCCCGCGAAGCCGACGACCTCCTCCGCGCCGCCGAGCAGTTCGTCGCCGTGGTCGAGTCCGCGCTGGGCCTCACCTACCAACCACCGCTGGCGGCATAGGCGCCCCGACGTCCGTACCAGGGGCCCGGGCGCCGCCGAGCGAAGGCGAGGCAGAGAGCACAGCAAGGAGTGAGATGGCGGGGCGGATGATCAACGGGGCCGCCGCCCTTGCCGAGCTGATCCGGCCGGCGAGCGGCACCGACGAGCCCGGGGTGCATCGGGTGTTGCCGGTGCTGCCCGAGTTGAGCGGCCTGCTGCCCAGCCGCGGGCTGCGCCGGGGGAGCACCGTCGCGGTCGCCACCGGCCGTTCGGCGCCGGGCAGCGGCGGCACGTCCCTGCTGCTCGCGCTGCTCTCCGCTGCCTCGCGGTCCGGTTCCTGGTGTGCGGTCGTGGGCGTGCCCGCGCTGGGTGCGCTCGCCGCCGCGGAGAGCGGCATCGCCCTGGACCGGCTGGCGCTCGTACCCAATCCCGGCCCGGATTGGCCCACCGTGGTCGCGGCCCTCATCGACGGCGTGGATGTGGTGGTCGTCGCCGTGCCGGGCCCGGTGTCCGCGTCGATCGCCAGCCGGCTCGTCGCCCGTACCCGGCAACGCGGCAGCGTCCTGATGCCGTTCGGTCACTGGGACGGCGCGGACGTGACCCTGCAGGTCATGCACGGCATGTGGGAAGGTCTCGGCGCAGGCCACGGCCGGTTGCGCCGGCGCGAGGTGACGATCACGGCCCGAGGCCGTGGCGCGGCGGCCCGACCTCGCGAAATCACCCTGTGGATGCCGGGCGTCACCACCACGCCTCCTCCTGATCCGTCTCCCGCCATACCGTCCCCCAACCTCCCATCCACCGTTGCGCCAGCTCCGGCCCCAGCCATGGCCCCGACCTCGGCTGGGGCCTCGGCTCGGGTTTTGGGCCCCGTCGCGGCCCCCACGTCGACTTCGGCTCCGTCCTCGGCCGGGGGCACGGTCACAGCTCCGGGTTCGGGTCGGGCTGTGCGCCGGGTCGCGGCTTCGGGCGGGACTTCGGGGTGGGCGGCGGCTTCGGGATCCTGGCGGCGCCACTCGCTCCTGTCGGCGGTGTGCTAGCCGTGCGCGAGCGTTGTGGGGAGCGGATTGACCGGGTTGGCGCGGCTGAGGGTCCGGTGCTCGACCGCCGCTCGGGGTCCTCGGCGTCGGCGCGCCCGGAAACGGATCTAGTGCGATTTGCCCTGGATTTCCGGGGCGTCCCACACAAGATCGCGAGGGGGTCTCCGTGAGCGCGGAGACGCGGACGTTGCTGGTCTGGTGTCCGGACTGGCCGGTCATCGCCGCCGAGATCGTGGAAGGGGTGATGGCGTCCGGGCCGGTCGTGGTGTTGCACGGCAATCGGGTGCTGGCCTGCTCCGAGGCCGCCCGCGCCGATGGTGTGCGGCGTGGGCTTCGGCGCCGGGAGGCGCAGAGCCGGTGCCCGCAGGTGATCGTCGTGGAGCACGATCCGGGGCGGGACGCGCGTGCCTTCGAGCCGGTGGTCGCGGCCGTCGAAGAGGTCGCTGTCGGGGTGGAGGTGATCCGGCCGGGGGCTTGTGCGCTGGCCGCGCGGGGGCCGGCTCGGTACTTCGGTGGCGAGGAGGAGGCCGCCGAGCGGATCGTGGAGCAGGTCGCGCAGGCGTGCGCGGTGGAGAGCCAGGTCGGTATCGCCGACGGGGTGTTCGCGGCGGGTCTGGCCGCCCGCGCGGGGCGGATCGTCGCGTCGGGGCGTACCCGGGAGTTTTTGTCTGAAGTGCCGGTCGAGGCGCTCGACCGGCCCGAGCTGACCGACCTGCTGCGCCGGTTGGGGATCAAGACGCTCGGCGACTTCGCGGCGCTGCCGGCCGCAGACGTGCTGACGCGGTTCGGGTTCGATGGGGCGCTGGCGCATCGGCTGGCGGGGGGTTACGACCACCGGCCGCTCGCGGTCCGGAAGCCGCCACCCGACCTGGACGTGACCGAAGAGTACGACGAGCCGCTCGAGCGGGTGGATGTGGCGGCGTTCGCCGGGCGGGTGCTGGCCGAACGGCTGCACGATCGGCTCGCCGCACACGGCCTGGCCTGCACCCGCCTCGGCATCGAGGCGGTCACCGCGGACGGCCAGGAGCTGCACCGGGTGTGGCGGCACGACGGCATGCTCACCGCGGCCGCCATCGCCGAGCGCGTACGGTGGCAGCTCGACGGCTGGCTCACCGGCGCCCGGCGCGGTGCCCCGGCCAGGCCCACGGCGGGCCTGGTCCGGTTGCGTCTCATCCCCGACGGTGTGCTCGTCCACCTTGGACTCCAGCCCGGCCTGTGGGGCGATGCCGGCGCCGAGCGCGAACGGGCGCACCGCGCCCTGAGCCGGATCCAGGGCCTGCTCGGCCCCGACGCCGTGGTAACGGCCGTCCTCGGCGGCGGTCGCTCCGCCGACGACCAGGTTCGCCTCGTCCCTTGGGGCGACGAACGCGTCCCGGACCGTCCCGCCGCGGACCATGCCGATCCGGTCCCGGGCGTGATCACCGTCCCGGTCATGGCCGTGACCCCCGACCCGGCGCCGGTCGCCGATCTGCGGCTCGTCCCCGACGTGGGGCGGCACGATCCGGATGGTCCTTCGACCGGCGATGAGCTACCGGGTGAACGGCCACGACCCGAGCTGTCGTTGGTCGGTCCGGCGGAGTCGGCGCCGGTCCGGTCTCTGACGTCGGTCAGGCGGGCGCCGGCGGCAAGATCCACTGAGGAAGCCGAAGGTGATCAGCCGGAAGGGATCCTGGAAAGGGGACCGGGAAAGGCGGCGATGCCGGCGGATGGCTCGCCGTCCGCCGAGGCGGCCGCGCCGGGAGAACTCGCCGGGAGTGTTGAAGATGGGCGGGCGGTTGCGCCGGTAGGACCCGGCCGGAGCGGCGGAGATGGGCCGTCGGGGAAAGCGACCGGTGGGCGGCGGGTGAGCCGGCCGCCGGTGTTGCCACCGTGGCCGGGGCGGCTGCCGAAGCCCGCGCCGGCGCTGGTGCTGGCCCAGCCGCTGGCCGCCGTCGTGGTGGATGCGGCCGGGGCGCCCGTGGGGGTGAGCGCGCGGCTCGAGCTGACCGGCGAACCCGCCGGCCTGCTCATCGAGAACGGGCGGCCCGTCGAGATCGCCGGCTGGGCCGGGCCGTGGCCGGTGGACGAGCGCTGGTGGGCCCCCGTGGAGGCGCGCCGCCGGGCCCGTTTCCAGATCGGCCTCGCCGACGGCCGGGCATTCCTGCTCTCGCTCTCCGACGGGCACTGGGCGGTGGAGGCCATCTATGACTAGGCGGCCGCTGGCCGGGCGGCTGCTGGCCGGGCGGTTGTTGACTGGGCGGTTGTTGACTGGGCGGCCAGGGGCTAGGGCGGGGGTGCGGTGATATGGGCTTCCACAATCCGCGGATGTCGTGGTCCGAGCTGGAAGGCACGCTGTCCGGCCGCAAGAGCGACAAGTCGAGCAGCGAGAAGCAGAGCGGCGACAGCCCGAGCAGCGACGGGTGGAACACCGACAGGTGGAACACCAAGAAGTGGAATACGGACAGGCCGAACACCGGCAGGCCGGACACCGACCGGCCGAGCGGCGACAAGCCGGGCAACGACAAACCGAAACCCAGGACGATCGGCGAGGACAAGAAGTTTCCCTACGCCGTCGATCCGCTCGCCGTGGACGCGGACGGTGGGGACTCGCCGGCCTGGAGCCGCAAGCGCCAGCCCTACGAGGCGCCCGCGCTGATCAAACCCCAGACCACCGTTCCGTATGCCGAGCTGCACTGTCACACCAACTTCAGCTTCCTCGACGGCGCCAGCCATCCCGAGGAACTCGCCGAGGAAGCGGCCCGCCTCGGCCTGGACGCGCTCGCGGTCACCGACCGCGACGGGTTCTACGGCGTGGTCCGCTTCTCCCAGGCGGCCCGGGAGCTGGAGCTGCCCACGATCTTCGGCGCGGAGCTCTCCCTCGACCTGTCCCAACCGCAGAACGGCGAGGCCGATCCGGAGGGCCGCCACCTGCTCGCGCTCGCCCACGGCATCGAGGGCTACGCGCGCCTCGCCCGGACCATCGCACGCGGGCAGCTCAAGGGCGGGGAGAAGGGCAAGCCCGACTATGGCGACCTGGAGCAGGTCGCCGAGGTCCTGCGCGACCACGTCCTGGTCCTCACCGGCTGCCGCAAGGGCAGCGTCCCGCGTGCGCTCGCCACCGGCGGCCTCCCGGCGGCACGGCGCGAGTTGGACCGGCTCGTCGGCCTGTTCGGCGCGAGCAACGTCGCGGTGGAGTTGACCAGCCACGGCGACCCTTACGAAGACGATCGCAACGACGTGCTGGCCGAGCTGGCGGCGAACCGAGGGCTGCCGGTGGTCGCGACCGGCAACGTGCATTACGCGACCCCGGGCCGGCGCAAACTGGCGGCCGCCCTGGCCGCGGTGAGAGCCCGGCGCGGCCTCGACGAGATCGACGGCTGGCTGCCCGCGGCCGGCACTGCTCACCTGCGCAGCGGCGCGGAGATGGCGCGGAGGTTCGCCGCCTACCCGGACGCCGTGAAGAACGCGGCGATGTTCGGCGAGGACCTCGCGTTCGACCTGAAACTGGTCGCGCCGAAGCTGCCCGACTTCCCGATCCCCGAGCCCGGGCACACCGAGATGAGCTGGCTGCGCGAGCTCACCATGCGCGGTGCGCAAGAGCGCTACGGCCCGCCGGACGCGCATCCCAAGGCGTACGCGCAGATCGAGTACGAGCTGAAGATGATCGAGCAGCTGAACTTCCCCGGTTACTTCCTGGTGGTCTACGACATCGTCCGGTTCTGCCGCGAGCAGGGCATCTACTGCCAGGGCCGGGGCTCGGCCGCCAACTCGGCGGTCTGCTACGCGCTGTGGATCACCAATGTGGACGCAGTCGAGTACGACCTGCTCTTCGAGCGCTTCCTCGCACCCGAGCGGGACGGCCCGCCGGACATCGACGTGGACATCGAGTCGGACCGGCGCGAGGAGGTCATCCAGTACGTCTACGAGAAGCACGGCCGCGAGTACACCGCGCAGGTCGCCAACGTCATCTCCTACCGGCCGCGGTCCGCCGTACGCGACATGGCCAAGGCCTTCGGGTTTTCGCCCGGGCAGCAGGACGCGTGGAGCAAGCAGATCGACCGGTGGGGCAGCGCCGCGACCGTCGACGTGGATGACATCCCGGAGCAGGTGGTGGCGTTCGCGAACGAGGTGCAGAACTTTCCCCGGCACCTCGGCATCCACTCCGGCGGCATGGTGATCTGCGACCGGCCGATCATCGAGGTGTGCCCGGTCGAGTGGGGCCGGATGCCCGGGCGCACGGTGCTGCAGTGGGACAAGGACGACTGCGCGGCGATCGAGCTGGTCAAGTTCGACCTGCTGGGCCTCGGCATGCTGTCGGCGCTGCACTATGCGTACGACATGATCGAGTCCGATCTGGACATCAGCACGATGCGCCTGGACGACCCCGAGATCTACGAGATGTTGTCCCGGGCCGACTCGGTCGGCGTGTTCCAGGTGGAGAGCCGCGCGCAGATGGCCACCCTGCCCCGGCTGAAGCCCGAGAAGTTCTATGACCTGGTCGTCGAGGTGGCGCTGATCCGGCCCGGACCGATCCAGGGCGGCTCGGTGCATCCCTTCATCCGGCGCAAGAACGGCAAGGAGAAGGTGACCTTTCCGCATCCGCTGATGGAGAAAGCGCTGGCGAAGACCCTGGGCGTGCCGCTCTTCCAGGAACAGCTCATGCAGCTCGCCATCGACGTGGCCGGGTTCAACCCGACCGAGGCCGACCAGCTGCGCCGCGCGATGGGCTCGAAGCGCTCGATCGAGAAGATGGAACGGATCAAGAGCCGGCTCTACAGCGGCATGGCCGAGCGCGGCATCACCGGCGAGCTCGCCGACGACCTGTTCCTCAAGCTCTCCGCGTTCGCCAACTATGGCTTTCCGGAGAGCCACGCGATGAGCTTCGCCTACCTGGTGTACGCCAGCGCCTGGCTCAAGCGCTACCACCCGGCCGCGTTCTGCGCCGCGCTGCTCAACGCGCAACCGATGGGCTTCTACTCGCCGCAGTCGCTGGTCGACGACGCCCGCCGGCACGGCGTCGAAGTGCGCCGCCCCGACATCAATCTCAGCGACGCGGCGGCCACGCTGGAGTCCACCGCCCAGACGCGGTGGGGCAGCGAGAAAGGCGAGCCGCCGCAGGCGTGGGGGCTCGGGGGCCCGGCGGTGCGCATGGGACTGTCGAGCGTCCGTACGCTGGGGGAAGACCTCGCGAAGACGATCGAGAGCGAGCGACGCGCGAACGGCCCGTACCGGAGCATGGCGGACCTGGCGCGACGCGCAGGGTGCGCGACCGCGCACCTGGAGGCGCTCGCGACCGCCGACGCCTTTGCGGGTTTCGGCCTTTCCCGGCGCGAGGCACTCTGGGCGGCGGGTGCGGCCGCCCAGGACAAACCCGACAGACTTCCCGGTACGGTCACTGGCACGGACGCCCCCACGTTGCCCGGCATGGGCGACATCGACCGCCTCGTCGCCGACGTCTGGGCGACGGGCCTGTCGCCGGACTCGCATCCCGCCCAGTTCATCCGGGACCAGTTCGAGCGGGCGGGCGCGCTGCCGATCGCGAAGCTGACCGCCGTCGAGGCCGGTACCCGGATCCGGGTCGGCGGCATCGTCACACACCGGCAGCGCCCGGCGACGGCGGGCGGGGTCACGTTCGTGAACCTCGAGGACGAGACCGGGATGCTCAACGTCACGTGCTCGCCCGGACTGTGGCACAAGTACCGTCGGGTAGCCCGGACCAGCGCCGCGCTGCTCGTGCGCGGGCGCCTGGAGAAGGCCGAGGACGTGCTGAATCTGGTGGCGGACCAGTTGGAGGCGGTCACCCCGCCGATCAGCCCGGCGTCCCGCGACTTCCGCTGAGCCGCGGATAGTTTGCGGGCGTACCGGCGAAGCTCACCTCGATGTCCAGGCCACCTTCGGGACGGGCACGGGGAACGACGGTGGCGCCGTGGGCCCGCGCGATGGCGCGGACGATGGCCAGGCCGAGCCCGTGTCCACCCCCGATGCGCTGGGCACCCAACTGCTGGAACGGCTGGAAGAGCCGCTCCAGGTGCTCGGGTGGGATGACCGGGCCGGTGTTGCGTACCGAAATGGCCGCCCGGTCGCCGGTCGTGCCGGTCGCGATCTCGATCCACCCACCCGCCACGTTGTGCCGCAGGGCGTTGTCGACCAGGTTCGCCACCATGCTCTCGACCAGATTCGGATCGCCGGTGGCCGGCGCGGGCGCGAGCGCGACCTCGACCCGGATGGCATCCTGTCGGCGGCCCTGAACCGTGCGGCCCGCGATGTCGGCGAGGTCGAACGGCTCCCGCCGCTCGATACCGCGCTCGCTGGTCGCCAGCGTGAGCAGCGCCTCGATCAGGCGTTCCTGGGTTTCGCCCAGGGCCAGCACGTCCCGGCAGGTCGAGCGCAGCGTCTCGGCGGTGGCGTGCGGGTCGGCGAGCGCGACCTGGAGCAGGGCGCGTTCCGCGGTGAGCGGCGTACGGAGTTCGTGCGAGGCGTTGGTGACGAAATGCCGCTGCGACTCGAACGAGGCCTCCAGCCGAGCGAACAGGTCGTCGAGCGTGTCGGCCAGGTCGGTGAACTCGTCGCGCCCGCGAAGCCCGAGGCGCCGGTTGAGGTTGCTGGCGGAGATGTCCCGGGCGGTCGCGGTGATCATGCGCAACGGTCGCAGGAAGCGGCCGGCGATCAGCCAGCCGAGCACGAGGGAGACCACGGCTACGACCGCCAGGCTGACGCCGGATCCGACGAGCGGCTGGTGAACGGTCACCTCCGGCGGAGCCGCCGAGCCCGCCGGCACCGAGACCCGGGCACCCAGAAGCGGTACGGCGAGCAGCGCGGCGCCGGAGACGAAGAATGGCCCGGCGTACAGCAGGGTGAGCTGCGCCCGCAGCGGCAGGCGCATCACGGCTCCCCGATCCGGTAGCCGGCTTCCCGGATCGTTTGGATCACCGGCGGGTAGCCGAGCTTGGCCCGCAACCGGCGCATCGTGGTCTTCACGGCGGTGGTGAAGGGGTCGGCCGCTTCGTCCCAGACCCGTTCGAGCAGCTCCTCGGCGGATACCACCCGTCCGGCCGCGGCGAGGAGGTACTCCAGGACCGCGAACTCCTTCGGGCTGAGATCCAGGCGCCGCCCGGCCCGGGTCGCCACCCTGCGGCCGGGGTCGAGCGTGATGTCGCCGTCCACGAGCGTCGGCGGCACGGCGGTCACGGACCGGCGGCCGAGCGCCCGGATCCGCGCCACCAGCTCGGCGAAGTCGAACGGTTTCGGCAAGTAGTCGTCGGCGCCCAGGCCGAGCCCGTCGACGCGCTGCTGGACCGTGCCGGACGCGGTCAGCATCAGCACCCGGCTCGCCGAGTGCTCGGCCACGATCTGGCGGCACACCTCGTCGCCGGGTACACCCGGCAGGTCCCGGTCCAGCACGACGACGTCATAGCGGGTGACCGCCAGATGGTCGAGCGCGTCGGTGCCGTCGAGCACCACGTCGACCGCCATACCCTCGCGTCGCAATCCGGTCCCGATCGTGCGCGCCAGGATCTCGAAGTCTTCGACGACCAGCACTCTCACGAGACTCACGATGCCACGTCCCCGGTGTCAGCCCGGTGACACCGGGCTGACACCGGCGCCCGCGTACAACCGACGCCATATCGATCGGCGGGACAAGGGAGTGGCACATGATCGTCGTCAGTGGTCTGCGGAAACGGTTCGGGCCGGCGGTGGCGCTGGACGGGATGTCGTTCACGGTCCGCCCTGGGCAGGTCACCGGCTTCGTCGGCCCGAACGGCGCCGGCAAGTCCACCACGATGCGGGTGATCCTGGGCCTGGACGCCGCGGACCAGGGCAGTGCGTTAATCGACGGGCGGCCGTACCGGAGCCTGCGCGACCCGCTGCGTCACGTGGGGTCGCTGCTGGACGCCGCCGCGCTGCAGCCCAGCCGGACCGCCCGCAACCACCTGCTCTGGCTGGCCCACTCCCAGGGCCTGACCGCCCGGCGGGTCGACGCGGTGCTCGACATGGCCGGCTTGACGGCGGTGGCCCGGCGGCGCGCCGGAGGCTTCTCGCTCGGCATGCGGCAGCGGCTGGGGATCGCCGCCGCGCTGCTGGGCGACCCGCCGGCGGTGATGCTGGACGAACCGTTCAACGGCATGGATCCCGAAGGCATCGTGTGGATGCGCGGCTTTCTGCGGTCGCTGGCCGCCGAGGGCCGCGCGGTGCTGGTGTCCAGCCACCTGATGAGCGAGCTTCAGGACACCGCCGACCACCTCGTGGTGGCCGGCCGCGGACGGGTCATCGCCGACGCGTCCGTCGCGGAACTGCTCGCCAGCGTCTCCGCCGACCGGGCCACCCTGCGGTCGCTTGAGGACGTGTACCTGCAGCTCACCCGGGACGCCGTCGAGTTCCGCGGCGGGGACGCGCGATGAGCGGGCTCGGGCAGTTGCTGCGCGCCGAGTGGACCAAACTGCGGACGGTGCCCGGTTGGATCGGCGGCGTGCTGGCCGCCGCGGCAGTGATCGTGGGCATCGGACTGCTGCCCGGCATGAAGGGTTCGTGCGGGCAGCACGGCCCGGGCTCGGAGTGCGTCCTTCCGGTCGGCCCGGACGGGGAACTGGTGAGCGACCACTTCTTCTTCGTGCACCGGCCGCTGGCCGGCGACGGCACCATCACTGTGCGGGTGACCGCGCTGACCGGCCTGCTGCCCGCCCGTCCGGGCGAGCCCGCCGGCACGCGCCCCGGGGTGGCGCCGTGGGCGAAGGCCGGCCTCATCGTCAAGGACGGGACCCGGGTCGGATCGGCGTACGCCGCGGTCATGGTCACCGGCAGCCACGGCGTACGGATGCAGGACGACTACACCCACGACATCGCCGGCTCGCCCGGCCCGGTCTCCGCGAGCGCTCCGCGCTGGCTACGGCTGACCCGCTCCGGCGACACCGTCACCGCCGCGGAGTCGGACGACGGCACGGCCTGGACGACCGTAGGAAGCGCGCACCTGCCCGGACTCCCGTCGATCGTGCAGGTCGGCCTGTTCGCCACCTCGCCGCAGTACGCCGAGACGATCCACGAGTCCGGCATGTCGGGCTCCTACGGAGGCCCCACACAGGTCACCGCGGTCTTCGACCACGTCACGCCGGACGGCGCCTGGACCGGCGAGGCGGTTGGCGACGCCTCCGGCGTACCCGCCGGAAATGTCGAGCGGGCCGGCGGCCGGTTCACCGTCACGGGCTCCGGCGACATCGCTCCCGCGGTGACCGGCGCGGCCGGCATCGGCACCACCGTCACCCAGACGCTCGTCGGCACGTTCGTCGGGCTGATCGCGGTGATCGTCGTGGCGGCGCTGTTCATCACGGCCGAGTACCGGCGCGGCCTGATCCGGACCACCCTGGCCGCGACCCCACAACGCGGCCGGGTCCTGGCCGCGAAGGCGGTCGTGGTCGGCTCCGCGGCGTTCGCCGCCGGGCTGGCCGGCGCCGCCGTCGTGGTCACGCTCGGCCAGCGGGTGCTGCGGGGTAACGGCGTCTACGTCTTCCCGGCCACCGCCCTCACTGAGGTCCGCCTGGTGGTCGGCACCGCGGCGCTGCTAGCCGTGACCGCCGTCCTCGCGCTGGCGATCGGCGCGGTGGTCCGGCGCAGCGCGGCCACGGTCGCCGCCGCGCTCGTGGTGATCGTCCTGCCGTACCTGCTCGCGATGACGGTCCTGCCGACCGGCGCCGCGCAATGGCTGCTGCGGGTCACCCCGGCGGCCGCTTTCGCGGTTCAGCAGAGCGCGCTCCGCTACCCGCAGGTGAGCAGCCCCTACACCCCGACCGACGGGTACTTCCCGCTGGCGCCGTGGGCCGGGCTCGCCGTGCTCGGCACGTGGGCCGCGCTCGCCCTGGGTCTGGCACTGGTGCAGTTCCGCGGGAGGGACGCGTGAGTCGCCATGTCCTGCACGCGGAGTGGACGAAGCTGCGCACCGTACCGGAGTCGGTCTGGCTTGTTGTCGCCGTCGTCGCGCTGACCGTGGCCGCCAGCGTCGCCACGGTGGCCGCCACCGCCTGCTCGACCGGCAGTTGTGCCGTCGACATGGCCAAGACCAGTCTCACCGGGGTGGGGCTCGGCCAGGCGGTCGTCGCGATCCTGGCCGTGGTGGCGGTCGGCGGCGAATACAGCACCGGGATGGTCCGCACCACATTCGCCGCGATGCCGCGGCGGATCACCGTCCTGGCCGCGAAGGCGGCCGTCGTCACCGCCGTGGTCGTGGCGGCCGCGAGCGTCGCCGTGCCGGCGTGCCTGCTCGCCGGACGGCTGATGCTGCCGTTGTCCCTCGGCGACGGTCCGGTCCTGCGGGCGGCCGCCGGTTCCGTCCTCTATCTGGCCCTGATCGGGTTGCTCGCGGTCGGCACGGCAACCGCCGTGCGGGACTCGGCGACTGCCATCGGGATCGTCCTCGGGCTGCTCTACGTGTTCCCGATCGTCGCGCAGGCCGTCACCGATCCGGAGTGGCGTCGGCACCTGCTGCAGCTCGCGCCGATGACCTCCGGCCTGGCCGTCCAGGCCACCACGCATCTCGACGACCTGCCGATCGGCCCGTGGAAGGGACTCGGCGTGACCGCCGCGTGGGCCGCCGCGGCACTACTCGCGGGCGCCCTGCGACTCCGGCTGCGCGACGCGTGAGTCCGGGCCGGAACGCGGCCTGCGGCTCGAGCTGCGCGACGCGTGAGTCTCCGGCCGATACGCTGCCTGTGTGGAGACGACACCGACGCGTTCGCACCGACCGCTCGTCAGCGCACGCACCGCCGCGGTCTGGGCCGTCCTGCACCGCGAGCTGCAGCGGCACGCGGGCCGGGAGCTGACCGTGCTCGACGTCGGCGGCGGCACGGGCGGGTTCGCGGTGCCGCTGGCCCAGGCCGGCCACGCGGTCACCGTCGTCGACGCGAGCCCGGACGCGCTCGCCGCGCTGACCCGCCGCGCCGCGGACGCGGGCGTAGCCGACCGGATACGCGCGGTGCAGGGTGACGGCGACGCGCTGGCCGGGCTGGTCGGGCCGGCCAGCGCCGACCTCATCCTCTGCCACGCGGTGCTCGAGGTCGTCGACGAACCCGCCGAGGTGGTGGCCGCGATCGCCGCCGCGCTGCGGCCGGGCGGCGCGGTGAGCCTCCTGGTCGCGGGCCGTGCGGCCGCCGTCCTCGGCCGGGCCGTCAACGGCCACCTCGACGCGGCGTCCGCGCTGCTCAATGACCCCGACGGCCGCGCCGGCCCCCGGGACACGCTGCGCCGGCGCTACGACGTGGAGACCGCCGCGGCGCTGCTCGGCGCCGCGGGCCTCACGGTCGAGGAGATCCACGGGGTACGGGTACTGGCCGACCTGCTCCCCGCGGCGGTCGTGGAGTCCGACCCGCAGGCCATGCTGGACCTGGAGTTGGCGCTGTCCGCGCGGCCGCCGTTCCGGGACATCGCCTCGCAACTGCACGTCTTCGCGCGGCGCCCGTGACGCACGGCGTGCCCGACGCGGTGCGGCCGGTGGACGCCCCGATGCCGCCGCCCGTTCCGGCCGACCATCTGCCGGCCGACGCGTTCCGGCCCACACGGCCGCGTTACGGCGACGGCAGCCTCAGCGACCTGCTGCCAAGCGTCTCCGCCCTGCTCGGCGTCCCCGGTACGGACGACGTGCTCGGACTACGGGACCGCCTCGGCGGCGTCCAGCGGGTCGCCGTGCTCCTGGTCGACGGGCTGGGGGCGTACCAGATGCCGGTGATCGTGCCGCACGCGCCGGTCCTGGCCGATCTCGCCACCTCGAACGGCGGCCGCGCCGCCACGCTGACCTCGGGTTTTCCGTCCACGACCCCGGTCAGCCTGGCCACGCTCGGCACCGGCGCGCTGCCGGGCGCGCACGGCATTCTCGGCTTCACGGTCCGCCGGCCCGACGGCCGCATCCTCAACCACATCCGGTGGTCGGACGACCCGGACCCGCGCCAGTGGCAGCCGGTGCGAACCCGGCTCGAGACGGCCGCCGCGGCCGGGGTCACGGTCACCTCGGTGACCCGGCCCGAGTTCGAGGGCAGCGGCCTGACCGTATCCGCGATGCGGGGCGGCGCATTCTCCGGAGCCGTGGATTCCATCGCCGTCGCCGACCAGATGCTGCGGGCCCTGTCGGCCGGCGCCGGTCCGGCGCTGGTCTACGGCTATCACCCCGATCTCGACCAGCGTGGACACGACGCGGGCGTCGACTCCGACGCCTGGCGGGACGCCGCCCGGGGCGTGGACCGGCTGCTCGACCGGCTGGTCACCGGCCTCCCGGCGGGCGCGGCACTGCTGGTCACGGCCGATCACGGACAGGTCAATATCCCGTACGATCGGCGCTTCGACATCGGCGCGGACCCGGCGCTGTCGTCCGGCATTGTCGCGGTCTCCGGCGAACCGCGGGTCCGCTACCTCTACACGGCGGACGGTGCCCTCGACGACGTGCTGGCCGCCTACCGTTCGGTACTGGGCGACGCGGCCTGGGTGATCACCCGCGATGAGGCGATCGACAGCGGCTGGTACGGCCCGGTACCGCCCGCGCATGCGGGGCGCATCGGCGACGTCGTGGTGATCTGCCTGGGCCGGACGATCGTGCTGGCCACGGGCTGGGAACCGCCCGCGGTGGCGGCTCTGATCGCGTTCCATGGCTCGGTCACCGCGGCTGAGATGACGGTTCCGCTGCTGAGTCTCGTCGGGTCCGCCGGCTAGCCCGCTTCTTGTCAGACCCCCTGGTTAGCCTGCTACCCGTGGGACGCAGTCAGGCCATCGGCCACGGGCGCGACCCGCGCTTCGGTCCGGAGGCCGATGACGCGGGTTGCACGGTCCTGCATGTCGACATGGACGCGTTCTTCGCGTCCGTCGAGATCCGCCGGCGGCCCGAGCTCAAGGGCAGGCCCGTCGTGGTCGGCGGGGCGGGGCCGCGTGGCGTCGTAAGCTCCGCGAGCTACGAGGCCCGGCGGTACGGCGTCCGCAGCGCGATGCCGGCCATGCGGGCCCGCGCGCTCTGCCCCCACGCGGTGTTCCTGCCGCCCGATTTCGCGGCGTATGCGGAGGCCTCCGACGCCGTGATGCGGATCTTCCAGGACGTCTCCCCGCTGGTCGAGCCGCTCTCGCTCGACGAGGCGTTCCTCGACGTCGCCGGCGCCCAGCGGTTGCTCGGCCGGCCCGCCGTCATCGCCCGCGGCATCCGCGAGCGCATCGCCGACGAGCAGCACCTGACCTGCTCGGTCGGGGTGGCGCCGACCAAGTTCGTGGCCAAGCTCGGTTCCACCCGGGCCAAGCCCGACGGCATGATCGTGGTCCCGGCCGCCCAGGTGCTCGACTTCCTGCACCCGCTGCCGGTGGACGCGTTGTGGGGCGTGGGCGAGCGCGCCGCCGAGACGCTGCGCCGGCTCGGCCTCGCCACGGTCGGCGACCTGGCCAGCGCGCCGATCGGCATGCTGCGCTCCGCGCTCGGCGACGCGTCCGCCAGCCACCTGCACGAGCTGTCCTGGGGCCGCGACCCCCGCACGGTGGTGTCCGAGCATGCCGACAAGTCGATCGGCGCCGAGATGACCTACGACACGGACGTCGCCGATCCCCTGGTCATCCGGCGCAGCCTGCTCGCGCTGGCCGACAAGGTGGGCGCCCGGCTGCGCGGAAGCGGACAAGTCGGCCGGACGATCGCGCTCAAGGTGCGGCTGGCCGACTTCCGGACCGTCAACCGGTCACGCACGCTGCTGACCACGACCGACGTTGCACGCGAGATATTCGAGACGGCATGGGCGCTGTTCATCGCGCTCGGCGCGGCCGACCACATCCGCCTCGTCGGAGTCCGGGTCGAAGGCCTCGCCCCGGCGGCGACGGCATCGCGGCAGCTCACGCTCGGTGAGCCGGACCGCGGGTGGCGCGAGGCCGAGGCGGCCGCCGACGCCGTTGTTGCCCGCTTCGGCCGCTCCAGCGTCGGTCCGGCCAGCCTTTTGGGGCGAACTGATCTCCGCCGGACCGAAAATCACCCGCACTCGACGCTCGTCCCGCTTTCCGACCCGCCGACCCACTCGTAGACTCGTGAGTAAGGCAGCCTGTCGGCTGTCTTGAGTCATCGGTCACACTTGCAGTACCCGACCCCGCCAGTGGAGTCGGACATGCGCCCGGGGAGGAATGCCGTGCCGCTCTCGGAGCACGAGCAGCGGCTGTTCGATCAGATCGAGCGGTCGCTTGCCGAGGACCCCAAATTCGCCTCGGCTGTGCGGGCCAGCGACCCGCGTTTCCACGCGCGGCGCCGGATCGTGCTCGCCGCGTTCGTGATCATTCTTGGCCTGGCATTGGTCGTCTACGGCACGGTGAGCAGCAACACGCCGCTCGGCGTCGCGGGCTTCGTAGTCATGCTGGGCTCCGCTGCGTTCGCGATGCAGTCCCGTCGCAAGGGCCAGGCGCCCGACCTGAAGGCGGTCGGAGGCACCGCCAGCCGGCGCACCCGTCAGTCACGAAAGATGGGCTTCATCGACCGGCTCGAGGAACGCTGGAAGCAGCGCCCCGAGGGTCACCGCTAGCGCGAACGCGACCAGCGGGCGACGAATGGCGGCCATCCGGCCGCCATCGCCATATTCTTCGCGTGCGACCGACGTTATGGCACGCTGACCGACGCGGCGGCCCCGAAGGGCCGCCGCCATTCTTGTTCCCGGACCCCCGCGGCCGGCACGGCCCAGCCGGCCGGCCAGCCCAGCCGGCCGGGCCAGCCCAGCCGGCCGGCCAGCCCAGCCGGCCGGCCAGCCCCGTCGATCATGGGGTTAACGCGCGACAGATCGGACAAATGGTCGCGCTAACCCCATGATCGACCCGCGAGGCGGCGGGCGGCCCAGGGCTGGACCTGTAGCGGCGGCTGGCTAGCCGCGGCTGCGGCTTGTCAGCAAGCGCCGCGGGCTCCACCGAGCGAGCACGTCGCGTATCCGGCCGAACGTGCCTACCCAGCGGGCCGATGCGTCCGCCAGGCCCAGACGCCAGCGCAGCAACATAGACGGCGGCATCAGCACGGCGGCCAGCCGGGCGCGGCGGGTTGCCGTCCGGGACAGGCCCTTGCGGACTTGGGCCAGCGCCGGCGTCAGCTCGCCGCCCTGCAGCGGCTCGCGCGCGTACCGGGCCCGCTCCTCGGCGCTGCCCAGCAGCGTCGCCGACCGGGCCGGCGCCTCGGTCAGGTCTGCGTCGCGGACAAGGCGCTGCGCGGTGTGCCGTGGCGTCTCCGTGGGGTCGACCGGGACCCGGAAATCGATCATCGTGTCGATGAGCTCGTCCCAGGCGGCGTGGGCATCGTGGCGGGCGCGTACCGCCTCCATCGTGACGACGACCTCCCGGGAACCCGGCGGGGCCGGTCCGGCCGCAACCACCGCGGTCTTCGGCACGGTGGCGTGGTACCGGCGCCTGCGCATCAGCGCGCGGCGTACCGACGGCACCAGCAGCATCGCGATGACCAGGGCCGCGATGGTCACCACCAGCAGGGCGGTCCGGGAGCCGCTGACGGACGCCGTGGCGCCCGCGCCGGCGAGGCCCTTGTCGCCGCCGAAGGCGTTGTCGGGCCGCTGGGCGTTCTGGGCGGCCGCGGACGGGTCCGTGCCGGGCAGGGTCACATCGCTCGACGATGACGGCGTTGCCGCGGGGTGGTCGGTGTCGGGCGCCCAGGTGAAACGGCTCGCGCCGACGATCGAGGCGGCCGGCGTGGCGTCGAACGGCACCCAGCCGAATCCGCTGAAGTACACCTCGGTCCAGGCGTGCGCGTTGCGGTTGGTGATGACGTACGTGTTGCCGTCCTTGGCACCGCCGCGGGTGAAGCCGAACGCCACCCGCGCGGGGATGCCGGCGACTCGGACCATCCACGCCATCGCGGCCGCGTACTGCTGGCAGAAGCCGGCCTTGTTCTTCAGGAACGCCTCGAGTTCGGTACCACTGGTGCCGGTCTGCGTCTGCAGGCTGTATGTGAAGCCGTTCTCTCGCGAGAAGTAGTCGTAGATCGCGCGCACCTTACCGTACTCGGTGCCCTTGCCCTGGATGAGGCGGTTGACCAGCTTCACCACCGCGTCGTCCGTGGGCACGCGGGTGAGTTCGGTCTGCAGTGGGTTGCTGCGCCCGAGCGGCTGCGCGGTCTTCAGCTGGTCCGGGGTGAAGACGGCCCGCACGTAGTCGATCGTGTACTTGCGGCCCTTGGTGGTGGTCCGGGGCGAGTACACGGCCTGCGCGCTGTTGTCGTAGTACCAGGGGCCGTCGAGATCCTTGACGTCGGTCGTGATCGAGTAGATCGGCGCGAGGCTCTGGTCAAGGCCGGTGTTCTCGATGGTGGCCCGATACTCCTGGTACGTCGCTCCATCCGTGGCCGCGTCGGTGCGGGGGTCCGGGAACGGGTTCCGGATCGATCGGCCGCTGTTGGATCGGCTCGTGAAGCCCTGGTCGGTCACCGCGTCGGCGACGCCGACCCGCAGGTAGAACGGGCTGGGCTCGTTCGTCGTGACCCGGATCAGTTCCTTGGTGTCAGTCTGGGTCAGCTGCCCGCTCAGCGAGGCGAACAGGTTGATCCGGCCGCCGCGGCCGGGGCCGCCGCCGACGCCGCCCACGCCGGTGCCGGTCTGGGTGAGTTGGGACAGCAAGCCCGTGGTGATCCCCGGTATGGCGAGGGGCAGCAGCACCGCGGCGGCGACGCCGATGATCGCGAGCCGCCGCCCGGCCGCGGCGAGCGGCGACGGCTCCCAGACGTCGACATCGCGGCCGTCGCCGGTGAAGCGGCGGCCGAAGCGCCGGACCCGGTCGACGTTGTCCGCGACGAGCAGCCAGAGGAAGCCGACCGAACCGATGATGAACGGCATGACCGGGACGTCGTCGATGTAGACGGCGACCGGCACCGAGTAGATGGCGAGCATCGGCAGGCCGGCCAGCGCGGGCCGGCGCATCACGACCGTGAGCACGTCGACCAGGATCGCGACGGAGCCGATGCCGAGCACGGTGATGAACAGCAAGCCGTCCCGGTCCGGCACCGGCACGCCGTACGAGCGGGTGTCGCTGCCGGCCTGCGCCATGAGCTGGCCGAAGTGCGACAACGTCGACGGGGTCGGCAACAGCGCGGCCAGTTCGTCGCCGCCCGGGAACATCCACGTGAGCGCGAGCAGCAACATCCCGATCATGCTCAGCACCAGCGCCCAGACCGGGAACCGCAGCGTCCGGGCGAGCAGCGCGGCGCCCGCGATGAAGCCGACCGCGAGGATGCACTCGAGCAGCCACGTCCAGCTGTCGAAGATCGAGGAGATGGGCGCGGCCGCGAGCAGCGTGGCGCTGGCCGCGACCAGGCCGAGCCGGCGGCGTCCGGTCATCGCAATCCTCCGGCCACCGTCTCGGCCATCGCGGCGCGCCACGCAAAGCCGGTGGACCCGCGCGCCGCGGCCGGCCAGAGCACGGCGAGCGAGTCACCGTGCACCACCGGCACCGAGCGCCATCCGCTACGTACGAGGGCCAGCGCCGCGGCCGAGTGCTGCCGATCCGACTCCTGGCGGTCGCCCGGGGTCATGGAGACCCAGGTCGCGCTGTCGATGGCGAATCCGATGCAAGTCGCGCCGTTGCCGCGGAGGCCGCTGAGCACCTCGGCCTCGGCCACGGTCAGCGCGCCGAACAGCCCGATCACGAGGCCGCCGTCCGAGCGCCGCCGGACCTGTTCGACAAGGATCGAGATGTCGCCGCTCTGGGCCAGCTTCACGTCGGCGAGCGTGTCCAGGATGACGCCCTCGCCGGCGATGTCGGTCGCGTCCACGTCCACACCGGAGCCGGTGACGAGGCGCAGCTTGTAGCCGGCTTCGCGCAGGTACATGGCGACGCTGGCGGCCGCCGAGACGGCCCATTCGAAGCTCGCGGTCGGGCCCTCGCCGCGGTGCGCGAACGCCCGGGTGTCCAGTACCACGGTCGCGCGGCTGTCCCAGGGCTGCTCTTCGCGGCGCACCATCAGCTCGCCGGTGCGGGCGGTGGACCGCCAGTGCACCCGGCGCAGGTCGTCGCCGCGCCGGTATTCGCGGGTCGCGGCGTCGTCCTCGCCGTGTACGGCGACGGCCCGCGCCCGGCTGTCCCCGGTGCCCGCGTACTCCCCGGCGAGCCGGACCTTGGGCAGCTGCACGACCTGCGGGATGACGGTGAGCCGGTCCACGCTGGGGAACGAGCGGGTGAGCTCGCAGAGGCCGAACGGGTCGGTCAGGCGGATCACCAGCGGGCCGACCGGATAGCGCCCGCGCACGTCGGCACGCACCGTGTACGCCACCGAGCTGGCCTGGTGTGCGCCGAGCCGTTCCAGCACCACCCGAGGCCGGCTGCCCAGCGCGTACGGCAGCCGGTCCTCGAGCAGGAGCGTGCCGGTGGGCAGCCGGGACATGTTCTGCAGGCGCAGGATCACCCGCGCGCTGGAGCCGACCGGGGCGCGGCCCGGGTCCAGCGACCGGGTACAGGCCAGCTTGTAGCGGCTGCGCCCCACGTACATGGCGGCCAGCAGCGGCAACGCCGCGAGCAGCACCGCGACCCGCAGCAGGTCCCGCTCGCCGAGCACGAGGGCCGAGACCGCGGCCGCCGCGGCGGCCGCGAGAAACGAGCGGCCCCGGGTGGTCAGTCCCCGCATGGCCTCCCGCATCGTCACCGCCCCCGCGACTCGTACTGGGCGCGCCCGTCGCCCGAGGCGCGGGTGTCGTACGGCGAGCGGTTCCGGTCGTGCGGCAGCGGCAGCCGGTGCACGATCTCGGCCACGATCGCGTCGGTGGTCCGCCGGTTGAGCTGAGCGTCCGCGGTCGGGATGATGCGGTGCGCCAGCACCGGGACCGCCAGCGTCTGCAGGTCGTCCGGCAGCACATAGTCGCGGCCCTCGAGCGCGGCCACCGCCCTGGCCGTCCGCAGCAGTTGCAGTGTCGATCGCGGCGAGGCTCCCAGACGGACCTCGGGAGCCTCGCGGGTCGCGGTGACCAGGGCGATCGCGTACTGCTGGACCGCGTCGGCGGCGTGCACGTCGCGCACGGTCGCGATCAGCCGCCGGACCAGCGCCGCGTCCGCGACGGCCGCGAGCTTGTTCAGCGGGTCGACCGCGCCGTGGCCGTTGAGCATGGCGAGCTCGGCGCGCGGATCCGGGTAGCCCATGGCGATGCGCGCGGTGAACCGGTCGCGCTGCGCCTCGGGGAGGGGGTACGTGCCTTCCATCTCGATCGGGTTCTGCGTCGCGATGACCATGAACGGCGCCTGCAGCTCGTACGTGGTGCCGTCGACGGTGACCTGCCGCTCCTCCATGCATTCCAGCAGCGCGGACTGGGTCTTCGGCGAGGCCCGGTTGATCTCGTCACCGACCACCAGGTTCGCGAAGACGGCGCCCGGCTTGAACTCGAAGTCGCGCGTCTCCTGGTTGTAGACACTGACGCCGGTCACGTCGCTGGGCAGCAGGTCGGGCGTGAACTGGATGCGCCGCACCGAGCAGTCGATGGATCGCGCCAGCGCCTTGGCCAGCTTGGTCTTGCCGACGCCGGGCACGTCCTCGATGAGGAGGTGACCCTCGGCCAGCATGACGGCGAGCGCCAGCCGTACCGTCGCGCTCTTGCCCTCGATGACCTGCTCGATATTGGCCATGATGGCTTTGGTCGCGGCGCGGAAATCGTCGCTCGGCAGCGGGCCGCCGGCCACGTCCCAGGTTGCCGTTGTCACGGGCCTCCTCCAAGTCGTCCATGCCCGGTCCCTCCACGTAGACGCCGGGGAGGGCCTGAAGGTTCGCGGGCGGCCGGCGGTCCGTGGGCCTCCGGCGCTCGCCGCCCGTTCTCCCACAGGTTAACCCGGTCACACCGCGAGCCCCAGCGGAGACGGAAGCCGCCCGCGCACGCTGAGCCAACCCATAGATCGTGATACCGGTCGCCGCCAGCCGGCGGCGACCGGTATCATGCACGCATGGCCCGGTGGTCCCAGCTTCTTAGCCGGCCGTGCTGAACCGTCGCCAGTGACGACCCAGCACGGCGCCCCCTCCTGCGTGAGGGGCTTTTTTGTGCCCTGAAGCGTCCTACCCAGCCGCTTACTTATGACGAGATGGTGACGATGAGCGAGTCAGAGACCACCGCGGACATCCCGCCGTTCCGCTACACGGCGGCCATGGCCGGCGAGATCGAGCACCGCTGGCAGGCGTACTGGGCCGACAACGGCACCTTCTTCGCGCCGAACCCGACCGGCGAGCTGGCCGACGCTTCCCACCCGCGCGCCGGCGCGCCGAAGCTGTTCGTGCAGGACATGTTCCCGTACCCGTCCGGCGCCGGCCTGCACGTCGGGCATCCGCTGGGCTACATCGGCACGGACTCCTACACGCGGTACAAGCGGATGGCCGGCTTCAACGTGCTGCACCCGATGGGCTTCGACGCGTTCGGCCTGCCCGCGGAGCAGTACGCGGTGCAGACCGGCACCCACCCGCGCACCACCACCGAGGCGAACATCGAGCGCTACCGGGGCCAGCTGCGCCGGCTGGGCCTGGCGTACGACAACCGCCGCACGTTCGCCACCACCGACCCCGAGTACTACCGGTGGACACAGTGGATCTTCCTGCAGATCTTCAACTCGTGGTACGACCCGTCGGCGCGTAATGCACGCCCGATCGACGAGCTGGTCGCCGAATTCGAGGCCGGCGCCCGGGCGACGCCGGACGGACGGCCGTGGACCGAACTGACGCCGGTCGAGCGCCGCGAGGTGGTGAACGGGTACCGGCTGGCGTACATCAGCGAGGCGCCGGTCAACTGGTGCCCCGGCCTGGGTACGGTCCTGGCCAACGAGGAGGTCACGCCGGACGGGCGCAGCGAGCGCGGCAACTTCCCGGTCTTCCAGCGCAACCTGAAGCAGTGGATGATGCGGATCACCGCGTACGGCGACCGCCTGGTCGAGGACCTGGACTTCCTGGACTGGCCCGAGCCCGTCAAGCTGATGCAGCGCAACTGGATCGGCCGCTCGCAGGGTGCGCATGTCGACTTCCCGGTGGACGCCGACGACGTGATCGGCGTCTTCACGACCCGTCCCGACACCCTGTTCGGGGCCACCTACATGGTGCTGGCGCCCGAGCACGCGCTGGTCGACGCCATCGTGCCGGCCGCCTGGCCCGAGGGTACGAAGCCGGCGTGGGCCGGCGGGCACGCCACCCCCGAGGAGGCGGTGGCCGCGTACCGGACTCAGGCCGCCGCGAAGACCGACGAGGAGCGGACCGACGCCAAGGTCAAGACCGGCGTCTTCACCGGCGCGTACGCGACCAACCCGGTCAACGGCGCCCGCATCCCGGTGTTCGTCGCCGACTACGTGCTGGCTGGGTACGGCACCGGCGCGATCATGGCGGTGCCCGGGCAGGACGAGCGCGACTGGGCGTTCGCGGAGGTCTTCGACCTGCCGATCATCCGTACCGTGGAAGCCCCCGAGGGTTTTGACGGTGCGTACACGGGCGAAGGTCCGGCCATCAACTCGGACTGGCTGAACGGCCTGGGCGTGGCCGACGCGAAGGCGTCGATGATCGCCTGGCTGGAGGAGCACGGACACGGCAAGGGCGCGACCACGTTCCGGCTGCGCGACTGGCTGTTCAGCCGGCAGCGCTACTGGGGCGAGCCGTTCCCGATCGTGTACGACGACACCGGCCTGCCGGTCGCGCTGCCCGAGTCGATGCTGCCGGTCGTGCTGCCCGACGTGGACGACTTCTCGCCGCGCACGTTCGACCCGTATGACGCGGACAGCGAGCCCGAGACGCCGCTGTCGCGCAAGAAGGAGTGGGTGGAGGTCGAGCTGGATCTGGGCGACGGCCCGAAGCACTACACCCGCGAGACGAACACGATGCCGCAGTGGGCGGGCTCGTGCTGGTACGAGCTGCGTTACCTGGACCCGCACAACGACAAGGTGCTGGTCGACAAGGAGAACGAGGCGTACTGGATGGGGCCTCGTTCGGCCGGTGACTCCGGGGGCGTGGACCTGTACGTCGGCGGTGTGGAACATGCCGTGCTGCACCTGCTGTACGCCCGCTTCTGGCACAAGGTGCTGTACGACCTGGGCCACATCTCCTCGTTCGAGCCGTTCCGGACGCTGTTCAACCAGGGCTACATCCAGGCGTACGCGTTCCGGGACGCCCGTGGCGTCGTGGTGCCCGCCGAGGAGGTCGTCGAGCGCGACGGCAAGTGGTACTACGACGGCCGGGAGGTCGCCCGCGAGTACGGCAAGATGGGCAAATCGCTGAAGAACGTCGTCACGCCCGACGAGATCAGCGACCGGTACGGCGCCGACACGTTCCGCGTCTACGAGATGGCGATGGGTCCGCTGGACGTGTCCCGCCCCTGGGAGACCCGCGCCGTCGTGGGGGCCCATCGCTTCCTGCAGCGGGTATGGCGCCTGGTCGTCGACGAGGAGACCGGCGCGATCCGGGTCACCGACGACCCGCTGGACACCAAGACGCGGCGGCTGCTGCACCGGGTCATCGACGGCGTTCGCGGCGACATGGACGAGCTGCGGTTCAACACGGCGATCGCCAAGCTGATCGAGCTGACGAACGCCCTGACCCCGCTGCCAACCGCGTCCCGCGAGGCGATCGAGCCGCTGGTGCTGATGCTGTCGCCGTTCGCTCCACACCTGGCCGAGGAGCTGTGGCGCAAGCTGGGCCATGACCGCACGCTGGCCTACGTCGATTTCCCGGTAGCCGACCCGGCCGAGCTGGTGGCCGAGTCGATCACCTACCCCGTGCAGGTGAACGGCAAGGTCCGCGGGCGGATCGAGGTCGCGCCGGACACGACGGAGGATGCGGTACGGGCGGCCGCGCTGGCCGAGGTCGCCGAGGTGCTGGCCGGCCGTGACCCCAAGAAGGTCATCGTGGTGCCGGGCCGCCTGGTCAGCGTAGTGATCTGACCAGGGCCCGCCCGCCCCCTGACCCACCCGTCCCTGACCCGCCCGGCCCGGCCCGGACCGCCTGGCCGGTCCGGACGGCCAGGCCGGTCCGGACGGCCCGAGTCCGCCCGCCTGACCCGGCTCCACCCCTGGCCCGGCCCCGGTCGGCCCCTGACCCGGCTCGGGTCCGCGCCTGACCCGGTTGATCATGGGGTTAGCGTGCGACAGATCGGACATATGGTTGCGCTAACCTCATGATCAACGGGCGGGGTCGGCCCGAGGCGAGGGCGGACCGGGCCTGGGCCGGCGCCCGGCCCGGGTCCGCCGCCCCTGGCCCGGCCCGCGTCCTCCTCTGGCCTGGCGCCGGTCCGTGCCTGACGCCGGTTGATCATGGGGTTAGTCCTTGTCGCCTCTGGCGGGCGGCCCGTTCCGGGCTGAAAATCGGTGCTGGTCGCCCGCTGACGTCGTTTGCGCTTGGTCCGGATGAGGTCGTGGGTTAGTCGGACGCGGGCAGCCGCGT
>DASYTU010000185.1:0-22182 GCA_036001925.1 Actinoplanes sp.
CCCGGTCGGCTCAGCATGAGCGAGCGCACCGAGCGAAGCGAGGGCCACGAGGGCATGCCCGGTCGGCTCAGCATGAGCGAGCGCACCGAGCGAAGCGAGGGCCACGAGGGCATGCCCGGTCGGCTCAGCATGAGCGAGCGCACCGAGCGAAGCGAGGGCCACGAGGGCATGCCAAAGGGGAGCACAGCATGATCATGATCAGGCTCCTCAGGCGGTTCCCGCGCCGGCACCTCATCGCCGCGCTGGTGCTGCTGGCGCTGCTGGTCTACCCGATCATCAATCCATGGCAGCCGTATCCGCAGGGCGTCATGCTGCTCGCGTTCCTGCTCGCCATCCAGGCAGTCAGCTGGAACATCATCTCCGGGTACGCCGGCTACATCTCGCTCGGGCACAGCATGTTCCTGGGGCTGGGCTCGTACACGGCGGCGATCGTGGCGTTGCACACCGGGGTCAACCCTCTCTGGGTCGCGCCGCTCGGCGGTGTGACCGCGGTGCTCGTCGCCGTGGTCTTCGGCTCGGTGGTGCTGCGTACCCGGGGCCACGCGTTCGTCATCATCACTATCGCGCTGCTGCTCTCCGCGCAGGTCGTGGCGACCAACTGGACCTCGCTCACCCACGGGTCCGACGGCATCACGCTGGAACTGCCGTTCTGGAGCTCCGACTTCCAGAACATCCCGTTCTACTACGTGTTCCTGCTGCTGCTGGTGCTGACCGTACTGTTCAGCGCGTGGATCGCCCGGACCAAGTTCGGCACCGGCCTGGTCGCGATCCGCGAGGATGAGGGCAAGGCCGCGGCCATCGGCGTCAACACCACCATCTTCAAGATCACGGCGTACGCGGCCAGCTCGTTCTTCATCGGCGTCGCGGGCGGCGTGTACGCGTACTTCCAGACGTTCCTGAACCCGGTCGGCGCGTTCTCGATCCTGGGCAGCGTCCTGATCGTGCTGTCCGCGCTGCTCGGCGGCCGCGGCACGCTCTACGGCCCGGTGCTCGGCGCGTTCATCGTCCAACTGGTCAACGAGGGCGCCACCGTCTACGGCGGCGGCACCTCGACCCGCGTCCTGATCCTCGGCGTGATCCTGGTGTTGGTCGTGCTGTTCCTGCCGGCCGGCCTGCTCCCGACGATGGAATCGGCGTGGCGTAAGCGGCACCCGGTCGAAACGGAGTACACCGACCAGACCGGTGCACTGGCCCGGACGTCCACGTCCGCGCTGGTCCGCGAGCGGGAGGCGGCATTCACCCGCGACGACGCGCCGGTCGCCGGGCCGCTGCTCGACGTACGCGGTGTCACCAAGCGCTTCGGCGGCCTCACCGCCGTCGACGGCGTCGACCTCACCGTCGAGCAGGGCAGCATCACCGCCCTGATCGGCCCGAACGGCTCCGGCAAGACCACGCTGTTCAACCTGATCACCGGCACCATGCCGGTCGACGCCGGCGAGGTCTGGTTCGCGGGCAAGCGGATCGACAAGCTGGCGCCGTGGTCCCGCGGCCACCTCGGGCTCGGCCGTACCTTCCAGGTGACCCGGCTGTTCAAGGACATGACCGTCCTGCAGAACGTCGTCGGCCCGCTGCCGGACGGCAAGGTGCGCACGATGTTCGCCGACGCGGTCAGCGGTGCCGAGGCCGAACGGGCCAGGGAGCTGCTCGACATCGTCGGCCTCGGCCGGTTCGCCGGCCAGCGGGCCGGAACCCTGTCGTACGGCCAGCAGAAGCTCGTCGAGCTCGCCCAGGTGCTGATGCTGGAGCCCAAGCTGATCCTGCTCGACGAGCCGGCCGGCGGCGTCAACCCGAGCCTGCTGGGCCGGCTCACCGAGGTGATCCGGGAGCTGAACGCGGGTGGCGTCACGTTCCTCGTGGTCGAGCACAACATCCCGATGGTCCTGGACCTGTGCGACCCGGTCGTGGTGTTCGCCCGCGGCCGGGCGATCGCGCAGGGACCGCCGCAGCGGATCCGGCACGACCCGGTCGTGCTCGACGCGTATCTGGGCGACGACTGGCGGCCGGAGTCGACGCCGGAAGAGGCCGCGGCGGCCGCACAGGCAGACGCGCACGCGGCCGAGACCCTCACTCCGGAAAGGGGCTGATCGGCGTGCTCACGCTCACCGGAGTCACGGCCGGCTACGGCGGCGGCAACGTCCTGCAGGGCGTCGACCTGTATTGCGACGCCAAGACCGTCACATGTGTGGTCGGCCCGAACGGCGCCGGCAAGTCCACCGTGCTCAAGGTGATCAGCGGCCTGCTCCAGTGCCGGAGCGGCTCCATCGAGATGGCCGGCACCCGCACCGACGGCCTGGAGCCGGACGAGATCCTCAAGCTCGGCATCACCCAGGTGCCGCAGAGCCAGGCACTCTTCCCGCAGATGACCGTACGGGAGAATGTCATGCTTGGCGGCTTTTTGATCCGCCGCAACCGCAAGCTGCTCGCGGCGCGGTACGACGCGGTCCGCTCGCGCATACCCATCGTGGCGGAGCGGGCCGGCGACACGGCCGGCAACCTCTCCGGCGGGCAGCGTCGCATGGTCGAGATCGCCCGCTGCATGATGCTCGACCCCAAGCTGCTGCTGCTGGACGAGCCGTCGCTGGGTCTGGACCCGCGGAGCCTGGCCGGCGTGGCCGAGCTCATCCAGAGCCTGAACGCCGGCGGGACCACGATCCTGCTGGTCGAGCAGAACGTCCGGTTGGGCCTCGGCCTCGCCACGCACGGCGTCGTGATGGAGGGCGGCAAGGTACGGCTCACCGGCACCGCCGCCGAGGTCCGCGACCACCCCGAGATGGCGTCGCTGTACCTCGGCGGCACCGCGCCCGCCGTGGCCAACTGACCGCTTCGAACCTCATTGGGGGAGACAGAAACATGGCAGACAACGACCTCACCGTCGGCTGGATCGGCGCGGGCCGGATGGGTGCCGCCATGGCGATCCGGCTGGCCCGGGCGGGTGTGGCACCGACGGTCTGGAACCGGACCCGATCCAAGGCCGAGGCGATCGTCGAGCACGGCTGTTCCGTCGCCGACGAGGTGGCCGACCTGCGCGACCGCGACGTGGTCTTCACGATGGTCTCCACCCCCGCCGACCTCGAGCAGGTGCTGCTGGGCGCGAACGGCCTGCTGGTGGACCCCGATCACCTGCCCGGCGTCGTGGTGGACTGCTCCACGGTGTCGACCGAGTCGTCGGAGCGGATCCGGCAGGCCTGCGTGGAACGCGGCGTTCAGTTCCTCGCGGCCCCGGTCAGCGGCAACGCCAAGGTGGTCAAGGCCGGCGGGCTCAGCCTCGTCGTCTCCGGTCCAGAGGACGCGTTCCACAAGGTCGAGCACCTGCTGCGGCACATCGGCAAGTCGGTCACCTACGTCGGCGACGGCGACGTAGCCCGGCTCGTGAAGATCTGCCACAATCTCATGCTCGGCGTCGTCACCCAATGCCTGGCCGAGATCACCGTGCTGGCCGAGAAGGGCGGCGTGTCCCGGGCCGCCTTCCTCGAGTTCCTCAACGGCAGCGTGATGGGGTCGGTGTTCACCCGGTACAAGTCGCCCGCGTTCGTCCACCTCGACTACACGCCCACCTTCACGCCGATCCTGCTCCGCAAGGACTTCGACCTGGGTCTGGCCGCCGCGCACGAGCTGAACGTGCCGATGCCGGTGGCGGCGCTCACCGCCCAGCTCGTGCAGCAGACGGTCAGCAGCGGCCGGGTCACCGAGGACTTCGCCATCCTGCTCGACCAGCAGGCTGCAGCCTCGGGTGTGTCGCTCAAGCCGGAGGACACGCCGGTGGACGATGGGCTCTCATCATGAGCCGCCCGCTTGCCGCCCCGGGCCATATGGCGGTCGACTTCGAGGAGCGCGTCGACTTTGACCGGCTCCGCCGCTACCGCCTCGAGCGTGCCCGCAAGGCTCTGGCCGGTTCCGAGTGCGGCGCCTTCCTGCTGTTCGACTTCTACAACATCCGCTACACGACGCAGACCTGGATCGGCGGCGCGCTCGGCGACAAGATGACCCGGTACGCGCTGCTCACCCGCGACTCCGGACCGACGCTGTGGGACTTCGGCTCCGCCGCCCGCCATCACAAGCTGTACGCCCCGTGGCTGGACCCGACGGACAGCCGCGCCGGGATGCTCGGCATGCGCGGCGCGATCGCCCCGACCGTCGGCCTCATGGAGTCCGCCGTCCGCGAGATCAAGGGCATGCTCGTCGACGCGGGCGTCGCGGACCAGCCGGTTGGCGTCGACATCGTGGAGCCGCCGTTCCTCTTCGAGATGCAGCGGCAGGGCCTCAGGGTCGTCGACGCTCAGCAGCTCATGCTGGACGCCCGGGTGATCAAGTCGCCCGACGAAATCATCCTGCTGAACCAGGCCGCGGCCATGGTCGACGGCGTCTACCAGGACATCGTGGACGTGCTCAAGCCCGGCATCCGGGAGAACGAGATCGTCGCGCTGGCCAACAAGCGGCTCTACGAGATGGGCTCCGACCAGGTCGAGGCGATCAACGCCGTCTCGGGTGAGCGGTGCAACCCGCACCCGCACAACTTCTCCGACCGGCTGATCCGCCCTGGCGATCAGGCGTTCTTCGACATCATCCACTCCTTCAACGGGTACCGGACGTGCTACTACCGCACGTTCGGCGTGGGCAGCTCGACGCCGAGCCAGCGGGACGCGTATACCAAGGCGAGGGAGTGGATGGACGCCGCGATCGCCGCGGTCCGGCCCGGCGCCGGCACGGACGAGATCGCCGCGGTCTGGCCGGCCGCGACGGACTTCGGCTTCGAGAACGAGATGGCCGCGTTCGGTCTGCAGTTCGGCCACGGACTGGGGCTCGGGCTGCACGAGCGGCCGATCATCTCCCGGCTCAATAGCATGAAGGAGCCGGTCGAACTACAGGTCGGCATGGTGTTCGCGCTGGAGACGTACTGCCCGGCGAGCGACGGTTTCTCGGCGGCGCGGATCGAGGAGGAGGTCGTCGTGACGCCCGAAGGCCCGCGCATCCTCACTCTGTTCCCCGCCCAGGATCTGGTCGTCGCCAACCCGTACTAGGAGGGTCAGATGGAGACCGAGCTTTTTGTCGGCGGCAAGTGGGTCCCGGCTTCGTCGGGCGCCCGGTTCGACGTGCTGGACCCGGCGACCGGCGGCGTGATCGCCTCGGTCGCCGACGGCGGCGTGGAGGACGCCATCGCCGCGGTGGACGCTGCCTCGGACGCGTTGCCGGCATGGGCGGCGACGGCTCCGCGGGTACGGTCGGAAATCCTGCGCCGGGCGTTCGAGCTCATGACGTCGCGAACCGACGACTTGGCCAAGCTGATGAGCCGGGAGAACGGCAAGGCGCTGGTGGACGCGCGCGGCGAGGTCACCTACGCGGCCGAATTCTTCCGCTGGTACGCCGAGGAGGCGGTCCGCGCCGACGGCACCGTGACCACGGCTCCGTCCGGCGCCAACCGGATCGTCGTGATACGCCAACCGGTCGGCGTGAGCGTCCTGGTCACGCCGTGGAACTTCCCGGCCGCCATGGCAACGAGAAAGATCGGTCCCGCGCTCGCCGCCGGCTGCACGGTGGTGCTCAAGCCGGCCAGCGACACCCCGCTGACCGCGCTCGCGATGGCCGGCATCCTCGCCGAGGCCGGCGTGCCCGCCGGGGTGGTCAACGTGCTGCCGTCGCGCAGCTCCGGCACGGTGGTGTCGGCCATGCTGCGCGACCCGCGGGTACGGAAGCTGTCGTTCACGGGATCGACGGAGGTCGGCCGGATCCTGCTCGCCCAGGCCGCGGACCACGTGGTCAACACGTCCATGGAGCTGGGCGGCAACGCGCCGTTCCTGGTCTTCGCGGACGCCGACCTGGACGCCGCGATCGAGGGCGCCATGATCGCGAAGATGCGCAACGCAGGGGAGGCCTGCACGGCCGCCAACCGCTTCTACGTGGAGGCGCCGATCGCGTCCGCGTTCGCCGAGCGGCTCGCCGCGCGGATGGCGGCGCTGCGCGTCGGCCCCGGCACGGACGAGAACACACAGGTCGGGCCGCTGGTCAACGAGGACACCGTGGACAAGGTGGACAGGCTGGTCCGGTCGGCCGTGCAGGAGGGCGCCAAGACGGCCACCGGCGGCAGCCGGCCCGACGGTCCCGGCTTCTACTACCCGCCCACAGTGCTCACTGACGTACGGCCGGAGTCACGGATCCTGCGCGAGGAGATCTTCGGCCCGGTCGCACCGATCGTGACGTTCACGGACGAGGCAGAGGCCATCCGGCTGGCCAACGACACCGAGTTCGGCCTGGTCGCGTACGTCTACACCGGCGACCTGGCGCGCGGCCTGCGGGTCAGCGAGGGCATCGAGGCCGGCATGGTCGGACTCAACCGTGGCCTGGTCAGCGACCCGGCTGCCCCGTTCGGCGGCGTCAAGCAGAGCGGCATCGGCCGCGAGGGCGGCCACGAGGGCATGCTCGAGTACCTGGAGAGCAAGTACATCGCCGTCAGCTGGTGACGTCCCTGCCTCCCTGCGACGGGCCCCGCTCCCGCACCGCGGTGCCGCTGGTGCGGGCGGTGGCGAAGCGCACGTCGTACACCGGGCGGAAGCGGTCGTCGAGCAACGTGATGAGGCTGAGCAGCAGGACGAAGAAGATGGCGTGCCCGGGGTTGATCGAACCCTCCTCACGACCGAGCAGCCATCCGGACAAGATGACCAGGATCGTGTTCATCAGCACCCGGGCACCGAACGCCGCGAGGATGGACTCGAGTCCGCGCCCGCCCCGAGCCACCCACAGGCTCACGGCCGCGTTCACGACGACGAAGACTGACACGCCGAGGAACAGTTCGAGGTTGCTCGCGCGCAGGCCGGGCAGCACCTGCGCATAGATCACGACCATGAGGCCGACCAGCACGACCTTCTCGGCGGTGGCCACCGAGGACAGCCGGCCGGTGGCTTTGACCCACCGGTTCCGTTCCGCCTCGGTGTCGATCTCGGCCGGCAGGGGATCGGCAACGATGCGCCAGGGGTGATCGGGTGCCGGCAGCCTCGGCCGAATCATGTACTGGAAGACCAGGAGGGCGGCGACGAGCAGCACGGCGAGTACGGCCCACAACCACGGATACTTCTGCAGGGTGTCGGTCACGTCGAGTTGTGCTATGTGGATCCAATATTCCTGTGGCAACTTGATCACGATCCAGATCGCGGCCGCCACGGTCACCCACCACCGCATCCCGTACCGTCGGGGATCCCAGCGCAGCCGCACGATTTCGTACGCGATGAAGAAGTACTCGAACGTGTTCGGGAAGATCAGCAGCAGCGGCCGCCAGTGGGTCAGCTCGAACGCCGCCACGCCGACCAGCCGGTAGAAGAACAGGAACCGCGCGACCGCGATCGCGGGCCGGCTGGTCCAGTTGCGCAACGTCGACAGGTAGGCGATCGCCAGGTAGTAGACGTCCATCGCCTTGTCGTAGCCCTGGTAGGCCGGCGGGTTGAAGCCGAAGGCCTGGAAGATGGACTGATCCACTCCATCCAGGAGCAGCGCCGCGAGGATCGCCGGGAGCGGGTAGCGCGGGATCAGCAACGGGATGAGGAACCGCGCCCCAACCACCGTCGCGAAGACAACCGCTTCCGTCGCGCCCAACGCGCCTCCCGTGGACTCCGCCGCGGTGTCGGCCAACCCGGATCTTTCACCGGCGTGAGCCGCGTCACAAGCCCCGGGCGCCGCAACCGCTGTGATCCTGGTTGATCATGGGGTTAGCGCGGCCATTTGTCTGATCTGTCGCGCGCAAACCCCATGATCAACCGCGGCGTGCGGCGAGCCTGACTGCTATGCGCCCGTGCGCTGGGCGATGGCTTGCAGGAAGATGTCGGCGATCTTGGCTGGGTCCGGCGCGATGAAGACGCCGCCCGCGCTCGTGGCGTTGGTGATCGCCTCGAGCTCGTTGCGGTCGACCTCGTTGCCGATGCCGATGATGACCATCCGGACCGGACGCTTCGGATCCTGCAGCTTCTTCAGTTGCGACAGGAGATTATCCCGGCTGATGCCGTCCTTGTTCTCGTTCTTGCCGTCGGTGAACAGCAGCACCGAGTTGACCCGGCCCGGCTCCCAGCTGTCCTGCACGGTCTTGTAGGCCGCCAATGCCGTGTCGTACAGGCCGGTGTCGCCGTTCTTCTTGGGAACGATCTGGCCGATCGCCGCCTGCAGCCGGGTACGCCCCGAGCTCAGCGGCGTGATCGGCACCACCTCCCGCCACGCCCGCTTGCCGACCAGGTCGGTGGAGAACACCCAGGTGCCGACCGCCCACCGGTCGTCGAACAAGGCCAGGCCCTGGGCCGCGGCGCCCTGGGTGACCTGTGCCCGCGTCAAGCCGCCGGCGGTGGGCACCTTCGTCAGCATGGAGCCGGAGATGTCGAAGACCGCGAGGGCGCGGCCGGGCAGCGTGATGGCGGCCCAACTGCCGAGCAGCTGGTTGATCGCGCCGGCCTGGCGGGCGGCCCCGGCCGCGCCGCCGTCCGCCGGCACGGCCGGGCGAGGCGACGCGGCCGGCGCGCCGATCGGCGCGGCGAAGCCGGCACCGGCCGCGCCGTCCGGGCCCCGCAGCCCCGCGGACGCCAGAGCGTTCCGGAACGACGCCTTCTGCAGTACCTGGCGCAGGCCGGCCGCAGCCGCGGACTTCTTCAGGTCGACCTCGGGCATCACGGTGAACGGATAGTCGAGCGCCGGCGGCGTCGGCTCCACGTAGAGCGCGGCCAGCTCGACCGACGGCTTCTCCGCGTTGTACGCGACCACGTCCTCCTCGGACAGCGGCGCGGCGGCCAGGCTGTTGGCGATGTCGTTGGGGTCCGCGGCGCGGGGGAACTTCTGCAGCAGGTCCTCGCGGATGCTGGAGCTGCCCGCCGCGAGGGCGCGCAGCGCACCGACCTTCTTCTGGGCGCCCGCGTCGTCGTTGCCAGCGGCGCTCCCGAGGGCGATCAGGCCCGAGAGGCCGGCGGCGTCGCGGGTGGGGTCGACGATGCCGGGCTTCAAGGCGCTCGTGGAGGACATCTGCGCGAGCAGGTCTTTCCAGCCGATCGACTTGTTGGGCCAGCCAAGTCGCTGCGCGATCGGAGCGGGCATCGCCAGGACGACCGGGCTCTCCGCGATCGACGTGCCGTCGGTCGGCAGGAAGCCGGTGGCCTCGGACTTGAGCCGCAACAACCACGTCGAGGAGTCGGGTACCCACACGTCCGTCACGGGTACCGAAGCGGGCGCCGGACCCAGGCCGATCAGCGACACCTTGTGCTCGCGGGCCACGGCCGCGGCCATGGTGGCCGGGTTGACCGCGGACACGTTCACGGCAACGCACGTGCCGTTGACGTTGGCACCGTCGGTGATCCACTGCTGCGCCGCCTGCTCGACGGCGGGCGCGATCTCGGTCGCGGCGGCGACGCTCAGCTTGATCTGGCCCGAACAGCCCTTGTCGGACAGTTGCTGGTATCCGAACCAGGACCCGGCCAGAACGAGGACGATCGCCATCGCAACTCCGACGACGCCTGCCCCTCTGAGGTTGAAGTTTCTACGATGGCGGCCAGACACGCGCTCCATACTGCGCACCGGACGATGCGAATGCCATGCACGTTCGGACGATAGTGGGCTCGGGGCCGAATATTGTTATCCATTTCGAACACTGTGTACGCGCGACGCTCACGGAACGTGCCATTCGGCGAGCACTGTGGCGAGGGTCACAGCATCCCGCCGCGGATCCGGGGCCGGAACGGGCGCCGCCGCCGGGGTGCGACCGAAGCGTGGCGCGGGCGCGGGTTGCCGTACGCCGCCGACTTCGACGAACGTGCCGCGGGCGCGGTTCTGCGGATGTCCATGCGCCTCCAGGGGGGAGAGCACCGGCGCTACGCAGGCGTCCCGTTCGGCGAAGACGGTCGTCCATTCGTCCCGGGTACGTTGCGCGAACCGCTCGGCGAACCGGCGCCGCAGCGTCTCCCAGCCGGTCCGGTCGTCCTGGGCCGGTAGATCCGGGTCCCCGGTCAGGTCCAGGCCGGCCAGCAACTCGGCATAGAACGCGGGCTCCAGAGCGCCGACTGCCATGAAGCCGCCGTCCGCGGTGCGGTACGTGTCGTAGAACGGGGCACCGCCGTCCAGCAGGTTGTGCCCGCGCGGCGCCGACCACGCACCGGCCTCCAGCATCCCGTGCAGGAACGTGGTGAGCAGCGCGGACCCGTCGACCATCGCGGCGTCGACCACCTGGCCGGCGCCCGAGCGCTCCCGCTCCAGCAGCGCGGCCAGCACACCGACGGCCAGCAGCATCCCGCCGCCGGCGAAGTCGCCCAGCAGGTTCAGCGGTGCGTGCGGACGATCACCGGCGCGGCCGAGCGGCTCCAGCGCTCCGGCCACGGCGATGTAGTCGATGTCGTGCCCGGCCCGTCCGGCCAGCGGGCCGTCCTGGCCCCAGCCGGTCATCCGCGCGTACACGAGCCTGGGGTTGCGCCGCATGCACGGCTCGGGTCCGAAGCCCAGCCGCTCCGCCACCCCCGGGCGGTACGGCTCGACGAGCACGTCGGCCCGGTCCACCAGGTGCAGCAGGTCGGCGACGCCATCCGGTGACTTGAGATCCAGCACGACGACGCGGCGGTTGCGTTGAATCGGTCCGTCGACCGGCGGCTCCAGCCGTGGCCTTCCGTCGCCGGGCGGCCGGTCGACGCGGACCACGTCGGCGCCCAGGTCGGCGAGCATCATGCAACCGAACGGAGCGGGTGCGAGGCTGGCCAGCTCGATCACCCGGACGCCGGCCAACGGGCCGGCGGACCCGGGTGCCATCAGGTCTCGCCGAACGCGGCGCCGAGGCCGGTGAGGTCGATCGGCCGGCGGGCGTGCTCCGGAACGTAGTCCAGCAACGGGCGCATGGCCTCCAGCGCCGTGAGGATCTGCCGGGCGACCCGTTCCCTGGGCCGCATGGCGTCGACGGAGACCAGGATGCCCCGGGCGGCGTACCAGTCGACGATCGGGGCCGTGACGGCGTGATAGAGGGCGAGCCGTCGCCGGATCACGTCCTCGGTGTCGTCGGTACGGTGCTCGAGGGCCGCGCGGGCCAGCAGCCTGCGGATCAGCTCGTCGTCGTCGGCCTGGAGGTGCAGGGCGACGTCGGCGGTCATGTCCTGATCCTTTGCGATCTGGTAGAGGGCCCGCGCCTGAGCCAGGTTGCGCGGCATGCCGTCCAGAACGTAACCGCGGCCGTCCGCCTTGGCCTGGTCGAACGCGGCGCGGACGATGTCGAGCACGATCTCGTCGGGGACCAGCTCGCCGCGATCCAGATGTTCCTGCACGGCGCGCCCAAGATCCGTCCGCTGCGCCACATGCTCGCGCAGCAGATCACCGGTGGCGATGTGCGGGATGTCGAAATGCGCGGCGATCACCGCGCTCTGCGTCCCTTTTCCCGCCCCCGGTGGCGCGACCATCAAGACCCGCATCAGCCAGCCCTTCAGAGGCGGTCATCCTCGTAACGATCCTACGCAGGTCGCGTGCTGGACTCACTAACCAGCGCGTTCGATGGCCGCCATCACAGCTTCGGTCGTCAGCGGCAGATCCCGCACACGTACGCCCACAGCCGCCGCGACGGCGTTCCCGATCGCGGCCGCGGTCGGGCCCTGGGCCGCCTCCCCGGCGCCGACCGACGCCTCCGTGCCGCTGTCCAGGATGGTGACCTCGACCTGCGGCGTCTGGGAGAAGCGCAGGATGGGGTAGGTCTCCCAGGTGTCGCTGGTGACGCGTCGCCGGTCGAAACGGACCCGCTCGGTCAACGTCCAGCTCGCCGACTGCACGGCGCCGCCCTCGATCTGGTTGCGCACGCCGTCCGGGTTCACCGCCCGGCCGACGTCGACGGCGATGGTCAGGCGCCGAACCGAGATCCCGGTCTCGGCCAGTACGTCGGCCACCACCGCGCAGTACGCTCCGCGACCCTTGTACCGGGCGTAGCCGATTCCGCGCCCGGCGCCGTCCGGGAGCGGTCCGCCCCAGCCCGCGGCCGACGCCGCGGCGGCCAGGACCCGGCGGCCGCGCGGGTCGCTCAGGTGATCCAGCCGGAATGCGAGCGGGTCGCGGCCGACCGCGAGGGCCGCTTCGTCCATGAACGACTCGATCGCGAAGACGTTCAGGTACGCGCCGAGCGACCGTATCGCCGAACTGCGGATCGGCGACTCGAGTAGCCGGTGGCCGGTCACCCGGCGGCGCGGCAGGTCATAGCCGGGTAACGCGTTGCGCATGCTGCCGTAGCCCGCGGCTTCCGGCGGGTCGACCGCCGCCGGATAGACCGCGGGCGTGGCAAGCGTGGTGGCGGCCAGCAGCCCGGGGGCACCAGCGTAGCCCGGCCGCGCGGTGTGGCCCTGGCTGTACACGTCGCAGGTCCACGAGGACAGGCGCCCGGCGGAGTCGAGCGTCGCCGCCACGTCCGCGGTCATCGCGGAACCGAACGGCGCCCAGCACAGTTCGTCCTGCCGGCTCCACAGCACCTGCACCGGCCGCCCGGGAACGGTGCGGGCGAGCAGCACGGCGTCGAACGCCGCGTCGTCGGCGGCGTTGTGCCCGTAGCATCCGGCGCTCTCCGCGTGCTGGACCCGCACCGCGGAAGCGTCGAGCCCGAGCGCGGTGGCGATGGCCCGGCCGAGCGGGTAGACGCCCTGGCTGTGCGACCAGACGTCGACCCGGTCAGGCGCGGTCCAGACCGCGACGCCGCAGCTGGGCGCGATGGACGCGTGCGCGATGAACGGCCGGCTGTAGGTCGCCCGGAGGTGCAGGTCGTCGCGGGGCGGATCGTCGCCGTCGTCGGCCACGGTGACGTCTTCGTGAGGACCGGCGCGCAGGAACTTGTCGAGGTCGTTCTCGTCAGGTAAGGAGTCGTGCTCGGTCCAGGTCGTGGACGCACGGACCACCTCGGCGGCCCGGACCACGGACGCCTCGTCGGCGCCGACGACGCCCAGGAAGGAGCCGTCCCGGACCACGGAGACCCCGTCCGGAGCAGCGGAAACCGAGAGCAGGCGAGCGCCGGGGGAGGGCGGCCGGATCACCCGGCCGAAGAGCTGGTCGGGCAGCCGCATGTCCTGGATGTAACGGGGGCGGCCGAACACCTTGTCGGGCAGGTCCAGCCGGGGGACGTCGCTGCCCACCAGGGGGCCGGGCTCGCGCAACGGCACGTCCGGGTCGGCCGGCACGTCGAGGTCTACGGCAGCCGCCAGATCCGCGTACGAGAACGCGGGGTGGCCGGCGGCCGCGGTGAAGCGGGTTCGAACGTTCGCGGCGGCCACTCGCACCGCCGCACCGGAGTCCATGATGGACATGCTGCCCGCGGTGAAGCCCTCGTCGGGGCCGTCCGGGCCGGCCGGCAGCATGCGGATGGCCGCGATGTCCACGCCCAGCTCGTCCGCGGCGATCTGGGCCAGCGCGGTGGCGATGCCCTGGCCGAGCTCGACCTTCCCGACCCGGACGCCGATCGTGCCGTCGTCGCGGACCTGGATCCAGCGCGACAACGTGGGATCGGCCGCGAGGTCCCTGGGCAGATCAGCCATCGGCCTCACCCGCCTTGACCACCGCGCGGATCATCCGCTGCTGCGCGCCGCAGCGGCAGAGATGGCGGTCGAGCGCGCCGGTCACGGCGGCCACGGACGGATGCGGGTCGCGGTCCAGCAGCGCGGCGGCGGTCATGATGATCCCGGTGACGCAGTACCCGCACTGCGCCGCCTGACCGATCACGAACTGCTCCTGCAGCCGATGCCGGGACAGGCCCTCGATGGTCACCACGGTCTTGCCTTCGACGGACCACATCGGTGTGTCGCAAGAGGGCACGGACACGCCGTCGACGTGCACGAAGCATGCCCCGCAGAGCCCGAGCCCGCAGCCGAAGCGCGCGCCCATCAGTCCGAGTTCGTTGCGGAGCACGTACAACAGCGGCGTGTCCGGGTCCACGTCGACCTCGATTGGGGCTCCATTGAGGATGAATGAGGTCATGTCTCCTCCCCGAAGACCTCCGGGTGGTGGCTGAGCTCGATGCGCGTACGCCGGATGTGGCCCGCCAGGAACCGGGCCGCGTCGGTCTCGTCGCGGCGTTCGATGGCGTCGAGCAGCAGGCGGTGCTCGGCGTTCACGACCCAGCGCCGCTCCGGGCCGGTGACCTGCATGAAGGCGCGCCGGTAGTACTGCGTCGAGTTCCACAGCCGGGTCACGGTCGTGGTCAGCTGCTCGATCGCGCAGGCGCTGTAGGGCCGCAGGTGGAACTCGCGGTCCAGCTCCAGGAACCGCTCGACGTCGACGCCCGCCTCGATTTCCTCCTGGATCTCCTGGAGCCGGATGACGTCACCGGGGTGGAGCCAGGGCAGACTCTCCGTCAGCGCGAGCGGTTCGAGCTGCTCGCGCATCTTGTACATGACGTCGACCTCGTGCATCGACAGGTGCGGCACCCGCGCGCCCTTGTTCGGCTCATGCTCGATCAGACCCTCGGCCGCCAGCATCTGCAGCGCCTCGCGGACCGGCAACCGGCTCGCGCCGAGCTGCTGGGCGATGTCCTCCTGCCGGACCCGCTCGCCCGGGCCGATGGCGCCGCCGAGGATCGCGCTGCGCAGGTGGTCGGCGACGCGCTGGGTGGCGACGGTCATGGGGTCTGTCCCTCATTGCGGAAGAACGCTCGTCCGTGCGGATAGGAGACCAGCTCGAACTGCATGCCCCACGGTGCCAGGAAATAGACCCAGCGCTGGCCCGCGTGCGGCCCGCGACTCGCCGTCGGCTCGCCGAGCACGGTCACGCCGTGCCGCTTCAGGTGAACCACCGCGGCGTCGAGATCGTCGACGTACAGCGCGACGTGGTGGCCACCGATGTCGCTGTTGCGCGGCGGCTCGGCCCGCTGGTCGGGAGACGTGTACGAGAACACCTCGAAGATCGCCTGCCCGCCGCACCGGAAGAAGCGGTTCTGCGGCACCGTCGCCCGGGGATGCACGTTGAGGTGGTCCGCCATCCACGAGCCCTCGTCGGAGAACGGGCCGAGCGCGTACAGATATTCGCAGCCGAGCACGTCGACGAGGAACGCGTGCGCCTCGTCGAGGTCGGGCACCGTGAACCCGACGTGATCGAGCCGCCGCAGTCCCGGCAGTCCCATAAGCGCCCTCCTTTGGATCCAATCGATCATATGCCAACGATCGCATCCCAGAAAAGAGGACCAGCACACTGGAAAATGGATCCAATCGTGTGGCAGCCTGAAGAGGACGAAGGAGGACCTGATGCCGGAACACCGCCCGCTGCGCCCGGACGCGGACTGGACGGAGCTGATCGTCAGCGACGCCGATTGGGACGCCGCCGACCCCGAGCTGCTGATCGGGATGTTCCAGCAGCTCGTGCTGATCCGGGCGTTCGAGGAGTACGTCCTCGAGCTCGCCGCCGCCGGGCTCGTGCACGGCCCGGCGCATTCCAGCATCGGCCAGGAGGGCGGCGCCGTCGGCTCGGTGCTCGCGCTCAACCCCGGTGACGAGGTCAACGGCTCGCACCGCGGCCACCACCAATTTCTCGCCAAGGCCCTCGCCTTCGTGGCGCCGAAGGGCTTCGACCTCGCCGGCGAGCTGCCGGAGGAGATCCACACCGTGCTGCTCCGGACGCTCGCCGAGATCTGCGGCCTGGCCCGCGGCTACAGCCACGGCCGCGGCGGCTCGATGCACCTGCAGTGGAAGGAAGCCGGCGCGATGGGGACCAACGCCATCGTCGGCGGCGGCGTCCCGCTGGCAGCCGGGTACGCGTGGGCGGACCGGCACGCCGGGACCGACGCGGTGGCGGTGACCTACTTCGGCGACGGCGCCGCGAACATCGGATCCACACTCGAGACGTTCAACCTGGCCGCGGCCTGGAAGCTGCCGCTCTGCTTCTTCATCGAGAACAACCAGTACGCCGTGTCCACCAGCGTCGCCGAGGCGACCGGTGAGCCCCGGCTGTCGGCCCGCGGCCCCGGATTCGGCATCGCCAGCTGGCGGGTCGACGGCATGGACCCGCTCGCCGTCTACCTGGCCATGCGAGAGGCCGCCGCGCGCATGCGGGCCGGCCACGGCCCGGCCGTCATCGAGGCGGACACCTACCGCTACTTCCACCAGAACGGCCCGTTCCCCGGAAGCGCGTTCCGTTACCGCAGCAAGGATGAGGAGGCGCGGTGGCGAGCCCGCGACCCGATCGACCGGGTCGCCCGGCACCTGGTCCGGCGCGGCCTGCTGACCGAGGAGACCTGGGACTCCGCGGTCGCCGGCGCTAAGCGCGCCATGGCGGCCGCCGGCGACGTGCTCCTCGAGCCACTGCCGGGCGGCAAGCCCGGCCAGCGGCAGATCAAACCCGGCGAGTGGCCGGACCCGGCTTTCGCGAACGTGGGCGTCCGCGGTGACCTGTCCGAGTTCGACGGGGTACGGACGGCGGACGTCGAGTCCTTCGACGGCACCCTGCGGGACACGAAGTTCATCGACGCCGTCGCGAACGTGATGCGGCGGCGGATGGACACCGACGACCGGATCGTCGTCATGGGCGAGGACGTGCACCGGCTGAACGGCGGCACCAACGGCGCCACCAAGGGGTTGAAGGATGCCTACCCGGACCGGGTCCTGGGCACGCCGATCAGCGAGAACGCGTTCACCGGCCTGGCCGGTGGCATCGCGCTCGACGGCCGGTTCCGGCCCGTGGTCGAGTTCATGTACGCCGACTTCATGTGGGTCGCGGCCGACCAGCTCTTCAACCAGGTCGGCAAGGCACGGCACATGTTCGGCGGCGACGGTCCGGTGCCGCTCGTCCTGCGGAGCAAGGTCGCGACCGGCACGGGGTACGGCTCCCAGCACTCGATGGACCCGGCCGGCGTCTTCGCCACCGCGGTGGGCTGGCGCATCGTCGCCCCGTCGACGCCGTTCGACTACGTCGGCCTGATGAACGCGGCGCTGCGCTGCGAGGACCCGGTCGTGGTCCTCGAGCACGTGGACCTCTACAACAGCACCGGCCCGGGTCCGGTCGACGACTACGACTACTACCTTCCGGTCGGCAAGGCCGCGGTCCGCCGCTCGGGGAACGCGATCACGGTGGTGGCGTACCTGTCGATGGTGGCCGAGGCGCTCGCCGCGGTCGAGGCCATCGGAGCCGACGCGGAGGTCATCGACCTGCGCTGGCTCGACCGGGCCAGCCTCGACTGGGACACCCTCGGCGACAGCATTCGCAAGACCAACCGGGTACTGATCGTCGAGCAGGGCCCGATCGGTACGTCGTACGGCGGGTGGCTCGCCGACGAGATCCAGCGCCGTTACTTCGACTGGCTTGACGCGCCCATCGAACGGGTCACCGGCGGCGAGGCGTCGCCCAGCATCAGCAAGGTGCTGGAGCGTGCGGCCATCGCGCGCCGGGAAGAGGTCGCCACCCGCCTCACCGAGATGCTCGGAGGCTGAGCGATGGCGACCCTGCTGCGAATGCCCGAGATCTCCGCGAACACCGTGGAGGCCGTCCTTTCCGAGTGGCCGCTGGCCGAGAACACCACGTTCGCGGCGGGTGACGCGATCGCAACCGTGGAGACGGAGAAGGCGGTCGTGGACGTGCCGGCGGACGCCGACGGCGTGCTGCTCCGCACGCTGGTCGAGCCCGGCAAATCGGTGTCAGTGGGCACCCCGATGGCGGTGTTGGCCGCGCCGGGCGAGGTGGTCGACGACGTGGACGCGCTGGTCGAGCGGCTGACCGGCACCGCACCGGCGGCCGTCGCCGCCGCGGCCGCGGATGCTCCGTCGCCGGCCGGCACGCGCGAGGTGAGCCAGAACGCCGAACCCGCCGCGGCGGCGCCTGCCGCACGTTCGGGCGTGCCGGAGGCCGCGGCGGCGCCTGCCGCGCGTTCGGGCGCGCCGGAGGCAGCGGCGGCGGCGCCTGCCGCACGTTCGGGCGTGCCGGAGGCCGCGGTGGCGCCTGCCGCGCGTTCGGGCGTGCCGGGGGCCGCGGCGGCGTCTGCCGCGCCGGGGGCCGCGGCGGCCCGGATCTTCGCCAGCCCGCTCGCCCGACGGATCGCCAAGGAGAACGGAATCGGGGTCGAGGACCTGCACGGCACCGGGCCGGGCGGGCGCATCGTCCGGGACGACGTCCGGCGAGCGATTTCCGACCGGCTGGCCACGCTGGAACGGCGTCGGGCGGTCGTGCCGGACGGGAGGCCGGTAGGCGCGACGGCCACGCCGGCGGCGTTCTTCGAGGATGTTCCGCATTCGCGGATGCGGCGGGCCATCGCCGCTCGGCTCACCCGTAGCCACCAGGAGGCGCCGGTCTTCTCGATCCGGGGGAGTGCCCGGGTCGACGCGCTGCTGGCCCTCCGCGAGGACCTCAACACGGCCGCGGCCGTCAAGGTTTCGATCAACGACCTGATCGTCGCGGCGGCGGCCCGGGCCCATGTCGCCGTGCCCGACATGAACGTGATCTGGACGACGGACGCGGTGCGGCGCTTCCACGACGTCGACATCGCGGTGGCCGTGGCGACCGATTCCGGCCTGGTCACGCCGGTCCTGCGCGGCGTACAGCGGATGACCGTGTCGGCGCTGGCGAGCATGAGCGCCGACCTGGTGGCCCGCGCCCGCGACGGCCGGCTGCGCCAGGACGAGCTGGAGGGAGGCACGCTGACCGTGACCAACCTGGGTGCCTTCGGTACGGAGGACTTCACCGCGGTCATCAACCCACCGCAGGCGGCCATCCTGGCCGTCGGCGCCGCCCGGCAGGAGCCCGTCGTCACCGACGGCGAGCTGGGCGTGGCCACCGTGCTGCGGGCGACGCTCGCGGTCGACCATCGCCCGGTCGACGGCGCCACCGGCGCCCGCTGGATGGCCTATTTCCTCGGCCTACTCGAGGCACCTCTTCGCATCCTGGCCTGATGGGAGCCGCAGTGGCTGACTCTGCCGTGGAAACCGCGCTCGCGCACTGGGGACCGCGCCTGATCCAGAACGGCGTCGACTACAACGACATGCTGGCCACGGTCGCCCGGACCGAGACGTGGGCAGACTGGCTGCCGCAGTGGAACCGGACCGCGGACGAACAGGCGGCGTTCGCGCGCGAGGCGGACTCCTCGGGGCACCGGTTGACCGCCGGCCAGGCCTGGCGGCGGGCGTCGGTGAACCGCCACTTCGGCAAGTTCGTCTGGATGGTCGACCTCGACCTGGCCGCCGAGGCAACCCGGCGGTCGGTGGCGGAGACCCGCAACGCGCTGGCCCGGCTGGACCCGTCGGCGCAGCGGCTCGTGATTCCCATCGAGGGCGGGACCGCGTACGCGAACCTGCGCCGGCCGCCCGGCGTCGACATGCCGCCATACGTCGTGCTCATTCCCGGGCTGGATTCGACGAAGGAGGAGTTCTTCTACTTCGAGCAGTCGTTCCTGGACCGGGGCATGGCCACGATTTCGCTGGATGGCCCCGGCCAGGGGGAGACGGGCCTGTCGCTGCCGATCCGGCCGGACTACGAGAAGGCGGTGAGCCCGCTGCTCGACCTGCTCGCCGCCCGCACCGATCTCGACCACGAGCGGATCGGGGTGGCCGGGGTCAGCCTGGGCGGTTACTACGCGCCCCGAGTTGCCGCGTTCGAGCCGCGGGTCGTCGCGGTGGCCGGGATCAGTGGTCCGTTCCGGTTCGGGGACATGTGGGACGATCTGCCGCCGATGACCCGACAGACGTTCACCGTCAAGTCCGGCGCGGCGTCCGACGGCGAGGCCCGGCGCATCGCGCTGTCGCTGGACCTGGACGGCGTCTGCGGCCGCATCACCATCCCGGCGCTCTACGTGACCGGCAAGCTGGACCGGTTGATTCCCTGGCAGCAGACCCAGCGCCAGGCGGACGAGACGCCAAAGGGGACGTTCGTGAACTTCCCGGAGGGCAATCACGGCGTCTCCAACCTGCCGTCGCGGGCCCGACCGATGATCGCCGACTGGATGGCGGATGAGCTGAGCCGCCGGACCCTGGCCGGATAGCTGAGCCATCATGGGGCGAAGGTCGAAACGCACCTGCTGTATGCTCCGCGCCGTCCGTGATCCCGGGGGATGGATACGACCACATGTCCACGCGTACCGATGATGTCGTCGCTCCCGACGTCGAGCCGCCGGCGAGGGCCGACCGGCCCGAGCCGCCGGCCCGCCCTACGGTGCCGTGGCGGTACTGGCCGGTGCTCGCCATCCTCGCGATGGCCGGCCTGCTGACCTGGTTCGGCTTCTGGAGCCAGGACGTCTCGCTCGGCGGCAACAAGAGGCTCCTGCACCCACCGCTCTACGGCTTCTTCGACCCGGTCTTCACCGACTGGACCCTGATCCGGCTGATCCCGGCCGGCCTGCTGCTGGCGGCCGCCGCCTGGGCTGTGACGTCCACGCGGCGCATTCCTACCGGAGCGGCGCTGGCGCTGATCGTCGCGTCGGCGTGGGTCACGTCGGTCGCGGTCAACCTGATCCGCGGCGACCAGCGGGCGCTGTGGGAGGGCATTTCCACCACCACTGGCCGCTACTACACCCGTGACCTGCACTTCATCGACCAGTACGGAGTACGCGGCTTCGTCTCGAACTTCCCGTCGCTGCTCACTCACCTGACCGCCTGGAACGGCCGTACCCATCCGCCCGGTGTCCAGGTGTTCCTCTGGACCGTATCCAAGATCGTACACGCCCAGCCGTTCGTGTTCACCACGGTGCTCGCGCTGCTCTCGCTGTGTACCGCGGTGGGCGCCTGGGCCATGGCCCGCTCATACGGCGGCGAGCGCGCCGGCCGTATCGCCGCGGTGCTCGCGGTCGCGGCGCCCGCTCCGTTGATGCTCGCGTACACGAGCATGGACGCGGTCTTCGCCACTCTCTTCGCCACCGCCGCGGCGCTCTTCGTGGTCGGCGCCCGGCGTCGGTCGATGGCGTTGACCGCCGCCGGCGGTGCGGTGCTCGGGCTGGCCACCTTCCTGACCTACGCGACCGTGTTCCTCGCGCTCGCCACGGCGGTCGCCGTCGTGCTGGAGACCCGCAGCCTGCGCCAGTCGGCCAAGCTGCTCGGCACCGCCGCGGTGGGCGGCGCCGCGGTCCTGCTGGTGCTGTGGCTCGCGCTCGGCTTCGACGTGTTCGCCTGCTACCGGGCGCTGACCCGTAGCGGCTCGCACTTCTACCCGTACTGGATCGCCGGCCAACCGGCCGCCTTGCTCATCATGGCCGGCCTCCCGCTCGCCGCGCTCGGTATCGCGGGGCTCATCGTCAGGGTGCCCGGTGCCCGGCGGCCCACATTGCCGGCCGTACTGATCGTCGCCATGCTCATCTGGGGCGCGCTTCCGCCCCACGTCACCGCGCTCCGGCAGGGCGAGGTGGAACGTACCTGGGCCTTCCTCTATCCCATGTTGGCGGTCTCGGCCGGACTGGTGGTCGACCGGTGGACGCACGCCGGCAGCCGCCGTGGCCGGATCTGGGCCGGAGCCGTCGTCGCCCTTCTCGTCGTACTGTCCGTTGCCCAGACCGGCGTGGTGCAGTCGCTGTGGGACAACCTCACATGAATCCCGGAGATGCCATGAAGTTGTCCATTCTCATGCCGGTCTACAACGAGGAGGCCTCCGTCGGCCGCGCGCTGAAGCTGGCCCTCGCGGTCGAGTACCCGTGCGAGGTGGAGTTCGTCGTGGTCGACGACGGCAGCAGCGACGGCACTGCCGCCCAGCTCGACGCACTCACCGACGAGCGCCTGCGCGTCGTTCACCACGAGCGCAACAAGGGCAAGGGCGCCGCCATCCGGACCGCCGTCGACAACGCGACCGGGGACTACGTGGTGATCCTGGACGCCGACCTGGAGTACGACGCAGCGGACATCCCGGCGCTGCTCCGCCCGGTGCTGGACGGCCGGGCCCGCGTCGTGTACGGAAACCGCCAGTTCGGCAGCCACAGCGCGTACTCGTTCTGGTACGTGATCGGCAACAAGGGCGTGACGCTAGCGGCGAACATCATCTTCAACAGCTACATCAGCGACGTCGAGACGTGCTTCAAGCTGATGCCGATCGAGCTGTTCCGGGAGCTCGACGTCAGGTCGACCGGCTTCGGCATGGAAGCCGAGGTCACCGGTAAGTTGCTGCGCCGCCGCATCCGCCCGTACGAAGTCCCGATCTCGTACCACGCGCGGTCGCGCGAGGAAGGCAAGAAGATCACCGCCTGGGACGGCGTCGAGGCACTCGCCATCCTGGCGCGCGAGCGAGTACGGCGGGTGGGCAAGCGTGCAGCGGCGGACCAGGCGATAACGCCGT
>DASYTU010000186.1:0-2752 GCA_036001925.1 Actinoplanes sp.
CTGTTCTCTCTCTCCCCGATTTGGAGCGCCGTGGACGTCGTAATGCGCCGGATTCCGCGCCACTATTGGGTCCGCGTGTTCGTCACACGTCGGCCAGGTTTCGAGCGCGGGCACGCTTGGCTCTATGCCGGCCTAGTCCGGCGCGATGCTTGGAAGATCGGCCCCGTAGGCTTCGGGATCATGCGAAACCCTAGCGTCGAGCGGTGACGACGACGAGCGGCGGCGGCGGCGGCGGCAGGGTGCGGGCCAGGTGGACGGCGCCGGCGAGCGCGTACGCGCCGTCGATCGGCCCGGTGCCGCGCCTGGTGAACACCCAGGCGTCGCCGCGCCGTAGTTTCTGCGCCGACTCGACGTGCAGGGTCAGCATGGGATCTCTGGGGTGGACGATCTCGCCGCCCTGGACCTGTTCGGCCAGGCCCATGCACACCGCGCCGGCCTCGCCTTTAATCTCCTCGATCTTGACGCGGCGGGGTGGCCACGTCTGGCCTGGTTGTTTGCGGTCGGCCAGGTCGGCGGCAACCGCGGCGGCGGGACCGCTCGGGAACCATCCGAGCACCCGCGGCTTCACCTGGCGCACCAGGTCGGGCAGCTCGCGGCGCAGCTGTTGCGTGCAGCCGGCGCCGTCCCACGCCTGCACAACCTCCGCATGCACCCGGCCGTCGACCACGGCCGCGGCTACGAGGCAGGCGTGCAGGCCGTCGAGGGACACGTCATAGCAGAGCGCGACCTGTTCGCGGTGCTCCGCGGCCAGGTCTAGCGGTGTGTCGGTGCCGCTCGTGGCCCACCTGTCCGGGTCGATCGCTGGATCGAGCAGCCGCACCCGCATGCACATAACCTCGGTGCGGAAGGTGGCCAACTCCTCGCCGCCGGCGTTTCGAGCTCGCAGGGCGGCGCCCATCAGCGCGTCGGGGTCGGTGCGCCGGCCAAGATCCGGGTTGGCCTGCGCCAACGCGTCCAGGTCGGTCGGCTCGGCCCCCGCCGGCGCGGACCACTCGAACAGGCCCAGCCGCGGGTCACCCGCGCCGGTCTCGATGTGCTCCAGCGCGGAGGTGCGCAGCGAGTCGAGCACCACGGAGCGCTCGTCGCCCTGGTTCGTAATGGCGACGATCTGAGCGGTTGCTACGGCGTTTGTCGCGTTGGACGCGGCGCCCCACGCCGACCAGTCGGCATGTTCGCGGAGCTCGTCGAGGATCAGCCGGTGCACCGTCTTGGACCGGCCGCCGCGGCGGTTGCTCGCCGCGATCTCGTATCGGCTACCCCTGGCCGTGGTGAAGCACTCCTCGCCGTTCGTCTCGCGTATCCCACGGCGTGACGTCTCCCGGTTCAGCCACCTGTTGCGCCGGGCCGCCGCGACCACGGCCCGCCAAGACTCCTTCGCGTACTCGCGGTTCGTCGAGGTGCCCAGCACCAGCGGCACCTCGTCCACAAAGAGCCAATACAGGGTCAGCGCCCGGCACCATGACGTCTTGCCCTGCTGGCGGGCGACGATCACCAGCGCGGTGCGAAACCGCGGCCGCCCGTCCGGCAGCAGCTCACCGACGTGGATCGAGGCCCATTTCTGCCACGGATCGAGCGGTTCCTGCAGCACTTCGGCGCAGAAATCGGCGAAATCGAAGCCATACGACGTCGCCGCCGTCAGCTCACGAAGGGGTGGGGTCCACAGTCTCGGGATCACCGACCCGCGCGGTTCGCCTGGCCCGGAGCTGGTCGAGCGGGCTTGGGGTGTCACCGTCACGCGCCACCCCTCTCAGAACCGCGGACCGGGCGCGCGGCGTCATCAGCAGCGATTCCAGCACCGCGAGCAGCAGCGGCCCGAACACCTTCACGTCGTGGCCGTCGTCGATCTGCTTCGCGTAGGTGAGGGCGAGCTCCGCGGTCCCCTTGTCCGCGCCGGCCAGGTCGAGGCCGCGCAGCGACCGGCGCACCGCGGAAACCAGCTTCACGCGTCCGATTATCGGACGCGGTGCCCTACTATTCGGACATGGCCTGGTGGCGGCGCCGCTCGATTCCCCAGCAGCAGCCGTCCGACCTGATCAGCGTCTCAGACCCGGCGCTGGCCGAATACTTCCGCGTTGGGAATCGCAACTACGCCGGCGTCTCGGTCGGCGAGGGCTCCGCCATGGGCCTGTCCGCGTTTCACCGCGCCGTGTCGCTGGTGTCGGGCACCATCGCGATGCTGCCCATGCGGACCCTTCGCACCGTTGACGGGGTGATCACCGAATATCCGTCCGTCTTCGACGACCCCGGCGCCGTGATCGGGATGACCCCGTTCGAGTGGAAACAGACCGTCATCGCGCACCAGATGGTCCACGGCGACGCGTTCCTGGCCCACGTCTACAACCTGGCCGGCGGCCTGGCCGGGCTGGTGCCGATCCACCCGTCGAGCGTGCAGATCGACCCGCCGCCGCGGCGGCCACGCTCCGAGCTGGAAGTGCCCTACCAGAAGACCTTCACCGCCTTTCTGCAGGACGGCTCGCGGCGCACCTTCACCCCGCGCAACATGCTGCACTGCCCGGCGCTGTCGTTCGACGGCCGCCGCGGCCTGTCCCTGATCGGCTCGGCCCGCAACTCGCTGGGCATCGGCATTGCCGGCGACCAGGCCGCCGCCCGCATGTTCTCCAACGGCGCCCTTATCAGCGGCATGGCCGTGCCCGAGGAGGGTGAGACGGTCGGCCCAGACGACGCGAAGACGATCAAGGAAGAGCTCGACGCCAACGTCGGCGGGTGGGAGAACGCCGGCGGGATCGCCCTG